>DXDX01000057.1 GCA_019115265.1 Candidatus Flavonifractor merdigallinarum | reverse complement strand
ATCATCTAGCACCCCTTATTGGGCGGCCCCCTAAAAAGGCCGTCCTTTTGGAGGGGAGTGGAGAGGGGAACGAGAAGTTCCCCTCTCCGCCTTTTCTTTCCCCGGTTTCTTTTCCGCGAAAAGAAATCGGGCGCTGTCCGCGTAGGACGCCCGCGCGGCGAGCGCACCCCCGGCTTAGCCGGTTCAGGATCTAGAAAACAACTCCTTGCACCCTACCGCCAGAAGAAACACGCCAAAGCCCTTTTTGAGGAGACTTACATCCACCCCGGTAGCCAACCACGCCCCCAGGGCCGCGGCAGCCAGTCCCGCCAGCACGGCGGGCCACAGGGCCTTTCGGTCCACATAGCCGTTTTTCCAGTGGGCGGGCAGGGCCATAGCGGCAGCCGGGAGAAAATAGAGGAGGTTGATGCCCTGGGCGGTGGTCTGCTCCACCCCGGCAAAGGCGGTGAGGTAGACCAGTAGCAGCGACCCGCCCCCCACCCCAAAGGCGGAGAGGATTCCGGCGACCGTTCCCGCCGCCAGGGGTAAGAGCCACTCCGTCATCCCAGGAGGGCGCGGAAGCCGCCGTATAACAGCAGCAGCCCAAAGCCCCGGCGCAGCCACACCAGATTCACCCCCCGGAAGAGCTTACCGCCCCAAAAGCCCCCCAGCAGCCCGCCCACCAGATAGGGCAGCGCCTGCACTACATCCAGCGCCCCCCGCAGCGCATACAGCAGAGCGGACAGCACACATAATGGGAGAATAATCGCCACCGAAGTGGCAAAGGCCTTCCGCTCCTCCAGCGCACACCAGCCGCTCAGAAGGGGCACCAGCACCATCCCCCCGCCGCCGCCGAACAGCCCATTTACCAGTCCCGCCGCCGCCCCGGCCAGAGCCGGGCGGATCCATCCTGTTTTCCCAGACATGAAGCATCCCTCCATTGGTTTTAGTGTTCCAATGGAAGGATACTTTTATACCTTAAATTCCGGTGAGGGTGCGCACCACATCCCCCGCCATCATCAATCCCGCGCAGGCCGGCACCCACACCACACTGGCGGGAATGGCCCGGCGGCCCGGCGGCGGTGTCTCCCCGCTCTCCCCGGTGGCGGCGGGCAGCTCCGGCGACCAGAGCACCCGGTGGTCGGTAATGCCCCGCTTGCGCAGCTCCTTGCGCACCACACGGGCCAGCGGGCATCCCTCCGTCTCCGCAATGCTGCTGATGCGGAAGAGGGTGGGGTCCAGCTTATTCCCCGTACCCAGCGCGGAGAGGATGGGAATGTGGCGGGAGCGGGCCGTCTCAATGAGGTCCAGCTTGCAGGACACCAGATCAATAGCGTCCACAATATAGTCCCAGTCCGCCGAAAAAATCTCGTCCCGGTGCTCCGCGTCGTACTTCACCACCAGGGGGGTGGCCTGACAGCGGGGCGCGATGTCCAAAATCCGCTCTGCCATAGCCTGGGCCTTGGGCTGGCCCAGGGTGGAGTGGAGGGCCTCCGCCTGCCGGTTCAGGTTGGTGAGGCCCACCGTGTCGTGGTCAATGAGGGTGAGCGCTCCCACCCCGGTGCGGGCCAGCGCCTCCGCGCACCAGCTCCCCACGCCCCCCAGGCCAAAGACCGCCACATGGCTGCGGGCCAGCTTCTCCATCCCCGCCTCCCCCAGCAGCATGGCGGCGCGGGCAAATTGTTCGTCCATAATACCTCCCGAAAAAACGAGCGGGGGCGGAGCCTGCGCCCCGCCCCCGGTTGGGTCTTTCCAATCTGTGTGTTACTCCACGTACTTGAGACCGCTGCCGTCCACGGCCTCAATGCCGCTGGTCAGCTCCTCGGTCCAGGCGCTCATATCCGCGCTGCGCAGAGCGTTATCGGCCGTGACTTTCCACTGGGGATTGTCCACTTTGTCCAGGTACATCACATGCCAGCCCCACTGGTCGGTCTGGGTGTTCTCCACCAGACCGGTGTCGCCCGCCTTGCGGCCGTCGGCAAAAATCCAGTCCAGGAAGCCCTGGAAGAAAGAGGTGTTCTCGGTCACATCCTCATAGAGACCACCGTTGGTGTTGGAGCCGGGGTCCTCAGAGTACTCGTTGGCCAGCGCGGCAAAGGACTCCGAGGTCTTGTCGCCCGCCTCAAACTCGTCCAGGATGGACTGGGCCTTCTCCTTGGCGGCCTCTTTGGCCTCGTCGGTGGGCTCTTCCGCACCCTCGGCCACCTCGGCCTTCACCAGAATGTGGCGGATGTCCGCCTGGCCGATGTCGTTCTCATCCAGGAAGCGGTTGTCAAACTGCACCACATAGTAGCCGCTGGTGGAGTCCACCACCGCCACGTCCCCGGCCTTCCGGGCGCTGTCGGTGAGCCACTCGCTGATGGCGCTGTTGAGGCTACTGCCCAGCACGGACTGCTGTCCGTCATAGGTCAGGTTGGGCTCCTCGCCCAGCAGGTCGTTGGCGGCGTTGTCAAAGCTCTCGCCGCCCTCCACCTGGGCCAGCAGGGCGTCCGCCTTCTCCTTGGCAGCCTCCATGGCGGCGGTCTTTTCCTCCTCGGTGGCCTCCACGGTGTTGCCGTCGGCATCGGTGGTGCTCTCCGCCGTGCCGCTGAAGAACATGGAGCGGTACTCGAAGGTATCCAGGCTGTTCTGGTTCTCCTCATAGTAGCTCTGGAGCGCGGCGTCGTCATAGGTCAGAGAATCGGAGTGGGCCTGACGGTACTGGTTGGCCAGATAGCTCTCCTCCAGGCAGGAGCGCAGCACGTTCTGGTTCATATACGGACCAAAGTAGGCCTTCAGGAAGGAGTTCAGGCTGGGATAGCCCGTCTGGGTGGCCTGGGACTTGTAGCTGTCAATCTGGGCCTCCACACTGGCCTGGCTGTCCTCGGAGAGGGTCATTCCCTCCTCCTTGGCCGCGTCCGCCAGCGTCTTGGTATAGACAATCTGGTTCTTGGCGTTGTCCATGAAGTAGTCGTAATAGGTGGTGCCCGCCGCTTCGTCGTAGTACTGCTCCTTGGCGGACTTGCTGGTGTCGTACATGCCCATCATGGACAGGTAATAGGCGTTTTGCTGCTTGGCGCTGTTGTAGTAGAACGCCACTTCACCGGGGGTATAATTCCGCCCGTCCACCGTCAGAGCGGTGGTACGGCTCTGGAAAAAGCCAGAGTGCCACACCAGCAGCGCCACCACAAGCACAGCCACAATCACGCCAATGACCGTATAGATCACGGTGTTGCGCTTCTTGATCTGGGCCTCCTTGCGCTCCTGGATCTGCTTTTGGGTCAGTCCAGCCACAGGATCACCCTGGCGCTGTCTTTTTTCTCTGGATGCGCTCATTTCGATCTTCAGTCCTCTCGTCAGAATTGCTGCGAACTTAGTTTCGCATACATACCGATGGATTATACCGGAAATTGCACGGGATTTCAAGCCCCAAACCGGCTTCCCGTCAACCTTTACGATTTGTTCACGGTTTTCCGGGCGTCCCACCAGCGCTGGATCTCCGGCCGGGTTGCGGCCACGCTCCCCTGCACCATGGCCGCCGAGCCGCCGCCCCGGCCGGAGAGGGCGTCATTCATCTCCCGCACCAGGGGGCGCAAATCTTCCTCCGCCGCGCCGAGAATGTAGGAAAACCGCTCCCCGCTGGGGGCAAAGGCGGCGCACAGGGGGACGCCCCGCTTCAAGGCGGCGTTCACCAGCGCGCGCAGGGCGGCGGTGTCCAGCTCTGCAAAGCACACCGCCGTCTCCCCCACCGGCAAAGTCTCCGCCAGAAGCTGGGCGGTCTGGCGGCCCAGCTGGGCGTGGGTCTGCTTCAGCGCCACCAGCTCCCCGTTCAGCCGCTCCACCGCCTGGGCCACCTGGCTCTGGTGGGCGGAAAGGCGGGCGGAGATGGCCGCCACGCTGTTCTGCTTGGCCATCACATCCTCCACCGCCCGGCTGCCGCACAGCAGGCGCAGCCGGACGCCCCCCTTCCAGTTCTGGCTGGAGAGGAAATGGATGAGGCCAATCTGGCCGGTGCGCTGCACATGGGGGGCACAGCAGGCGCACACGTCATAACCGGGGATGGTGACAATGCGCACCGGTCCGGTGAGCTCGATTTTGCTGCGGTAGGTGAGCGTTTTCAGCTCCTCCGCCGACGGGTAGGTACACTGCACCGGCAAGTCCAGCGCCACCGCCTCATTGGCCAGGCGCTCCACCTCCTGCACCTCCGCCCAGCTCACCGGGCCGCTCAAATCCACCAGGACCTCCTCATCCCCCAGGTGAAAGCCCACATTCTCCAGGCCAAACCGGCTGTGAAAGAGGCCGGAGATGATATGCTCCCCCGAGTGGCACTGCATCCGGGCAAAGCGCAGGGGCCAGTTGAGCGCCCCCTCCACCTCCGTTCCCTCCGGGATGGGGGTGTCGGTGATGTGCCAGATGAGGCCGTCCCCGTTCCGGGTGTCCAGCACCTGCACTGGTGCGCCCCCCGCCGGGGTGAGGGTCCCCTGGTCCCCGAACTGGCCGCCCCCCTCGGGGAAAAAGCAGGTGCGGTCCAGGGCAATCCGCCAGCTCTCCCCCGCCGCCTCACAGCGGAGCACCCGGGCGGTACAGGTCCGGGCAAAGCTGTCCTCGTCATAAATACGCTGTGTGGTCATAGGACTCTCCTTCCATGGTTTCGCGGTAAGCCCGCAAAAAGGACGCGCCGCGGGCTGCGCGGCGCGTCCGGTGGGGTTGTTTACTCGGCCAGATAGACCGCCTTCATGCCCTTGTAGGTCATGTAGCAGTCCAGCTTGGCCACCGTCTCAAAGGGGGCGTGCATGGACAGCACCGGCACACCGGCGTCAATGGTGTCAATGTCCCGGTTGGCCATGAAGCAGGCCACCGTGCCGCCGCCGCCGGCGTCCACCTTGCCCAGCTCGGCCATCTGCCAGAACACGCCGCCCTCGTCCAGCACGCGGCGCAGGTAGGCCACCACTTCCGCCGAAGCGTCGGAGGAGCCGGACTTGCCCCGGGCGCCGGTGTACTTGGACAGGCCCATGCCGTAGTTCACCCGGGCGCTGTTGCGCTTCTCATACACCTCGGGGAAGTTGGGGTCAAAGGCCGCCGTCACGTCGGCTGAGAGGCAGAAGGACTTCTCATAGCAGGCCTTCAGAGGCACATTCTGGCTGTCGCACAGGTCGGACATAAAGGTGTCAAAGGCCGCCGAGCGCATGCTGGACACGCCCTGAGAGCCGGTTTCCTCCTTGTCGGCCAGGATGCAGATGGCGGTGCGGGCGGGGCGCTCCACCTCCAGGATGGCGGCAAACTCCGCATAGGCGCACACCCGGTCGTCGTGGCCGTAGGCGCCGATGAGGGAGCGGTCAAAGCCGATGTCGCAGGCGTTGAAGGCGGGCACCGCCTCCAGCTCGGCGGAGATGAAGTCCTCCTCCACCATGCCATACTTCTGGTTGAGCAGATCCAGAATGGCCAGCTTCACCCGCTCGGAGCCCTCGTCGTCCTTGAAGGGACGGCTGCCCACCAGCAGATTCAGCGTCTCGGCGGGAATGGCCTCCCCCAGAGGCTTCTTGGACTGCTCCGCGCCCAGGTGGGGCAGCAAATCGTTGACGGTGAAGAGGGGGTCGCCCTCTCCGCCGCCGATGGACACGGGAATCACCCGGCCATCCTTACAGGCCACCACGCCCCGCAGCTCCAGAGGGATGGTCACCCAGTGGTACTTGCGGATGCCGCCGTAGTAGTGGGTCTTGAGGTAGGCCAGCTCGCTGTCCTCATAGAGGGGGTTGGGCTTCAAATCCAGGCGGGGGGAGTCGATGTGGGCCGCGCCGATATTGACGCCCTCGGCCAGAGACTTCTGCCCGATGACCGCCAGCAGCAGACTCTTGCCCCGGTTGACCCGGTAGACCTTATCGCCCGGCTTGAGCTCCATGCCCCGCTCCAGGGGGCGGAAGCCGTGCTCCTTGGCCTGGCGCACCGCCTCGTCCACGCACTCCCGCTCGGTCTTGCCCACGTCCAGGAAGCGCTTATAATCTTCACAATAGGCCTGCATGGCCGCCTCGTCCTCGGTGGACAGACGGTCATAGCCATTCTTCGGGGCGTAGCACAGCGCCTCCCGGCGCAGCTCTCCCGGTGTTTTCACTTTTTCTTCCACGAAAATTCCTCCTTTGTGGATGCTATCCGGTCCAGACCGGAACGCCAGTCCAGACTTTCTTATGGTATCACAGGCGGCGGACTTTTTCCAGAGCTCCGGGAAATTTTCACTCCGCCAGAAACGCCCGGAACCAGTCCAGCGCCCGCTGGGCAAATTCCTCCCGGCTCTCCTCCGGGCCGTTTTCCAGCACATGATCGCAGTGGGCGCGGAAGAAGTCGTCCCCCTTCTGGGCCAGGGCGCGGCGGCGGGCGTAGTCCTCCGAAATGCCCTCCCGGGCCATAATGCGCCGGATGCGGGTTTCCAGCGGAGCCAGCACTGCCACCACTGCGTCGCACTCTGCCCCCAGTCCACTCTCCACCAAGGCGATGGCGTCCACCGCCACGGCGGGCCTGCCCTGCTGCCGGGCCTCCTCCATCTGCGTTCGGATGTCCGCCAGCACAAAGCGGTGGGTGATGGCGTTCAAATCCTCCAGCGCCGCCGGGTCCCCAAATACCGCGCTGCCCAGCGCCTTCCGATCCACCTGTCCCCCGGCGTCCAGAATGGACGGGCCGAAGCGGCGGACCAGCGCCGCCCGCAGTTCCCCGCTCTCCGCCAGCAGGCGGTGGTACACGGCGTCCGCGTCAATGATGTGCGCCCCCAGCTGCTCCAGCACCTGGAGCGCGGTGGTCTTGCCCGCCCCGGTGGGGCCGGTGATGCCAATGCGTTTCATCTGCCGCCCCTCCTCTCGGCTACACCTCAATGATCTGGAAGCCCGCCGCCTTGTTCAGCCGGTTGGACACCGCCAGACCAATGCCGGTGGGGTCGGGGCCCTGGGCCCAGATGCGCTTGACTGCCGTGTTGTCAAAATACCGCAGGGCGTCAAAGACTCTCCGGGCCTGCTCGGCCTGATCGGCGGCGGGACCTATGCTCTCCACGGGGTACCCCGCAAAGAGGGGGAGGAACTCCGCAAAGCAGATGACCCCGTCCCCCTCGGCTAAATGCGCCTGGATATAGCGGGCACTCTCCGCCGGGGCACCCTGTACCACCGTCACCGGGGCCTTGGGGGCATAGTGGCGGTACTTCATGCCGGGGGCTCTGGGGTGCTCCCCCGCGCCCATCAGGCGGGTGACGACCGCGTCCACCGCCACCTCGCCCAGCACATCCCGCAGCTCCTCCAGCGTCACCCCGCCGGGGCGCAGCAGACGGGGGGGCTGCACCGTCAAATCTATGATGGTGGACTCCACCCCCACCTGACAGGGGCCGCCGTCCACAATGCCGTCAATCTTCCCCTCCATGTCCTCCAGCATATCCGCCGCGCTGGTGGGGCTGGGCCGGCCAGAGGTATTCCCCGAGGGGGCCGCCACCGGCACGCCCGCCGCCTGGAGAATGGCCCGGCACACCGGATGGGCGGGGCAGCGCATTCCAACCGTATCCAGTCCTGCCGTCACCGCATCGGGCACCACCGCCCGGCGCTCCAGAATCATAGTGAGGGGGCCCGGCCAGAAGCGCTGAGCCAGGGCATAGGCCGCCGGCGGAATGTTCTGGCAGTACCGCTCCAGCCAGGAGGCGTCGGGGATGTGGAGGATGAGGGGATTATCCTGGGGGCGGCCCTTGGCCTCAAAAATATGGGCCACCGCCGCAGCGTCCAGACCGTTGGCCCCCAGGCCATACACCGTCTCGGTGGGGATGCCCAGCAGCCCCCCTTGGCGGAGAATCTGGGCGGCCTGCTCCACTTCCAGCTCTATAAAGTGTTTTGTCTTCACAGCTTTTTCACCTGTTCTTTCGGCTCACTCGTAAATGCCCACCGGGGTTCCCGCCAGCTCAATGGTGGTGTCCGGGGCGAACTCCCGCTTTTGCAGATAGTTCTTCACGGCCAGAATCCCATACTTGGGATTGATGCGCTCGTCCTCCAGCTCCAACTCCAGCCAGTCGGGGCCGGAGCCGGTGAGCCAGCCGTCCTCCTCCAGCACATAGGCCAGCTCCTCCCGCATACGGAGCAAGTCCATCCCCTCCGGCAGGCTACGAAAATGAATGCAAAGTTCCATGCTGTCTGTCCTCTCTTTTTGTGGTAGAATCCCCGGTTCGACGGGGTTTCAATGCAGTAATAAGAACAACTGTAAAGTATTTTTCCGTTACAGTGTATATTTGCTTTTTCTCAGAAAAAGGGCGGCAAAAGAAACATAAAGCGAAAAGGCTTTACTGCTCCTCCCCCGCCCGCAGGCGCTCCGCCTGGTCAGCCGTGACCAGCCCGTCAATGAGCTCGTCCAAATCCCCGTCCATCACCGCGTCAATTTTATAGAGCGTCAGGTTGATGCGGTGGTCGGTCACACGGCCCTGGGGGAAGTTGTAGGTTCGGATGCGCTCGTTGCGCATCCCCGTCCCCACCTGGCTGCGGCGCTGGCTCTCAAACTCGCTGCTCAGGCGCTCCTGCTCCGCCTCGTAGAGCTTGGAGGCCAGAATGCGCATGGCCTTGTCCCGGTTCTGGAACTGGCTGCGCTCCTGCTGGCACTCCACCACGGTGCCGGTGGGCTTGTGGATGAGGCGCACGGCGGAGGAGGTCTTATTGACGTGCTGGCCGCCCGCGCCGGAGGAGCGGAACACCTGCATCTCAATGTCCGCGGGGTTGAGCTGCACATCTACCTCCTCCATCTCGGGGAGCACCGCCACGGTGGCGGTGGAGGTGTGGATGCGTCCGCCGCTCTCCGTCTCGGGGACCCGCTGAACCCGGTGGACGCCGCTCTCAAATTTCAGGCGGGAGTACACCCCCTCCCCCTCAATGACCAGGGAGAGCTCTTTCACGCCCCCCAGTTCCGTCTCATTGAGGCTCACCAGATCCACCTTCCAGCCCCGGCTCTCGGCGTACATCGAGTACATCCGGTGGAGGGAGTGGGCGAAGAGGGCCGCCTCCTCCCCCCCGACCCCGGCGCGGATTTCCAGGATGACATTCTTTCCGTCGTTGGGGTCCTTGGGCAGCAGGAGCACCTTCAGCTCCCCTTCCAGAGTTTCAATGTCCTGTTTGGCCTGGGCGTACTCCTCCTTGGCCATCTCCGCCAGCTCCGGGTCCCCCATCAGCTCCTCCGCCCCGGCCAAATCCGCCTTGCGGCGCTCCAGATTCCGGTAGGCGGTGACCACCGGCTCCAGCTCCCGCTGCTCCCGGTTGAGGCGGGCCACCAGCTCGGGGTCCTGATAGGTCTCCGGCGCGTTGAGCTGGGCCTCCAGCGCCTGGGCGCGCAAGTCCAGCTCCCGCAGTTTTTCCAACATATCCATGGTTCACTCACCTGTCAAACAAAAAGGATTTTGCCAGAGCCAGCGGCTCCCGCAGGTACATCTTCACTTTGGAGGGGAAATGGGAGCTGGGGGCCGCCAGGGTGGAGACGGTCAGTGTCCCATCCCAAGCCCGGTCCCACAAAAGCTCAATGCGGGCCAGGTGGAAGGCGTTGGACACCAGCAGCACCTTTCCAGTGCTAGGGACGGTCCCAGAGTGGAACAGCTCCAGAGTGTACTGGACGTTCTCCCAGGTGTTGTGGGAGCGGTCCTCCTGCACAATACGCGCCCCGTCCACCCCGTTGGCGGTGAGGTACTCATACATGCACTGGGCCTCGCTCATGGGCTCGTCCTTCCCCTGTCCGCCGGACACCACCACCGTCAGCTCTGTATGCTCCTTCAGATAGGAGAGGGCGGTGTCCAGTCGGTCCTGCAAAAGCTGGGAGGGTGCCCCCCAAGGCTCTACCTTGCAGCCAAAGATGACCATGACCTCCGGCGCGCCCTCGCCCTCGGCCACATGGGTGCGCCCGCCGGCCAGCACCAGCCCCTCCAGCACGCCAAAGCACAGCACCCCCACCAGCACAACCGCAACGGCGATTTTCCACCACAGGCCGCTCTGCCGCTTGCCCTTGTAGGGGATGGCCTTGATTCCCGTTCCGTATTTCATAAGCTTCCCCCCGCCTCTTCCAGCGCGGCGGACAGCTCCTCCCACTGGGCGTACAGCTCCGCCAGCTCCGCTTCCAGGGCGGCTTTTTCCTCGCCCAGCTCCTGGAGGCGCACATAGTCGGTGGCCGCCTCCGCCATCGCTCCGTCCAGAGCCTCCAGCCGCTCTTCCGCCTTGGCTACCGCGCGTTCAGCGGCGCTCACCTGCTTCTCCAGCAGCTTGGTGCCGCCGGTGCGCTTGGCCGGCTTGCTGGCCGCCGTCTTGGCAGGGGCGGCGGGCTTGTTGGCCTGCTCCAGCTGTTTCTGCCGGTCCCGCCAGGCGCGGAACGCCTCAAAGGTCCCCCGGAAGTCGGTAATCTGGCCGTTTTCTATCATCCAGATGCGCCCGGCAAACTGGTTGATGAAATAGCGGTCGTGGGAGACAAAGAGCAGCGTCCCCTCGTAGTCGGTCACCGCCTCCTCAATCCACTCCCGGGAGGCGATGTCCAGGTGGTTGGTGGGCTCGTCCAGAATGAGCAAATTGATTTTATGGTCCATAAGCATACACAGGCGCAGACGGCTCTGCTCCCCGCCGGAGAGGGCGGACACCGGCTTAAAGACGTCCTCCCCCCGGAAGTTGAAGGCCGCCAGCCGGTCCCGGGCCTCCTGGGTGGTGCAGTTCTGGGTGTAGAGCATGGTGTCCACCAGATTGCGCTCCGGGTGGTCAAAGTGGATAATCTGGGGCAGATAGCCCACCTTCACTGTGGGGCCGAAGCGGATTTTGCCCTCATCGGGCAGCTCCTCATCCAGCAGCAGCTTGAGGAAGGTGGACTTGCCGGTGCCGTTGTCCCCCAGAAGGGCAATGCGCTCCCCGCCCTCCACCAGCAGATTCACGTCGTGGAACAGGGTGCGCCCGTCAAAGCCCTTCTCCAAATCCTTGACCAGCAGCACCTCGTCCCCCTGAAAGTCCCGCTCACCAAAGCGGATGTCCAGGCGGCGCTCCTTCTTGGGCTTGTCCGTCTTGCGCAGGCGCTCCATCCGCTTTTCAATGGAGAAGGCCCGCTTGTGGAGCTTGTCGTTGCCCATAAAGGCCCACAGATGCAGCTTGGCCGCCGCCGTCTGGAGCTGCTGGAGCTTGGCCTGCTCCTTCTCGTACTGTTTGAGCTTCTCCTCGTACCGGCGCTCCTTCTCCTCGGCATAGAAGCTGTAATTGCCCGCGTAGAACTCCGCCTTGCCGTCCTGAATCTCAATGACACGCTGCACTACCCGGTCCAGAAACCAGCGGTCGTGGGAGATGGCCAGCACCGTGCCCTTGAAGCGGTCCAGATACTCCTCCAGCCACTCGGTGGCCCGCAAATCCAGGTGGTTGGTGGGCTCGTCCAGGAGGAGAATATCGGTATTCTCCAGAATCAGCCGCCCCAGATTCACCCGTGTCTTTTCCCCGCCGGAGAGGGAGGAAAAGTCCTGACGGCGCATGTCCTGGGAAATGAGCAGGCCGTTGCAGACCTTATTGAGCTCCGTCTCGGTGTCGTAGCCGCCCCCCGCCTCAAAGGCCGCCGAGAGCTGGTCATAGCGGCGCAGGATCGCCGGGTCGTTGTCCTCCGCCATCCGCTCTGCCAGCGCGCCCAGCTCCCGCTCCATGGCCTTGAGCTTGTCAAAGGCGGTGCGCAGCACATCCTCCACCGTGTACTCCGGGGGGTACACCGGAATCTGGGAGATGAGGCCCAGGGTCTTACCGGGGGCCACCACCACCTCCCCCTCATCGTAGTCCAGCTCGCCGGTGAGAATCTTCAGAAAGGTGGTCTTGCCCGCCCCGTTCTTGCCCAGCAGGCCCACCCGCTCCCCCTGCTCAATCTGGAAGGTGAGGCCGTCTAAAATTTTGTCTCCAACCTCAAATTCTTTCACCAGGTTGGATACGGAAATGTCAATCATAGGTTGGTCCTCGCTTGTCGTTGTATGTCACATGCACCACCCGCCCCAGACGGGCCGCAGTGGTCCATCGGGCCAGCAGTCCCTCCCCCTGGGGGGACAGGGCGATGTCCACCAGCTCCTGCCCGATGAGGGGCCAGTCCGCTGTGGAAATGGGCTCTTCCGCCAGCAGCGCGGGAGGCACCTCCACCACGTCGGGCACCTCCACGGTCACCCCCCGCAGACGGGCCAGCCGGAGCAGGCTCAGGGCGCGGAAGGAGAGCACGGGCCGGTACGCCTGGTAGTCATAGTGCCGCCGCAGGGCGCGAACCAGCCGGATGACCTCCCGGTACAATCCCGGGCCGTCCCCCTCCAGCAGCAGGCGCATCTGGGCCGTCCACGGCCCCTCCGCCTGCGCCAAAAGTGCTTTTGCATCCCCGTCCTCCCGGCGGATGAGGTGGTAGAGCACCCGGTTCTCTTCCCGGTCCAGCCAGCCGGTGCTGGGGGTGCGGAGCATCTGGCAATTGGGGCCGGGGTACTGAGTGGTCCAGCTCCGCTCCAGCAGCGCCTGGGCCAGCTCCCAGTGGCCCCCCATCCCGGCGCACAGGGCGGCGGACTGGATGTCCCGGCCAAAGCCCTCCCCCAGACGCTCCGTACCCGGCCAGCCCCGGTCCACCAGGGCATAGGCCGCCCAAAAGCTGCGGGCCGCCTGGTCATAGAGGGCGCGGGTCTGTAACCCGTCCCCGGTACACACATAGCACTCTTTGGCGCCGGACAAGGTCTGGTCCGCCTGCTCTACCAGCAGAGCCAGAACGTCAGCGGGGGTCATAGGCCGGCCCGCCGTCTCCCCCGCGCTCGGCTCCCAGGTCCGCGTTTCCGCCATCCGGCGCAGGCGCTCCAGGCGGCTCTGCCGCTGCGCCCAGTCGTTCCCCTCCCGCATAGCCTTCTGCACCTGTTCATACTGGGGGCTGGTGCGGCGCAGCGGCGGCATGTCCGCGCGTTTGCGCCGCTTGAGGGGCGGATAGTCGGGGTATTGGGGAAACCAGCGCTCCCCCAGGATGTTCCCCTTGTCCTCCGCCCGGTACTGCTCCAGAAAGGCGGGTTTGTCCCGGTTGGGGGTGTCGGCCAGACGGCGGACGAGCGCCCGCTGGGCCTCCAGCTCCGCCGCCATCAGGGGGTGCTCCGGGTCGCTGTCCTCTCCCACGCAGGTTAGAAACAACTCAACAAAATGCAGATTTTGCTGAGCGAGTCCCGGGACCGCAGCGGCGTCCTTCTCCCAAAAGACCTCCAGCAGATGCACCGCGTCCGCCACTGTCTCCGCCGCCAGGGCGTCCCAGGGTTCGGTGCGGGGCTCCACCGGGTGCTCCTCCAGCAGCTGGAGATAGCTCTCCTGGATGCGCAGTCCGGTGGGAATGGCCTTCCACAGCCGGTCCAGCACCTTGCGCACCTCCTTGGGCGCACCCCAGGTCCGGCCCACCGCAAGGCGCTCGTACACCGGCCACTGGCGCTCCAAAAGCGCCGTGCCAAAGACTGCGGTTTTCCAGAACGCCTGCCCCTTCATGGCGGCGCGCAGCTGCGCCAAGTGGCCCTCATACGCTCTGCTGTCCCACGCCACACCCACTTCCCCCTCTCGCACAAAGGGCCGCGGGCCCCACTGGGAGTCCGCGGCCCGGTCTTTGTCTATTCTGGCTTGGTGATGCTCTTCAAATACTCCACCAGCTCTTCAAAGGCCATCCCCCGGGAGGCCTTCACCAGAACGGTGGTGTTGGGCTGAATGACCTGGGGCAGCACCTGCCGGGCGTTGTCCTTGTCGGGGCAGCAGTAGACCTCCTCCACCCCGCTCTGGCGGGCGGCATCGGCAATGTGGCGGGACAGCTCCCCCACCGTCACCAGACACTGAATGCCCGATTTGCCCAGATACTCCCCCACACCGGCGTGGAGCACCGGGGCCAGGGGGCCCAGCTCGAACATATCGCCCAGCACCGCCACCTTCCGCTGGGCCTTGGTGCTGGCCAGCACCTCCACCGCCGCCCGCATGGACTGGGGGTTGGCATTATAGGTGTCGTTGAGAATGGTGATGTTGTCCCCCCGGTGGAGGATGTTCATGCGCATCTTGGTGGGGGCGAAGTGGAGCACCCCGTCCACCATCTCCTTCTGGGTGAGGCCAAAGTGCTCCCCCACCGCCAGCGCCATGAGGGTGGGATACACCATGTGCTCGCCCAGGGCGGGAATCTCCACCGGACAGCTCATACGGGGGGTGCGGGCCTCACAGAGCATGTGGCTTCCCCCGTCGCTGTGGACGCCGGTGGCCCGGTATTCGCAGTCCTCCCCCATGCCGCACCACACCGTCTGGAACGGCAGGGGCGCCAGAGAGCGCAGCAGCGGGTCGTCGCCGTTGAGGATGGCCAGACAGTTGGCTTTGGCGTGGTGGAAAATCTCGCTCTTGGCCTCCAGAATCTTCTCCCGGCTGCCGAAAAACTCAATGTGGGAGTCCCCGATGTTGGTGATGAGGGCCACATCCGGCTCCACCAGGTCGGAGAGGTAGTCAATCTCCCCGGCGTGGTTCATACCCAGCTCCAGCACCGCCAGCTCATGCTCGCGGTTGAGGCGCAGCAGGGTCATGGGCACCCCGATGTCGTTGTTCAGGTTGCCCTCTGTCTTGAGGACCTTGTACTTCTCCCCCAACACGGCGGCCACCATGTCCTTGGTGGTCGTCTTGCCCACCGAA
The DNA here is from genome assembly GCA_019115265.1 of Candidatus Flavonifractor merdigallinarum. GTDB lineage: Bacteria > Bacillota > Clostridia > Oscillospirales > Oscillospiraceae > Pseudoflavonifractor_A > Pseudoflavonifractor_A merdigallinarum. The sequence goes on along the minus strand of DXDX01000057.1, from coordinate 3,019 downwards.
CCGGTGATGGCCACCACCGGAATGGGGAACTTGCTCTTATAGTGTTTGGCCAAATCCCGCAGGGCCCGGGTGGTGTTGGGGACCTTGATATAGAACTTGCCGGGCAGGTAGCTCTCCCGCTCCCGCTGGGTGAAACACCCGGCGGCTCCCCCCTCCAGGGCGGCATTGATGTAGGCGTGGCCGTCAAAGCGCTCCCCGGACAGGGGAATGAACAGCGACCCCTCATGGATGGTGCGGCTGTCCGTCTCCACCCGGGCGATGGGCCGGTCCAGGTCGTCAAACTCCCCCAGCATCCGGCCTCCCACCACATCCAGAATTTCGCGTAGGGTCATCGGCTCCATGCAGCAATTCTCTCCTTTGTCAATTTCCCTGTGTCCGGGCCGCCAGAGAGGCGTCCACAATTCGCTGGCACAGAGTGTCGTAGTCCACGCCCACCACAGCGGCCTCCTGGGGCAGCAGGCTGGTGGCGGTCATCCCCGGCAGGGTGTTGACCTCCAAAAACCACACCTGCCCCTCCCGGTCCAGAATAAAGTCGCTGCGGGAGTATGCCACCAGACCCAGCAGCTCGTGGACCTTGAGGGCGGCGGCGCGCATTTTGGCGTCGGCGGCCCCGTCGATGTCCGCCGGACAGATTTCCCGGGACGCTCCGGGGCGGTACTTGTTCTCGTAGTCGTAAAAGCCCTCGTTGGGGATGATTTCAATGGGGGGCAGGCTCTCCCCGTCCAGCACACCGCAGGAGAAGTCCCGGCCCTCCACCATCTGCTCCACCAGCACCTGCCCGGTGACGGCGGCGCAGGCGGTGAGCGCCTGGTGGAGCTCCGCCCCGGTGTGACACAGGTACACCCCCACCGACGAGCCGCCGTTGGGCACCTTCACCACACAGGGGGTGGGCTCCTCCGCCTCCAGGGCGGCCATGTCCTCCGGGGTCAGGCGGACGGTCTGCCACTTGGGGGTGAGCACCCCTGTCCCCGCCAGCACCGCCTTGGTAAAGCACTTATCCATGGCGATGGCGCTGCCCAGATAGCCCGAGCCGGTGTAGAGGATGCCCAGCAAGTCAAAGGCGGCCTGAATCCGGCCATCCTCCCCGTTGGCCCCGTGGAGGGCCAGAAACACCACATCCGCCATCTGGCACGCCTCCAGCACGCCGGGGCCGAAGAGGCTGGCGCTCTGGTCCCGGCGGGAGGCCTTCACCGCGTCCAAATCGGGCTCCCGCTCCTTGCTGTTGGGGTCCGGCAGGGGGGGCGGCAGCCGAAACAGCTCCTCCACCGGGTGGGGATAGTCCTCCAGACCCAAAAAGAGGTCCACCACCACAGCCTCATGCCCCAGGCGGTTCAACGCCTCGCACACCATGGCGCCTGTGGAGAAGGACACATTCCGCTCTGTGCTCAGCCCGCCGGCCAACACGACAATCTTCATACGCTCGCACCTCTGCAAAACGGTTTTCGGGAATCGCTCGTCATACATGTATGGATGATTATAGCATACCACCTGGCAATACACAATGAAAAAAGCACCATTTTTCCCGCCGCGCGAAACCGGGCGCGCCGCATGGGGTGCGGTGCGCCCGGCTGGGGTCTGTCTCTCTGCGCCGCCTCAGCCGTCCATGGCCAGCGCGGCGGCCTTGATGGCGGCCATCGCCTGGTCGATGCCAATGCGGCTGTTGATACACAGATCATAGTTGCCCATGTCTCCCCACTTGCGCCCTACAAAGTGGTTGTAGTAGGAGGCACGGTAGCGGTCCTGCTGTTTGACATAGCTCTCCACATGGGGGGCGTCCACCTGGTACTCCTCCCGGGCCCGGCGCACCCGCTGCTCCAGCGGGGCCTGCACAAAGACCCGCAGGCAGCAGCGGTGCTCATCCAGCACATAGTCGGCGCACCGCCCCACAATGACGCAGGGGTGTTTGGCCACTTCCTGAATGTACTTGGACTGGGCCACAAAGACCTGGTCCGCCAAGGGCATGGTCTGGGTCATGCTGTACAGGTCGAAGAGGAAGCTGCCGGTGGGACGGGACTCCGTCTGGCGGATGTAGTGCTCGGTGAGCCCCGTCTGCTCGGACACCTTCTGAATGATCTCCTTGTCGTAAAATGGAATCTCCAGTTCCTCGGACAGCCGCCGGGCCAGAATGCGCCCGCCGGAGCCATACTGACGGCTGATGGTGATCACAAGCTGTTTCATGGTGCAAACCTCCTCTGTTCCTGTTTTTGCGAAATCAAAAGGCCTTTAGATTACTTGGCGTAATAGTTGATGAGGCACCCGGCCAGCACAATCTCCCGCTCCTCCTGGGTCATGCCGGGGAGGGTGAGGGTGACGGCCTTCTCCTGGCCGTTCTGAATGAGGGTGGCGGGGATGGACTCGTCTCCCCGCTCCAGAGCGGCGCGGATGTTGGGGATGTACAGCCGGTCGCCGGGCTGGATGTTCCACTCCTTCACATCGGCGGCCTGGAAGGGCAGCATGCCCCAGTTGACCACGTTGGAGCGGTAGCGCTTGGTGGCAAACTCGGCGCACACATTGGCGCAGCCCCCCAGCACCCGCTGGCAGGAGGCGGCCTGCTCCCGGGCGGAGCCGTCGCCGGGCTTGAGGGCCATCACAAAGGAGCCCAGGCCGGTGGTCTTGCCGTCGTGGCCCATCAGGGCGTCGGTGGCCTCCCCTGCGCGGCGCTTGCGCTCCTCGGCCAGAATGGCCTTGGCCCGGGGGACGTACTGGGGGTCCTTCCGGGAGAGGGCAAACTCAGAGAGCCGCAGGGGGTTGGAGCGGTAGGAGGAGGTCTCCCCGGAGGGGATGAGCTCGTCGGTGGTGGTCACCGGGTCGTAGATGGCCGCGGCGGCGGTGAGCAGCAGGTTCTCCGGCAGGGGAATCTGCTCCGGCCAGTCGGCAATGTTGGGGCCGTAGATAAGCTCCGTCTCCGGCTTTGCCTTCCCTACACCGAAGTAGACCCGGGCCTTGTAGGCCGAATCGTCATAGTTCCAGTTCTCCTCCGGGCGGTCGGCGGGCACGTCGGGCAGCTCGTCGGCGGCGG
>DXDX01000007.1 GCA_019115265.1 Candidatus Flavonifractor merdigallinarum | reverse complement strand
CGAGAAGTTCCCCTCTCCGTCTTTTCTTTCCCCCATTTCTTTTTGCGAAAAGAAATGGGGCCCCTGCTGGGTAAGCAGCCCGTCCGGCGAGGACAAAATCTTCCGCCGTTGCGGTGGAGCACAGAAACCGCTCTGTCCTGGATTTCCCAGCTTGCACCGCCTGGGATTTTGAGGTAGAATGGGACCATTCCCAGAACATGAAGGAGGTACCCTCCATGAATAAAATCGTTCTCCGCCGCGCCGGTGCGGCGGTTTTGGCTTTGAGCCTTTTGGCCCTGCCCACACAGGCCCTGACCGTGGAGCAGGCCCGCACCCTGCTGGAAGATTACTACATCGACCCCGTCTCGCCGGAGGTGCTCAATCAGCCCACCATCGAGGCCATGCTGAAAGCGCTGGGCGACCCCTATACCCAGTATTTTACCGCCGAGGAATACGCCCAGTTTCTGGCCAGTATGGAGGATTCCAACATTGTGGGCGTCGGTATCGTGGCCACCGCCTGCGAAGAGGGCCTGCTGCTGAGTGAGGTGCTGGACAACTCACCCGCGCAGGCGGGCGGCTTGCAGGCGGGAGACATTCTCACTCAGGTGGACGATAACCACACCGCCGGTGTGCCGCTGGATACCATTACCACCTGGATTCAGGGGAAAGAGGGCACAGAGGTGACGCTGCACTACCTGCGGGACGGTGAGGCGCACAGCGTCACCCTCACCCGCACCCCCATTGTAATTCCCGCCACCGATACCACACTGGTGGACGGGCACATCGGCCTCATCACCTGCACCACCTTTGGCAGCGACACCGCCCGCCATATGAAGGAGGGGCTTACCGAGTATGCTGAGCAGGCCGACCACTGGATTGTGGATTTGCGGAGCAATGGCGGCGGCCTGACCCAGGCGGCGGTGGACAGTGTGGGCCTCTTTGCCGGAGCAAAGACGGTGGGCTATCTCCGGGATGGAGAGGGCGAGTATTACATCTATAAGAGTACCGGCGAGGCCCAGACCCAGAAGCCGCTGCTGATTCTCTCCGACTCCTACACCGCCAGCTCCTCCGAGCTCTTTTCCAAGGCGACGGGGGACCTGGGGTGCGGCATTGTCATCGGGGAGCGCACCTATGGCAAGGGCGTGGCCCAGATGCTGATGGATGAGAGCAGCTTCCCCGATTACTTTGCCGACGGAAGCGCAATGAAAATTACCACCGACCGCTTTTTCTCCGCCAGTGGGGCCACCAATGACGTGGTGGGGGTGATTCCCGACCTGCTGGTGCCGGCGGACCTGGCGGACGAAGTGGCCCGCCTCCTGTCGGCTGGCGCTCCAGAGGGAGACACCGCCGGGTATTACCGGGTGGACTTGAAGGAGAGCTGGTACATCGATTCCAGCCTCGCGGCACAGCCCGAGTGGGCGGATGCCCTTTCGGCGCTGCTCTCCGCCCTGCCCGCCACCGCCAAAGTGTGGCAGGGCGCCGGCGGTGAGGAGTGGACTGCCGTCAGCCCGGAGACCCTCGCACAGAAAACCGGGGTCACCATCGAGGATCGCTCCTTTACCGATACCCAGGACAGCCCCTATGATCTCGCCATTGACCTGCTGGCCACCTATGGCATGGTCTCGGGCATTGGCGGGGGGAGCTTTGACCCCGAGGGGACCCTCACCCGGGCACAGCTCTGTTCCCTGCTGGCCCAGGCCCTCAACTGCCACATGCCGGAGGGGGAGAGTGCCTTCTCCGATGTGCCCATGGACAGCTGGTACGGCCCGGCAGTCAATGCCCTGGCGAAGATGGGGCTGGTATCCGGTCTGGGGGACGGCACCTTCCGCCCCGACCAGGGGGTGGACCATGAGCAGTTTTTCTCCATCATGGGGCGTCTGGCCCAGTATCTGAACCTGACCTTCTATGAGGAGATTAAGGAGGCCCCGGAAGAGGTCCAGCCGGGTCTGGAGGGGTACTCCGACTGGGCGCAGGACGAGGTGTGGCTGCTGTCCATGAGCCAGAAGGGCTATCTGGGCAACAATCTGAACCTCCTATGGGATGCGCCGGAGGACATTGCGCCCCAGGATGTGACCACTCGGGAGGAGGCGGCAGCCCTCCTGTACCAGGTGCTTCTGTACACCGAAGTGCTGCCGGATTGAGGTCAAAAAAATTTTTAAAATTTTTTTCTGAGCCCTGCGATAAAATCGAGCGCTCCATCGTTATCTGGGTGAAAGGACAAAAAACAGCCGGTACTTCACCGGCGTTCCGAACACAGAAAGGATGGATCGAGATGAAAAAGAATTGGAAGCGTACTTTGGTGTTGACTGGTGTGGTTGGAGCTCTGGCCGTGAGCGTGGCGGGTGCCGCCGCGGTGCGCCACTCCATTACCGCGGAGCTTCGCCCCGACATCACCGTGGAGCTCAACGGCAGCGCCCAGGCGCTGACCGACGCCAACGGCAACCCCGTCTACCCCATCATCTACAACAACTCCACCTACCTGCCGGTGCGGGCGGTGGGCGAGCTGTCCGGGATGAGCGTCAACTGGGATAACGCTACCCAGACGGTGGAGATGAACGACGGCGCTGCCACCACTGGCACCAACACCAGCGGGACCACAGCCGGTACCACTGGCACCACCACCGGAACCGGCACGGGCACCACCACCGGCACGACCACCACCCAGAGCTATATCGGGGAGGCCAAGGCCAAGGAAATCGCCCTGAGCGACGCGGGCCTCACCGCCTCCGGTGTGTCCTTCATCCGGGTGCAGATGGACTGGGACAACGGCCGCCCGGAGTATGAGGTGGAGTTCTACAGCGGCAACAAGGAGTACGACTACGACATCGACGCCTACACCGGCCAGATTCGCAGCCGCGACTTCGATGTGGAGAACTTCGTCATTCCCAGCACTGGCACCAATACCAGCACCAGCACCACCGACATCGGTGCAGAGGCGGCCAAGTCCGCTGCCCTCAAGCACGCCGGTGTGAGCGCCTCCGCCGCTACCTTCGTCAAGGTGCAGCAGGACTGGGAGAACGGCCGGCGGGTCTATGAGGTGGAGTTCTACAGCAACGGCAAGGAGTATGACTACGAGATCGCCGCCTCCAACGGCCAGGTGCTCTCTTTTGACTACGACGCCGAGTACTACACCCCCTCCACCACCACTTCCAGCGGCCAGACCATCACCGCTGAGAAGGCCAAGTCCATCGCCCTGCAGCATGCCGGTCTCTCCGCCTCTCAGGTGACCTTCATCAAGGCCCAGCTGGACTGGGACGACGGCCGTCAGGAGTATGAGGTGGAGTTCCGCCAGGGCCGCGTGGAGTATGACTACACCATCGACGCCACCACCGGCACCATTCTGGAAGCGGACCGGGATTGGGACTAACTCGTTGAATCTGGCACCTTTTTCTGCTATACTGGTCCCATGTGCCACCAGCGCAGGGGCGGCCATGCCGCCCCTGCGTTTTTCTGAACGTGGGAAAGGGGGAGCTGGAGACTGTGATCATTATGATGGAGGGCGCCCGTGAGGCGGGACGGCGGTTGGCGGATGCTGACTGTGAGGGCCTGCTGGCGGGGATTGCCCAAGGGGATCAGAGGGCGTTCTCTGAGTTTTATCAGGCCACCGACCGGGCCATCTACGCCTATGCCCTGTCGCTGACCCGCAACCACCACGACGCCCAGGATGTGATGATGGACACCTATTTGAAAATCCGCTCTGCCGCCCATCTCTACCGACCGGACGGAAAGCCCATGGCCTGGGTGTTCACTATTGTGAAAAACCTGGTGCGGGACCGCTGGCGGAAAGGGGAGCGGGAAGAGCTGATGGGGGATATGCCGGAGGGAGAGCTGGCCATCCCCGAAACCGACCGCAGTGACGCGGCCATTGTGCTGCGCCAGGCCATGCGGGTTTTGAGCGCGGAGGAGCGAGAAATTGTGCTCCTCCACGCGGTATCCGGCCTCAAACACCGGGAGATCGCCGCCATGCTGGAGCGGCCCCTCTCCACCGTACTCTCTCGCTATCACCGGGCGCTGGGGAAGCTGCGCGCTGCCCTGGCGGAAGAGGAGGTGTGACCATGGGCAGAAACTGGAGTGACCGGGAAGTGGAAAACCTGCTGCGTCAGGCGGTAGGCCGAAGCGTTCCCGATGTCTATCAACAGGTGTCCCGCGTGACGGTGGACCCGCTTCTGAATCTGGACCACATTGTCCCGCCGCCGCGCCCGCCCCGCCGGCGGTGGAAACGGCCGCTGCTGATTTTGGGCGCTCTGCTGCTGGTGGCGCTGTGTGTGTGGCTGTTCTTCCGCTACCGCACCGCGGCCATCCTGTCTGTTGGAGACGGGCCGGATGTGGAGCTGTCGGTCAACCGCTTTGGACAGGTACTGGAGGCCAGCGGCCGCAGCGACGCGGGAGAGGTCCTTCTGACCGGGCTATCGCTGGAGGGGGAAGACCTGGACGACGCGGTGGAGCGCCTGGGCTGGTCTATGGCCAATGCCGGATACCTGTCCAACGGAGATGTGCCGCTGGCGGTGGACGGCGGCGACTGGCAGTATAACCGGGAGGTGCTGGAGGATGCCCGGGATTCTCTGGAGGATGTGCTGGAGAACTGGGGCGGCGGTGGACATGTGGTGACCGCGCCGGTCACTTCTCCGGCGCCCGATGGGTCCCTGCCCACACAGACACCTGCGGGGACTGTGACCAGCACACCGGCGGCGCAGTCCACAGTCCCGGCGGCGCAGCCCAGCACCGCCGTGCCCGCTGTCCAGCCCACCACTCCGTCCAGCGGAACTCAGAGCTCCCTTCTCAGTGAGGAGGCGGCCAAGAGCGCGGCCCTGTCCCATGCGGGGCTCAACGGGGCGAATGTCACCTTCAACAAGGTGAAGCTGGACCAGGATGACGGGCGGACTTTCTATGAGCTGGAATTCCTCTGTGGAGGAGCCCGGTACGACTATGAGGTGGACGCCTATACCGGCGCCATCTGGAAGTCGGAGCGGGTCGGAAGCCCGAATCTCCAGACCATCACCGCCGCCCAGGCGGAGTCGATTGCATTGCAGCACGCCGGCCTCTCCGCCGGCCAGGTGGTGGAGCGCAAGTCGGAGCTGGATGACGACGACGGAGTGCTCCACTACCAGGTGGAATTCAAACGCAATGGCGTGGAGTATGAGTATGAAATCGACGCGGTGAGCGGCGCCATTCTCAAGGCCGAGCGCGACTGAGAAAAAATCCCCGGAGGTCACTTCAAACGTGACTTCCGGGGATTTGCTCTGTTTTTTGGGTTTACAGGGAGAAGTCCTCATCGTCCAGACGGCTGAAATCCAGCACCGCCGGTCGGGGCGGAACGCGGAGCAGAGGGTCGTACTTGAACGAGCGGCAGGACTCCCCCGCCTGTACCACCCCTTTTTTCCGGCAGAGGATGGAGTCCCCCTCCAGCCGGGCGCCGTGGGCGCAGTAGGCGCACCGGGGCTCAATGTCTTTTTTGAACAACATGGTGTGTCAGGACCTGCCTTCCGGGGCCAATGCCCAACATAATGGTGTATTTTGAGGGGATAACGTACCCCTTATTATAGCATACCCCGGCGGGAGTGACCAGCATTTTTTCCAATTGCTGCGGCGGAGAGGAGGAGAAAGACCAAAAAGGTCATCCACGCCGCCACGGTGGACAGGGAGAGAGCGGTGGAGAAATCCAGCGCGGCCAGGTCATCCACCTGCTGGGCCAGAAGGGCGGACACCGGCGCGCCCAGAGGAAACACCCGGGCCAATGCGGCGGTGAAGAGGGCGGAGAGGGTGCCGTGGAGGAATTTCCCAATAAGGTAAGTTCTGGGGGAGAGGTCGCTCTCCCCCAAAAAGGAGAGCACCTGACAGTGGACGGACAGCCCAGCCCAACCCAACAGAAAGGCGGCCATGGACAGACGCCCGGTGAGACTGCCCTCCCCGGTGAGGCTTGACACACCGGAGGTGAGCTCCAGCACGCCGGTGAGCAGGCGGCGGGCCCACATGGCGTTCAGACCCAGAGGGGCCAGCAGCTCCCCCAGCACATCGGCCAGGCCGGTGAGGAGTCCCGACAGGGTGAGCATCCGAATGACCACCATAAAAAACACCACAAAGGCGCAGATGTTCAGGGTAGAGAGGAAGGAGTCCCGCACCGCGGTGGTAAAGGCGGCGGGGAAAGAGGTGGTGCGGATACAGGGGGGCGGGTGGCCCTCTTTGCCGCCCTTCTCCCGGCCATAGAAGCGGAAGAGCAGTCCCACGCACACCGAGGCGGCGGCGTGGGCTAGATAGATGAGCACCCCCGCCCGGCTGCTGGCAAAGACCCCCGTCCCCACCACGCCCAGAATAAAGGCGGGGCCGGAGTTGTTGCAGAAGGCCAGCAGGCGCTGGGCCTCAGTGCGGGTACACATCCCCTTTTGGTAGAGGCTCAGAGCGGTGCGGGCTCCCACTGGATAGCCGCCGATAAAGCCCAGAGCCACCGCCGACGCGCAGGGGCCGCCCACCCGGAAGAGAGGGCGCATCACCCCCTCCAGAAGCCGCCCCAGATAGCCCGCCAGCCCCAGCTCCACCACCAGGGAGGACAGCACAAAGAAGGGGAAGAGGGAGGGGATAATCACATTGGCGCACAGGGTCAGCCCGTCCCGGGCCGCCGACATGGCCTCCTGAGGCCAGAGCATCAGCGCGGCGGCGGCGCACAGAAGGGCCAGACCCAGCACCGCGTCACGAAAACGGGACAGGGCGAGCAGACGGGACATGGGCATTCACCTCCAGGCAAAGCCTATGCGGGGAGCGGTTGTCCCTATGCCCGGCGAAAGACGTGGACGCGGAAGGCGGCGGTGACGGTGAGGGCGGAGAGGGTTTCCAGACGCTCCACGCCCTCTTTGGGGGTGTTCCACACATAGGGGGTCATCTGGAAGAGGGCCATCAAATCCTCCTGGCCGGTGATGGTCACCGACTGCTCCACCGGGAGCACCTCCAGCGGGGTAAAGCCCTCATAGGGGATGGCCTCGTCGGGGTTTAAGTAGGGGGTGCGGTAGAGCACCTCTTTCAGCTCCCACAGGTGCCGGGGAGCGGGAACCACATAGAGGAGCACCCCGCCCGGCTGGAGTACCCGGGCAAACTCCGCCGGGGCCATGGGGGAAAAGCAGTTGAGCAGCAGGTGGGCGCACTGGCTGGCCACCGGCAGGTGGTAGGCCGAGCCCACCGCAAACTCCAGCGCCCGGTCCCGCTTGGCCGCCCGGCGCAGGGCGAATTTGGAGATGTCCACCCCAGCGCCCTGGACCTGGCGGCCGCTCTCCCGCAGGGCGGCGGCCACTCCGGCGGTGTAGTACCCCTCCCCGCAGCCCGAGTCCACCAGCACCGCCTCATCCGCCGGGGCGTACCGGCAGGCCAGAGCCTGGAGGGCGGCACAGAGGTGCCCATAGTAGCCGGCGGACAAAAAGCGGCTGCGGGCGGCCACCATCCCCTTGTCATCGCCGGGGTCTTTGGAGTGCTTGCGGTTGGGGGGCAGCAGGTGGACATACCCCTCCCGGGCCAGATCAAAGCTGTGGCCGTTGGGACAGGTGTAGGAGCGCTCCCCCCGGCTGAGGGGGGCAGCGCACAGGGGACAGATGAGAAGCGACATGGCCTTTCCTCCTTGCATGAATACTTCTTTATTCTATCAGACTTTTTCCAGCGGTGCCAGAGGGGGCGATTTCTCCATTTTTGCACTACCATTTTCCAATGGACTGTGATATTATAGGTGAGATTCTGAATTGTTTTCAAAAGAAAAGGAGCAGACGCATGATCACCGTTTCGGATTTGACTTTACAATACAGCGGCCAGGCCCTCTTCAGCCATGTGGACCTTCAGTTCACCAAGGGCAACTGCTACGGCATCATCGGGGCCAACGGCGCCGGCAAGTCCACCTTCCTGAAAATTCTCTCCGGCGATTTGGAGCCCACCAAGGGCGAGGTCTCCATTCTGCCCAAGACCCGCATGTCGGTGTTGAAGCAGAACCAGAACGCCTACGATGCCTACAACGTGATGGACACCGTCATCATGGGCAACCAGCGCCTCTACGACATCGGCAAGGAGAAGGAGGCCCTCTACGCCAAGGAGGAGATGACCGAGGAGGACGGCATCAAGGCCTGTGAGCTGGAGGAGGAGTACAGCGAGCTGGGCGGCTGGGAGGCGGAGAGCGACGCCTCCCGGATTCTCCAGGGTCTGGGGATTGGCACCGAGCTCCACTACAACGATATGGCCACGCTGGACGCCCGCCTGAAGGTGAAGGTGCTGCTGGCCCAGGCCCTCTTCGGCAACCCCGACATTCTGCTGCTGGACGAGCCCACCAACAACCTGGACATCAACGCGGTAAACTGGCTGGAGGACTTCCTGCTGGACTTCCCCGGCACCGTCATTGTGGTGTCCCACGACCGCCACTTCCTCAACACCATCTGTACCCACATTGTGGACATCGACTACAACAAGATCAAGATGTATGTGGGCAACTACGACTTCTGGTATGAGTCCTCCCAGCTGGTGCAGTCCCTTATCAAGAACCAGAACAAGCGCAACGAGGAGAAGATCAAGGAATTGCAGGAGTTTATCTCCCGCTTCTCCGCCAACAAGTCCAAGAGCAAGCAGGCTACCGCCCGGCGCAAGCTGCTGGACAAGCTTACCGTGGAGGAGATGCCCGCCTCCTCCCGCCGCTATCCCTGGGTGTCCTTCTCCCCCGAGCGGGAGGTGGGCAAGGATATCCTCTTTGTCACCGACGTGTCTAAGACCATTGACGGCGTGAAGGTGCTGGACAAGGTGTCCTTTATTGTGGGCCACGGGGACAAAATCGCCTTTGTGGGCGACAACGAGAACGCCCACACCGCCCTCTTCAAAATCCTCACCGGCGAGATGGAGCCCGACGAGGGCACTGTGAAGTGGGGCCAGACTGCCACCTTTTCCTACTTCCCCAAGGACAACACCGCCTTCTTTGAGGGGCACGACGAAAATCTGGTGGAGTGGCTGCGGGAGTTCTCCCCCGACCCCCACGAGAGCTATTTGCGGGGCTTTTTGGGCCGGATGCTCTTCTCCGGGGACGACGTGTACAAGAGCGTCAAGGTTCTCTCCGGCGGCGAGAAGGTGCGGTGCATGCTCTCCCGCATGATGCTCTCCGGGGCCAATGTGCTCCTGCTGGACCAGCCCACCAACCACCTGGATTTGGAGTCCATCACCGCGGTCAACAACGGCCTGGAGGCGGTGAAGTGCAACGTCCTCTTCTCCTCCCACGACCATCAGATGGTCCAGACCGTGGCCAACCGCATCTTTGACTTCACCGCCGACGGGAAGCTCATTGACCGGAAGATGACCTATGACGAGTATCTGGAGGCCCAGCGGGAGGGCTAAGCGGCCCGGGTCCACCGGCACGGTGCAGAAAAGCGTATGCTATTTTGACGTGCCTGTGGTATAATAAAGAAATGTACCATTCCCAATGGGAAAGGATGCTGATTCATGCGACACAAGATCTTTCTGCCCCTCTCCGCTGGAGCGCTGGGGGTGGTGGGGCTGTTCCTGCGGCGGTGGGAGCTGGCTACCGCCTTTGAGCCGGACACTGGCCTGTCCATCCCCGGAATGTCCGCCACCATCGCCCTTTGGGTGCTGTCGGCGGCGGTGGTGCTGCTCTTTCTGGTTCTCTCTTTCGCCCTCCGGGGCGACAGCGAGGAGGGGTTACAGGGCAACACCCCCGCCCTCACCCTCACCGTTCTGGGGGCCTTTTTGTGGCTGGGCTCGGCGGCGCTGGAGTGCCTGACCTTTGGGAGCCGCTTCCGGGAGGCCGCCTCTCTGTATGCCCAGGGACAGGGGGGAAATCCTATGCTGGCCATGCTGCTGCCCGCCATTCTGGCGGTGCTGTGTCTGGGCAGCGGGGTGAGCCTTCTGTCGGTGGGCAAGGCGTGCTTCCGCGGTTCCGGGGTGAGCCGGTTCAGCGGTACTGTCCTGGTCCCCGCCTACACCTGCTGTGTCTGGCTGATTGCGGCCTACCAGGTCCGGGCCTCCGACCCGGTGGTGCAGGATTACCTCTATGAGCTGCTGGCCATTATCTGCGCCCTGCTGGCCTTCTACTATCTGGCCGGCTCCGCATTTGAGCGGCGCCGTCCCGGCAAAACCCGCTTCTTCGCCCTGTGCGGGGTGTATTTCGCGCTGGTCACGCTGGCGGACGGCCATACGGCGGCGGAGCTGCTGCGGTACGGCGGGTGTGTGTGCGCCCTGCTGCCCGCCGCGCTGGGCCATCCCCTGGGCCCGCGAATGCCCCAGGCCCAGGAGGACGTGAGCACCGAAGAAGGAAGAATGGAGGAACCGCCCCATGAGTAAAAAATATTATATTACCACGCCCATCTACTACCCCTCGGACAAGCTCCACATCGGCCACACTTACTGTACTGTGGCCACCGACGCCCTGGCCCGCTACCGGCGCTTGCAGGGGTATGATGTGATGTTCCTCACCGGCACTGACGAGCACGGTCAGAAGATTGAGGACAAGGCCAAGGAGGCCGGCGTCACCCCCAAGGAGTTTGTGGACCGCATTGTCACCGGCGAGCGGGGCGTGCTGGATCTGTGGAAGCTGATGAACATCTCCAACGACCGCTTCATCCGCACCACCGACGACTACCATGTCTCCGCCATCCAGAAGATTTTCAAGAAGATGTACGACAACGGCGACATCTACAAGGGCACCTACAAGGGCAAGTACTGCAAGCCCTGTGAGTCCTTCTGGACGGAGAGCCAGCTGGTGGACGGCAAGTGCCCCGACTGCGGCCGGGAGGTGCAGGACGCGGAGGAGGAGGCCTACTTCTTCCGCCTGTCCAAGTACGCCGACAAGGTGCAGGATCTGCTGGAGAACACCGACTTTTTGCAGCCCCGCAGCCGGGTCAATGAGATGGTGAACAACTTCATCAAGCCCGGCCTGGAGGATTTGTGCGTCTCCCGCACTTCCTTTACCTGGGGCATTCCGGTGGACTTTGACCCCGGCCATGTGGTGTATGTGTGGGTGGACGCCCTGTCCAACTACATTACCGCCCTGGGCTATATGAATGACCGGTATCATGACTATGAGAAGTACTGGCCCTGCGATGTCCACATTGTGGGCAAGGAGATTGTGCGCTTCCACTCCATCATCTGGCCCGCTATGCTCATGAGCCTGGGCGAGCCCCTGCCCAAGCATGTGTTTGGCCACGGCTGGCTGCTGCTGGACGGAGGCAAGATGAGCAAGAGCAAGGGCAATGTGGTAGACCCCTATATTCTGGCCGAGCACTTTGGGGTGGACGCCCTGCGCTTCTTCCTCATGCGCACCTTCCCCTTCGGAAGCGACGGCAACTTCTCCAATGAGCTGCTTATCCAGACCATCAACACCGATTTGGCCAACGATTTGGGCAACCTCCTCAGCCGCACCACCGCCATGGTGCAGAAGTACTTCGGCGGCACTCTGCCCGAGGGCTGTCGGGAGTGCGCCGCCCCGACGGCGGCGGACGGAGAGCTGAAGGAGCAGGCATCCACCCTGCGGGCACGCTATGAGGCCGCTATGGACGCCTTCGCCCCCCACAAGGCGCTGGAAGAGGTGTTCCAGGTCATCCAGCGGGCCAACAAGTATATTGACGAGTGCGCCCCCTGGGCGCTGGCCAAGGATATGGAGCAAAACGGCGCCCGTCTGGCCCATGTGCTCTACAATCTTCTGGAGGCTACCCGCATCTGCGGCATTCTCCTCACCCCCTTTATGCCGGAGAGCATGGAGAAGCTCTTTGCGCAGATTGGCGCCCCCGCCGAGGCCCAGACCTGGGAGAGCGCCGGAAGCTGGGGCATTCTCAGCGGCACCGCCCCCGTCACCAAGGGGGAGAACCTCTTCCCCCGCGTGGATGTGGAAAAGGCCCTCGAAGAGCTGGAGGAGGCCGCCCAGGCCGCCAAGAAGGCGGAGCTGCCCGCTCTGGAGACAGAGCCTCTGCTGGAGGAGCCGGTGGACTTTGACACCTTCTGCAAAAATGATTTGCGTGTGGTAAAGGTGAAGGACTGCCAGAAGGTGAAGAAGAGCAACAAGCTCCTCAAGTTCACCCTGGACGATGGCACTGGCACCGACCGACAGATTCTCTCCGGTATCGCCATGTGGTATCAGCCGGAGGAGCTGATCGGCAAGACCTTAGTTGCCATTGTGAACCTGCCCCCCCGCAAGATGATGGGCCAGGAGAGCCAGGGTATGCTGCTCTCCGCCGTCCACAAGGAGCAGGGGGAGGAGCGCCTCAACCTGGTGATGCTGGACGATAAGATCCCCGCCGGCGCGAAATTGTGCTGATGGGTTTGGTCACCGGCTAAGCCGGGGAGGGGTTGCGCTCGCCGCGCGGGCACCCTGCGCGGGTGGCGCCCGATTTCTTTTCGCGGAAAAGAAACCGGGGAAAGAAAAGGCGGAGAGGGGAACTTCTCGTTCCCCTCTCCACTCCCCTCCAAAAGGGCGGCCT
>DXDX01000056.1 GCA_019115265.1 Candidatus Flavonifractor merdigallinarum | reverse complement strand
ATCATCTAGCACCCCTTATTGGGCGGCCCCCTAAAAAGGCCGTCCTTTTGGAGGGGAGTGGAGAGGGGAACGAGAAGTTCCCCTCTCCGCCTTTTCTTTCCCCGGTTTCTTTTCCGCGAAAAGAAATCGGGTGCCACCCGCATAGGGTGCCCGCGCGGCGAGCGCAAAACAGCTTTTCCGTGAGAAGAGCCTTACAGCAGACCCAGCAGATGCTGCATCCCCAGGCTCACAGCGGTAATCCCCACCCAGCAACACAGACCCATGAAAATGGGCTTGCCGCCGGTCTTGACCAGCTTGACAATGTTGGTGTTCAGGCCAATAGCCGCCATCGCCAGGATGATAAAGAACTTGGAGAGCTCCTTCAGGGGAGAGAACACACTGGCGCTCACACCGTTGGAGGTGGCCACGGTGGTGATGATGGAGGCCAGCACAAAGAAGAGAATGAAGAAGGGGAAGATCTTTTTGAGGGAGAAGGTGCCACTGGAGGTGTTGCCCCCCTTTTTCACCTGCCAGGTGCGCCAGAAGGCCAGGAAGAGGGTAATGGGGATAATGGCCAGTGTGCGGGTGAGCTTGACAATGGTGGCGTACTCCAGCACCGCGCCGTTGGTGCCGTGGAGGGTGTCCCAGGTGGAGGCGGCAGCGGTGACGGAGGAGGTGTCATTGACAGCAGTACCGGCAAAGAGTCCAAAGCCCTCATTGCTCAGGCCAATGGCCCCGCCAAAGGTGGGGAAAATCAGGGCAGCCAGTACGTTAAAGAGGAAAATGACCGAAATCGCCTGGGCGATCTCCTCGTCGTCCGCCCCGATGACCGGGGCAGTGGCCGCGATGGCCGAACCACCGCAGATGGAGGAGCCCACCCCCACCAGGGTGGAGATATTGGCGGGCATCTTCATCAGCTTGTAGAGCACAAAGGAGATAATCAGGGAGGTGGCGATGGTGGAGCAGATGATGGGCAGGGACTGGGCGCCCACCTTGGCAATCTCCGACAGATTGAGGCCAAAACCCAGGAGAATCACAGCGTACTGGAGGATTTTTTTGGAGGTGTAGGCAATGCCCGCCTGCACATGGCTCTTATCCGTGAGAATCAGGGTAATGACCATGCCCGCCAGAATGGCGAACACCGGGCCGCCGATGACGGGGAAGAGTTTGCCCAGATACCAGCAGGGCAGGGCGATGACCAGGCAGAGGAGCAGGCCGGGGAGTTTTTCTTTGACCGAGTGCATGGAAGATCCCTCTCTTATTCCAGAATTCTCCTTGATTATACCTCCCTTTTACGATAAAATAAAATGATAAATTTTTATTTATCTATTATTTTTCAGAATGGATGAGTGTCATGCTGGATTCCCGCCTCCACACCTTCCTGACGTTGTGCCAGACCATGAACTACACCCGGGCGGCAGAGCGGCTGTGTATCACACAGCCCGCCGTCACCCACCAGATCCGCGCCCTGGAGGAGCACTATGGCTGCCGCCTCTTCTCCTATCAGGGCAAAACCCTGTCCCTCACCCCCAAGGGGGAGAAACTGCG
Source organism: Candidatus Flavonifractor merdigallinarum (assembly GCA_019115265.1). Classification (GTDB taxonomy): domain Bacteria; phylum Bacillota; class Clostridia; order Oscillospirales; family Oscillospiraceae; genus Pseudoflavonifractor_A; species Pseudoflavonifractor_A merdigallinarum. The sequence continues at coordinate 5,285 of DXDX01000056.1, read as the reverse complement.
GGAGCTGGCCCGCTCGCTAGCCTACAACAGCCAGAAAATCGAGGCGGCCCTCTCTGCCGCCGCCCCGGTCTCTCTGCGGGTGGGGGCCACCAAGACCATCGGGGAATTTGTCATCGCCCCGCTGGTGGAGCGCTTTCTCCGCCAGCACCCCGACGCCGCCTTCTCCCTGATGGTGGAAAATACCCAGTTCCTCTTAAATGCTCTGGAAGAGGGGAAGCTGGACTTTGCGCTGGTGGAGGGCTTTTTCGACCGGGAGAAGTACCAGTCCACCCTGCTCCGGCGGGAGGCCTTCTTCGGCGTGTGCGCCCCCAATCATCCGCTGGCTGGGCGGGCAGTGTCCCTGGACGAGCTGGCCGGGGAGCGGCTGCTCCTGCGGGAAGCGGGCTCCGGTACACGGGCCATTCTGGAGGCCGTCCTCATGCGGAATCACCGCAGCCTGGAGAGCTTTGCCCGGGTGACCGAGCTGAGCGACTTCTCCACCCTCAAAACCCTGGCGGCTCACGGGCTGGGGGTGTCCTTCCTCTATGCCCCGGTGGTGGAGCGGGAACTGGCGGAGGGAACGCTGGTCCGCTTTGATTTGGAGGGGGAGCCCCTCAGCGGGGCCTTCCACTTTGTATGCCTCAAGGACAACCTCTTTGCAGAGGAGTGGCGGGATTGGATGGGGTAGGGGAGGGGGCCTCCTGATTGCCTTTTGCGCCCGCTTCGTGTATACTATTGGGAGTTCTGATTTGTAAAAAGGAGCATCTATATGCTGTTATCCGCCCAATCCATTACAAAAACGTATGGGACCCGGGTCCTGCTGGACCATGTGTCCTTGTACCTGGAGGCGGGGGAGCTGTACGGGGTGGTCGGCGTCAACGGCGCGGGCAAATCCACCCTGCTGCGCCTGCTGGCCGGCGCGGAGGAGCCGGAGACCGGTGAGGTCACCCGCTTCCCCAATGTGCGCCTGGAGTACCTGCCCCAGAATCCCTCCTTTGCCCCCGGCGTCACCGTGCTGGAGCAGGTGCTGCTGGGCCTCTCCTCGGATGCCCGGGCGCTGGCCGAGTACGAGGCCAAGACCATCCTCACCCGTCTGGGGATCACCCGCTTTGACCAGATGGTGGAGGAGCTCTCCGGCGGCCAGAAAAAGCGGGTGGCCCTGGCGGCGGCCCTGGCCCGGCCCTGTGATGTACTCATTCTGGACGAGCCCACCAACCACCTGGACAGTGAGATGATCACCTGGCTGGAGGAGTGGCTCCAGCGCTTTTCCGGCGGCCTTGTGATGATTACGCACGACCGCTATTTCCTGGAACGGGTCACCAACCGCATCGCGGAGGTGGACGGGGGCCAGCTCTACTTCTACGAGGGCAGCTATGAGGACTTTCTCCGCCGCAAGGCGGAGCGGGAGGAGTCCGCCAAGGCCAGCGAGCGCAAGCGGCAGTCCATTCTGCGCCGGGAGTACCAGTGGGTCATGCAGGGCCCCAAAGCGCGCGGCACCAAGAGCCGGGAGCGTCTGGAGCGGTATGAGGCGCTGAAAAATCAGACCGGCCCCGCCCAGCGCGCCACACTGGAGCTCTCCTCCCTGTCCAGCCGCCTAGGAAAAAAGACCATTGAGCTGCGGGGAGTGTCCAAGGCCTTTGAGGGCCGCATGGTGCTGCGGGATTTCAGCTGTATGCTGCTGCGGGATGACCGTATTGGCATTGTGGGGGTAAACGGCTCGGGCAAATCCACCCTGCTCAACCTCATCGCTGGGCGGCTGGCCCCGGACGCCGGGGAGGTTCTGGTGGGGGAGACGGTGAAAATCGGTTACTTTTCCCAGGAAAACCCGCCCATGGACCCGAATATCCGGGTCATTGACTATGTGAAGGAGATTGGGGAGCGCATTGAGACTCCCGACGGGGTGCTCACCGCCAGCCAGCTCCTGGAGCAGTTTCTCTTCCCGGCGGATGTCCAGTGGAGCCCCATTGGCAAGCTCTCCGGCGGAGAAAAGCGGCGGCTCTTCCTCCTGTCCATTCTGGCCGCCGCCCCCAATATCCTGCTGCTGGACGAGCCCACCAACGATTTGGACATTGAAACCCTCACCATTCTGGAGGACTATCTGGAAACCTTCCAGGGCGCGGTGGTGGCGGTGTCCCACGACCGCTATTTTCTGGACAAGGTGGCCGCCCGCATTTTTGTGGTGGAGGGGAACGGGCAGGTCACCCCCTACGCCGGCGGGTACACCGACTATCTGGAGGCCCTCGCCCAGCGCCGGAAAGAGGAGAAAAAGGCCCAGCGCCCGGCGGAGAAGAAGGAGACGCCCCGCTCCACATCGCCTCAGAAGCTGAAATTCAGCTACAAGGAGCAGCGAGAGTATGAGACCATTGAGGACGAGATTGCCGCCCTAGAGGAGCAGCTCGCCGCCAACCGCGCCAGCCAGAGCCAGTGCGGCAGCGACTACCTCGCCCTCCAGACCCTCCAGGAGGAAGAGGGGCGTCTGGAACAGACCCTGGAGGAAAAAATGGAGCGCTGGGAGTATCTGAGCGACTTGGCTGAGCGCATTGCGGCCCAGTAGCAAGAAATGCCGCCCCAGACAGGAAGTCCCGTCCGGGGCGGCAAATCCAAGCCATTTTTTGACTATATTCAGCGCTGGTCCAGGGGCACAAAGGTGCGCATGGGCGCCACCGCCTTGTAGGCGGGGCGGATGATACGGTTGGCGGGGGAGGTGACCTCCTCCATCCGGTGGGCGCACCAGCCCACCATACGGGCCACCGCGAAGAGGGGGGTGTACAGCTCCTCGGGAATGCCCATCATCTGATAGACAAAGCCGGAGTACAGGTCGATGTTGGCGCAGACCACCTTTTTCTCGTTCTTCACATCGGCCAGCACACCGGGGGTGAGGCGCTCCACCGACTCCAGCAGGTCAAACTGCTCCACCATGCCCTTGGTCTCCGCCAGCTTGCGGGCAAAGCGCTTGAGGAGCACCGCGCGGGGGTCGGAGAGGGTGTAGATGGCGTGACCCATCCCGTAGATAAGGCCGGAGCGGTCCCCCGCCTCCTTGCGCAGGAGCTTGCCCAGGTAGGCCCGCACCTCCTCATCATCCTTCCAGTCCTTGACCTCCTCCTCAATGTGGTGGAACATCTCCACCACTTTCTTGTTGGCTCCGCCGTGGCGGGGACCCTTCAGTGAGCCCACAGCGGCGGCGATGGAGGAGTAAATGTCCGTCCCGGAGGAGGAGAGCACCCGGCAGGCGAAGGCGGAGTTGTTACCGCCGCCGTGCTCGGCGTGGAGCACCAGGCACAAGTCCAGAAGCTTGGCCTCCTGGTCGGTAAACTGGTTGTCGTGGCGCACCGAGTAGAGGAAGTTCTGCGCCACACTGAGCCCCGGCTGGGGGCGATGGAGGTAGAGGGACTCGTCGTTATAGTAGTGGCGCTTGACCGCGAAGGCGTGGGCCACAATTACCGGCACACGGGCGATGAGCTGCACCGCCTGGCGCAGCTGATTGGCCAGAGAGGGGCCCTCGGGGTTCTCATCGTAGGAATAGAGGGCCAGCACCGAACGGGCCAGCTTGTTCATCACATCGGGGCTGGGGGCCTTGATGATCATATCCTCGGTGAACATCTTGGGCAGGGTGTGGTTCTCCGACAAAATGCGGTCAAAATTCTCCAGCTGGGTGCGGGTGGGGAGTACGCCGAAGAGGAGCAGATAGGCTGTCTCCTCAAACCCAAAGCGGCCCTCGTTCACAAAGCCGTTGATGAGCTCCTCCACATCAATGCCCCGGTAGATGAGCTTGCCGTCCATGGGGTAGCGTTCGCCGTCCTGCACATAGTAGCCCAGGACATTGCCGATCTGGGTCACTCCGGCCAGTACGCCGGTGCCGTCAGCGTTGCGCAGACCCCGCTTGACCCGGTAGTGCTCATAGCACGCCGGATCAATGTGGTTATGCTTCTGGTATTCCGCGCATAGACTCTCAAAGAAATCTGCATTGGAATTGGGACTCTCGTGCATGTTCTTCCGCTCCTTCTTTCAGCAATCGTAGCTTTATTTTACCATATATCTGAAAATTCCGTCAACAGAAATTGCATACAAATCCAGCACATATGCACTCTATTGGCTTTGTGAGAGTGGACGCGATTCTTGCTCCATTCTGCATTATTCCAGTTATTGGCTTGCAAATTCAAGGGAGGTACTTATGAAACAAGTGGCGGCCACCGCCCTCATCCTGCTGCTGCTCCTCTTCCTCATTCCTCTGCTGGTGTTCCGGGGGAACTCCTCAGAGGACACACCGGAAGAGGAGGAGATCCCCGTCCTCACCCCCGCTCCCTCCGGCGTGCTGGACACGGAGACCACCATCACCGTCCGCCAGAGCGACGGCACCACCCAGACCCTCGCCCTGGGGGACTATCTGTGGCGGGTGGTGGCCGCCGAGATGCCCGCCTCCTTTGAGGAAGAGGCCCTGAAGGCCCAGGCTGTGGCCGCCCGGACCTATGCCATGCGGCGGATGGCCAGCCCTCCGGCGGCCCACCCAGACGCCGCAGTGTGTACCGACTACACCTGCTGTCAGGCCTACATCACCCCGGAATCCGCCGCCTCCAACTGGGGTGACAAGGCAGACTACTATACAGCAAAAATCAAAAACGCCGTCTCCGGGACAGACGGCGTGGTGGCCCGCTACAACGGGGCCCTCATTGACGCGGTATTCTTCTCCTCCGCCGCCGGGCGGACGGTGGACGCGGTGGAGGTATGGGGCAACTCGGTGCCCTATCTCACCAGTGTGGAGTCCCCCGAGGGGGAGGAAGTGCCCAACTGGCGCTCCACCGTCACGGTTACCACCCAGGAGTTCCGGGACACCTTCCTCGCCGCCCACCCGGAGGCACAGCTGGACGGGGACGCCTCCACTTGGTTTGGTACCGTGGAGACCAACTCCGGCGGTGGAGTCAGTACCATCGTGGTAGGGGGCGTCACGGTGAAGGGGACGGAGATGCGCACCCTCTTCTCCCTGCGCTCGGTGAATTTTACCGTGTCTGTCTCCGGGGAGGAGATCACGTTCTCGGTCACCGGCTATGGGCATGGAGTGGGAATGAGCCAGTATGGCGCCAACGCCCTGGCCAAAGAGGGCAAGACCTATGAGGAGATTCTGGAGTGGTACTACACCGGAATTACTCTGGAGCCCATTGAGGGTACATCCTGACCATGTTTGCGCTCGCCGCGCGGGCACCCTACGCGGGTGGCGCCCGATTTCTTTTCGCGGAAAAGAAACCGGGGAAAGAAAAGGCGGAGAGGGGAACTTCTCGTTCCCCTCTCCACTCCCCTCCAAAAGGGCGGCC
>DXDX01000055.1 GCA_019115265.1 Candidatus Flavonifractor merdigallinarum | reverse complement strand
TGCGCGGGTAGCGCCCGATTTCTTTTCGCGGAAAAGAAACCGGGGAAAGAAAAGGCGGAGAGGGGAACTTCTCGTTCCCCTCTCCACTCCCCTCCAAAAGGGCGGCCTTTTTAGGGGGCCGCCCCATTTGTGGGTGCTAACTTTGGCTTGTTCTGTGGCACCAAGTCGGATATAAGTGTTACCTGTCTTGCACCGCAGTACAACGCTTTCCGCATAGGCAGAAAGCTTGGTTCAAATGGCACCAGGCTGGCGCAATCCTACCGCAGCAGAAATTTAGCCCGGTTGCGCATTGGGGGGAGTGCAGAGGGGGCAGCGCCCCCTCTGCGCTTTCTTTCCCACCGCTTTCTTTGGCAAAGAAAGCGGTGCCCTGTCCGGGTAGGACGCCTGCGCGGCGAGCGCAAAACACCCCCGGCCTGGTCTGGCCGGGGGTGCTGTCATTACTTTTGCAGGGCTGCGTCGCAGTAGGCGCAGCACTCCACCCCGCCGTTGAGCTTGGTGAGGGGGGGCAGGTAGTGGTCGGTCTGGGTGATACACCGGGGGTTGGAGCACAGCGGTGTGGTGCCGATGGGCACCGGCTCTGGCTTCTGACGGGGCTGGTTGGCCAAATCGGTGAGCAGCGCCATACGGGAGAACATGCCGTACCGGGCCTGCTCAAAGTAAGCCGCCCGGGGGTCATCGTCCACGTCCAGGGCAATTTCGTCCACACGGGGCAGGGGGTGCATGACCAGCATGTTCTTGCGGGCGCGCTCCAGCTTCCGGCGGGTGAGGACGTAAATGCCCTTATTGCGCTCATACTCCAGGGGGTCCACAAAGCGCTCCCGCTGGATACGGGTCATATAGAGCACGTCCAGCTGGGGAATGACATTCTCCAGACCGGTGACTTCCACGCTCCACAGCCCGTGCTCCTTCATAAAGGAGCGGATATAGTCGGGCACCGCCAGCTCACGGGGGGAGATGAGGTAAAACTTCACATTGTCAAATTTAGCCAGCGCCTTGATGAGAGAGTGGACGGTGCGGCCATTCTTCAAATCGCCGCACAGGCCGATGGAGATGCCGTCCACCCCGCCCAACATCCGGGTGATGGTGGTTAAATCGGTGGTGGTCTGTGTGGGGTGCATGTGGCCGCCGTCGCCGGCGTTGATGACCGGCACGTCGGAGTAGAGAGAAGCGGCCTTGGCCGCGCCCTCCCGGGGGTTGCGCATGACCACTACGTCGGCGTAGCCGGAGACCATCTTGATGGTGTCCTTCAGGCACTCGCCCTTGGCCACCGAGGAGGAGTTGGGGTCAGCAAAGCCGAACACCGTACCGCCCACCCGCAGCATGGCGGTCTGGAAGGAAAAGTTTGTCCGGGTGGAGGGCTCAAAGAATAGGGTGGAGGCTACACGCCCCTTGCAGGCGTCCATAAAATCGGCGGGGTGGTCAATAATAGCATTGGTGCGCTGATACAGTGCTTCCCACTCCGCCCGAGACAGATCTCCAAAATCGATCAGATGCCGCATGCCCATCTTCTCCATTCCTTGTCGTATTTTTTTCAAATTATCTTACCACATTTCCAGGGCCGCGACAAGGACAATTTCTGTTTTTTTCTCGTCTCTTTTTGCCAAATCTGACTCCATCGTTTGGAATGGATTCCGTCAGGGTAGACAGAGCCTCTAAATTCGGCGCAGCTCCTCCAGAGCGTCATCCAATTTCCGTTTGGGCAGCCACCCGGACGCCACCGACAGCAGCTGGTCCAGCGTGACGGTGCGGGAGGCGCCCGTCAGCGGGTGGCGCAGAGCGGCGGGAAAGCGCTTTTGCAGCACCGAGCGGGAGCGGGGGTCGTCCAGCAGTTCCCCCACCGTGATTTTTCCGTGTTTCAAATCCAAGGTAATCCCCTCCAAAGTTGTGATACCTTCAGTGTATGCAGCGGGGCGGTGGGATTTGACGGCCTTCCCGCAGACCAGTATAATGGATACAATCTCATCAGCGGCGCGGAAAACCGCGTCCGCTCCAAAAGAAGGGGGACCGTCTATGCTTCAATCCTTTCGTGGACAGACACCGTCTCTGCACCCCGACGCCCGGCTGGCGGACAGCGCTGTGCTGGTGGGCGCGGTGAAGGTGGGGGCCAGAGCGAATATCTGGTATGGCGCGGTGCTGCGGGGCGACTGCTCCACCATTGACATTGGCGCCGGGACCAACATCCAGGATAACTGTGTGCTCCACTGTGACGAGGGCTTTCCTCTGGTGCTGGGGGAGGATGTGACGGTGGGACACGCCGCCGTCCTCCACGGCTGCACGGTGGGCGATGGCAGCACCATCGGCATGGGGGCGATTTTGCTCAACGGCTGTCAAATTGGAAAAAACTGTATGGTAGCCGCCGGGGCGCTGGTGACTCAAAATGCCGTCATCCCCGACGGCAGTCTGGTAATGGGAACGCCCGGCAAAGTGGTCCGCCCGCTGCGGCCAGAGGAGCTGGAGGGCCTGAGGCACGGGGCAGAGGAATACCGGATGCTGTCGGAGGAATTGCTGCCAGCGGCAGGAAAGTAGGTATGTTTCCTGCGAAACGGGCCATACTAGGACCATCACCGGATAAGGAGGCCTGTTCCCATGAACATGAATCTGAATCAGAACCCCAATCACAGCATCAAGTGCTCCGTCAGCAACTGCTCTCACCACTGCGCCCAGGACTACTGCACCCTGAACGAGATCCGGGTGGGCTGCTGCGAGAGCAACGCCAAGTCCTGCGCGTCCACTGAGTGCGCCTCGTTCCAGCTGGGCGCCAGCAACTGCAAGAACTGAGGAAAGCGCATCCAAAGCTCTGCGGGATAGCCGGAGAGCGGTTGGAAGATGCGCATATCCTGCTCAAACAGGCATGGCTGTATTCAGCCATGCCTGTTTTTATGCACTGATGAGTGCCGCTTGCATGGACGCAAAAAATGTGCCCTGAGATAAAACCGCAGGCCACTCCTCTGGGACTAAAAAAGGGAAAGGGGGTGACATACAGCGCCGGAAAAGGAAGGAGGCCCTTGTCAAATTGGCGCAGACAAGAAAAGAGTGGAATACGCTCTGTTTCCACCGGGGGTGGTGGAAAAGTCTGTGTAGATGCTGTACATAACCTTCTTAAAATGGAAGAAAACGGTCGAAACAGCGCAGTATTTAGAGTGCATAAACTTTGTAAACCGCAAGATGTTGAAAACTCGGTTGACAATGTGGAAAAGTGGAAAACCGGGAGGCGGCGTTTTCCACACCGGCAAAGTTGCGTTTTGAGACCAGACAGTTTTCGGAAAGAATAGCGGACTGTCAACCGTGTTTTCCATCCAGGCTGTGGGAGGTGGTGTTGGCTTTGACAATTGCCTCTGCCGCCGAAGGGGGGATTTTTCCGGCGTAATCCACCAGAGTTCCATCCACATCCAGCAGAAGAATCTTTGGGCTCTGCATGAAAATTTGCCTCCTGTTTGGAATTCTTTGTGCCATGGTAGCAAAATTGTGATATGCTTTTCAAGAAGTAGAGAGAAGGGAGCACTTGTTTATGAAAAAGTTCACAGCAGCTTTGGCAGGAGTTACACTGTTCACCGCGGTAGCCGCACCGCTGGCCGCGGCCGCCAGCTATCCCGACTTGAGCGAGAGCCACTGGGCCTATCAGGATATGGACCGGGCCAAATCGCTGGGTATCCTCTCCGGTGTGCCCGGCGGCGGAATGGACCCCAGCGGCGTTCTGACTTGGGGCCAGTACCTCACCATGCTGGGCCGAACCTTCTACCGCGCCGACTATGAGGCCGCTCCAGCGGGGACAAGCTGGGACCACCAGGGCTACTATGCGGCGGTGCAGGAGGGGCTTCTCACTGGGAGTGCCGCCCAGAGCGTCCGCCTGGACACCCTGAATCAGCCCATCAACCGGCAGGAGGCCGCCCAGCTCCTCTACCAGCTCATGCCCCAGGAGGAGAGCGGGTATGACGACTGGGACTACGGCTGGGGCTGGGGCGGAAGCAGCCGCCAGGCGGAGACCGATTTGACCGACTGGTACTCCATTCCCCAGGAGTATCAGCCGGCGGTCAAGGCACTCTATGAGGCGCGGATTATCAACGGCACCGCCGACGGCAGTTTTAATGGGGAGAAGGAGCTGGCCCGGGCCGATGGCACGGTCATGCTGATGGGCGTGCTGGAGAAGGTGGACGAGGAGCACCAGGGGGAGACCATCCAGGTCACCATCCACCCGGTGAACGCCTCGGGCAACCCCATCCAGGCCGCATATACCGCCCAGGTGCGGGTGGGACAGTCTTACTCCTCGCTGGATGAGATCTACGGCTATGACTACGACGACGAGTATTTCTACACCTTCAGCAGTGTCTCCACCGATGCCACCATCCAGTACCGCAAGCTCTCCGGCGCGGAGCTGGCCATGCAGGAGGCCGACCGCAAGCTCCAGGAGGGCACCATGACCCTAGAGGAGTACTACGCCCAGGACTTCTGGCTGGCCCTGCCCGGCGAGAATGACCGGAAATTGCAGCTGCTCTTTGGAGACAGCGCCATCCGCCGCTTTGCCGACCAGGCCACCGCCAAGACCCACATGACCACCATCACCGTGCCGGTGTGGAAGATTTCCAATGGTAAGAAGGTGTCCTCCACCTTCTCCTTCTCCATCCACGCCGCTATCGCGGAGGATGTGAAGGAGATCTTTACCGAGATCTACAATGACCCTGAGCAGTTCCCCATGCACGATTTGGGCGGTTACTCCTGGCGGGGTGACACCGCCACCGGCGAGCACAACTGCGGCACCGCCATTGACATCAACGCCAATGAGAACTACCAGATTCGGGACGGCCAGGTGCTGGTGGGCTCCCTCTGGCAGCCGGGGAGCAACCCCTACTCCATCTCGCCCGACGGCTCGGTGGTGCGTATTTTTGAGGAACACGGCTGGAGCTGGGGCGGCGACGCCTGGGCCTACGACAGCGACGCCTCCAGCGGCTACCACGACTACATGCACTTCTCCTATATGGGGATGTAACCACACCCATTTCCGTGGCCGGTGTCTGCGTGATGCGGACACCGGCCACGGTTCTTTTTCTGCCCAGCCGCGCATAGACTGTCTGATGTGCTCTCGCAACTGGGATAGAAACTGGAAGAGTACACAGAAACGGGAGAAGCTTCCAACAATTTTTTGGATAGAATTTTGGCCGCTAACGGGTGTAAAGCGGGGAAATAGGCCGAATTCAGCCTTGATTTTAGTGCGCTAAATTGATATAATACCAATCAACCTACCCGCTGAGCGGGGGGATAGAACAGGGCAGCCATGCCCAGCCGATGAAAGGGGTATCCAAATGGAAAACCAACGTATTTTCAATTTTTCCGCTGGCCCCTCCATGCTTCCGCTGGAGGTGCTCACCCGTGCCGGGGCCGAAATCACCAACTATGGCGGTTCCGGTATGTCCGTCATGGAGATGAGTCACCGTTCAAAGGCGTTTGATGGGATTTTTCAGGACACCAAGGCCAAGCTGCGCCGCCTGATGGGGGTGCCGGAGAGCCACGAGATTCTGTTCCTCCAGGGGGGCGCGTCCACCCAGTTCTCCATGGTACCGCTGAACCTGATGGGCCGCACAGGCAAGGCCGACTACGCGGTGACCGGCAACTTTGCCAAGATTGCTGCCAAGGAGGCCGGGAAGTACGGCACAGTGAATCTGGCCGCCGACACCACCGAGTGCGGCCACACCCGCATTCCCACTCAGCAGGAGCTGAAGCTGGATGGGGAGGCGTCCTATTTCTACTACTGCGCCAACAACACCATCTTCGGCACCGAGTGGAAGTACGTCCCCGAGACAGGGAATGTGCCCCTGGTGTGCGATATGTCCTCCGACATTCTCTCCCAGCCGGTGGATGTGAGTAAGTACGGAATTATCTTTGCCGGAGCGCAGAAGAACATGGCCCCGGCGGGCCTTACCGTGGTGTTTATCCGCAAGGATTTGGCCGGCGGTGAGATGCCCTATACGCCGCTGATGCTCTCCTACGACACCATGATCCAGAAAGACTCCATGTACAATACGCCGCCCTGCTGGTGCATCTATATGCTGGGCCTGGTGCTGGACTGGGTGGAGGAACAGGGCGGACTGGCCGGCATGGTGGCCCGGAAGAAGGCCCGGGCCGAGATGCTCTACGACACGCTGGACACCTCCCGCATGTTTACCTGCCCGGTGGAGAAGGAGGCCCGCTCGGATATGAACGTGGTGTTCCGCACCGGGGATACCGAGCTGGACGCCGCCTTCGTCAAGGCCAGCACCGAGGCCGGTTTCTCCAATCTGAAGGGCCACCGCCTGGTGGGCGGTATGCGCGCATCCATTTACAACGCCATGCCCGTGGAGGGTGTGGAAAAGCTGTGTGAGTTTATCCGCGCCTTTGAGCGCAGCCACTGAGAGGGAGGAAGCCGTCATGTATGCCATTAAAACCATGAACCACATCGCCCCCGCCGGGGTGGATGTGCTCACCGACGCCGGATTCCAGGTGGGGGCGGAGGTAGTGAATCCCGACGGAATTCTGGTCCGCTCGGCCTCCCTCCATGAGACAGAGTTCAATCCCGCCCTGCGGGCCATCGCCCGAGCGGGCGCGGGCACCAACAACATCCCCCTGGAGCGCTGCTCCCAGTCGGGCATTGTGGTCTTTAACAGCCCCGGCGCCAACGCCAACGCCGTCAAAGAGCTGACCATTGCCGCCCTTCTGATGGCCTCCCGCAACCTGGTGGGGGGCGCGGCCTGGGTCCGGGAGCAGGCAGAGGCCGGAGAGGACTTGTCCACCGCTGTGGAAAAGGGCAAGTCGGTCTTTGCCGGGCCGGAGATTGCCGGGAAAACCCTGGGCGTGGTGGGCCTGGGGGCCATCGGGGTGCTGGTGGCCAACGCTGCCCTCAAGCTGGGGATGGAGGTCTACGGCTATGACCCCTATTTGTCGGTGGAGACCGCCCTGCGCCTGGACCGGCATGTCCACTGTGTACAGGACTGTGAGCAGCTCTGGCGCTGCGCGGACTATATCACCCTTCACCTGCCCTATATGGAGAGCACTAAGCACACCATCAACGCCCAGGTGCTGGAGCTCACCAAGCCCGGCGTGCGGGTGGTAAACCTGGCCCGGGGCGGGCTGGTGGATGACGCGGCCATGTGTGCGGCCCTGTCCGCCGGCAAGGTGGCCCGCTATGTCACCGACTTCCCCAACAACCAGATTCTCCAGGCGCCCAATGTGGTGGCCTTCCCCCATCTGGGGGCCTCCACCCCGGAGAGCGAGCTCAACTGCGCGGTGATGGCCGCCAAAGTGCTGCGGGAGTATCTGGAAAACGGCAATATCCAGAACTCGGTGAACTTCCCCAACCTCTCCATGGAGCGGGGCGGGCTCACCCGTGTGTGCGCGCTGCACCGCAACATCCCTAATATGCTCCTCAAGCTGACCACCGTCCTCTCGGGGGCCGGGTTCAACATTGAGCATATGAGCAACAAGGCCCGGGGAGAGTACGCCTATACCATGATTGACCTCAACGCCCCGGTTCAGGAGGAGAGCCTGAAGGCACTGCGGGCGGTGGAAGGGGTATTCCGCATCCGCCTCATCCAGGGAAAATAACAGAATGCCAACAGAACGCCGGTGGGAACTTCCCACCGGCGTTCCTACTATTTCCATCGCTTTTTCCCGCCTTTTTTGGTACAATCGGGGACATTCCGCAGGAAAGGCAGGAAATGAACCATGCAATATTGGAAGCGCGGCGCTGCGGCGCTGCTTCTGCTGGCGCTGATCGCGGTGCTCCTACCCGCCCGGTCGGCCGCGGCGGAGACCTCGTTCCGGGTGGTGGGGTACTACCCCTACTGGGAGCCCGGCGAGGTGGAAAAAATTCAGTACGATGTCCTCACCCACATCAACTACTCCTTCGCCATCCCCACCAAAGAGGGCGGGCTGCTGCCTCTGGAACAGCCGGACCTGGCCCGGCGTATCCTCCGGGAGGGCCATCAAAATGGCGTGAAGGTGCTGCTGGCGGTGGGGGGCTGGAGCTATCAGAATGTGCCCCTGGCCTCCACCTTTGCGTCCGCCACCGCCACAGCGGAAAAGCGGGCCAAATTTGTCCAGGCGATCGTCGCCATGTGTGAGGAATTTGGCTTTGACGGGGTGGATATGGACTGGGAATACCCCCGGATTTCCGACGGTACATACCGGCAGTATGAGGCGCTGATGCTGGAGCTGTCCGCCGCCCTGCGCAGCCGGGGGAAGCTCCTCACCGCAGCGGTCCCGGCGGGGGTGTCGGTGAGCGGCACCGCCTATGCGGACAGTATGGGCCAGACGGACGCGGTGCTCGCTGCGGTAGACTGGATTAACGTCATGGCCTATGAGGGGGGAGACGGACAGGACCACTCGCCCTATTCCTTCGCTGTCTACGCCGCCCGCTACTGGACGGAGCAGCGGGGCCTGCCGGGGGAGAAGATGGTGCTGGGTGTGCCCTTTTACACCCGGGACCGCTATGTGCCCTATGGAGATTTGCTGGCGGCAGTGCCGGACGCCTGGAATCGGGACAGCGCTGTCTATCAGGGGCAGACCCTCTGGTATAACGGCATTGCCACCATTGCCGCCAAGACCCAGTATGCCCTGAAGCAGCAGCTGGGGGGCGTAATGATTTGGGAGGTGAGCCAGGACACCGCGCAGAAAGCGTACAGCCTCCTCAGCACGATTGGCAGAACGGTAGAGCAGCACCGCCCCTTTTCCGATATACCCACTGGTACATGGTACGAAAAGGAGGTATATGCCGCCTATGAGGCCGGACTGATGCAGGGGACCGGCGGCGGGGCCTTCTCCCCGGCGCGGACGCTGACCACGGCGGAGGGCATCGCGCTGGCCGCCCGGGTCCACCGAATCTATACCGCCGGAAAAGATGACTTGAAAGTGGGAACGCCCTGGTATCAGACCTATGTGAACTACGCCTTGCAGCACGGTATTTTGGACCGGAGACCCACGGCCAGTGCGTATGAAACGGTGCTCACCCGGGGCGGCTTTGCCCAGCTGCTGGCCCGGTCTCTGCCGGAGTCGGCACTAAAGGCCATCAACACCGTGGAGCGCATCCCTGATGTGGCGTCCGACCACCCCCAGGCGGGGGCCATCTACCGCCTCTTCCGGGCGGGGGTGATGGTGGGGACGGACGCCGCCGGGACCTTCCGCCCCCAGAATGCCCTCACCCGAGCGGAGGCCGCGGCCCTGGTTCTGCGCATGACACAGCCCGAGCGGCGGGTGCAGCTGGAAACTCAGATGTGACAAAAGCTGGATTTTGACGGAAATCTCCCCCCGGCCCGCCCAGGGAATGGTGACAAAATTGCAATTTATGTTTGACAACCTGGAAACAATGTGTTACAATTTGGTTACAGTTTTTAATCCGACCTGAAGGAGGTACGCAATGGCAGGCGAGAAACTACCCCTGGTCTATAAGGGCCACCCTCTGCGCAGAAAAGACAATCTGATCTATTACGGCAGCATGGCCGATAAGTATATCATCATGATTCAGGTGATGAACACCCGCAAGGTCAAGGATCTGGATGTGGCCAACAAGGTCCAGGTTCAGCTCCAGCTGACTGACCCGGATTTGAAGAGCCGGGACCGTGTGGTGAAGAAGAGCGAGAAGGACAGCCTGTATGCCGCGATGGATGTGGCGGCTGTGTGGCTGGACCGGGCTCTGGCCGGGAAGTAAGCCCGGATAGGACAGGAACAACAGCCGCTGTCGGGGCGGCGTCAAATCAGAAATGGGAGGTCGTATACCAATGATATCGTCAAAAACGCTGCGTATGCTCTTTGCCACTGCCGCTGTTTCCGGACTGTGTATGGTCAGCGCCGCCGCCACCAGCATGGGTGTGGGCACCGTCAATACCGACGCGCTGCGCCTGCGCCAGTCCGCCAGCACTGATTCCACCATCCTGGCGACTGTCTCCGAGGGCGAAAAGGTCATCGTTCTGGAGGATGCGGGCAACAACTGGTACAAGGTGGACTATAAGTCGGTAGAGGGCTATATGTCCGGCGAGTATTTGACGGTAGCGGCCAAAGGCGATGCCGCCATTGGTTACGGCCAGGTCAGCACCGACGGGGCGACGCTCAACGTGCGCAGCGGTCCCGCCACTACATACAGCAAAGTGACCACCCTCCCCGCCGGCACCATCTTCCAGATCGTGGGCGTGGATGGCAGCTGGTATAAGATCTCTTACAATGGCCAGACTGGCTATGTGAGCAGCGAGTATGTGGAGACCGTGAAGGAGACCACCTCCCGCGGCAATGAGACCACGGCGACCTCCTCCTCCAGCATGGGAGAGCAGGTGGTGGCCTATGCCAAGCAGTTCCTGGGCACCCCCTATGTCTACGGCGGCAACGGCCCCAACAGCTTTGACTGCTCCGGCTTTACCAAGTATGTGTACGCCCACTTTGGCGTGACCCTCAACCGCACCGCCACCGACCAGCTGGCCAACGGCACCTCGGTCTCCAAGAGCCAGCTGCAGCCCGGCGACCTGGTGTTCTTCCGGGCCAACACCACTAAGCCGGTGTCCCATGTGGGCATCTACATCGGCGGCGGTCAGTTTATCCACGCCTCCACCAATACTTACTCCGTACAGATTGACAATCTGGACTCCGGCTATTACAGCCGTGTGTATGTGTACGGCCGTCACATCATGTAACATCCTTCCCATCCCGACAAGAAACTCCGGGCTGCTCTCCATGAGAACAGCCCGGAGTTTTTTAACTGTTTTGGGTGGGTTCCTCGTCGGCCAGGTCGGCCGCGTCCTCTGTGGTGGGCGGGGTGATGGTGACGGGCTCTTCCGGCGGAATTTCCGTCTCAACGGAGGAGACCAGGTCGGAGTCCTTGATAGACCCCTCTTCTTTGATTTGAGCAATGCGGGCCTTGTTCTCCTCGATGTTGATTTTTGCCGCCGTGATTTTCTCACACAGCGCGGTATAGCCGGCCTCAGGGGCCATGCCGCGCTCGGCATAGTAGAGCTTGCCCAGTTCCAGATAGGCCTTGCGGATGTTGTCATTTTCACCGGCGTTGGCCAGATTCAAACGGGCGATTTCCGCCAGTTGCTTGGACTTGGCCATACCGGCTTGTGTCAGTTCCACTGCTTTCACTTTCAGATCGTCAATCAGCGCCATTCCAAAAACCTCCTTGATTTTGATGTCCGTACCGCTTGGCATCCCATTGCGGAGCCGCAGCTTTTGTAGACATTATTGTAGCGCCTTTTGGAGCTGGACGCAAGGGGGTGGGACGGATTTCCAGACACCCTGTTATGGGGATGCGCATAGGCTGGTATGGAGGTTATGCCTATGAACATTTTTCAGAACCGGGATTTTCCCAAGGAGTGCATTCCCCGGCCCTGTCCGCCGTCCTGTCCGCCTCCATGCTGCCCACCGAAACCGGCGGACTGCTGCACGGTTACAGTAGTTTCGATTACAGGCCCCACGGGTCCGACGGGCCCCACAGGACCGTCTGGTCTGACGGGGGCAACGGGTCCCACCGGGCCGTCTGGTCCAACGGGCGCAACAGGTGTCACAGGACCCTCTGGTCCGACCGGCGCAACAGGTGCCACCGGGCCGTCTGGCCCAACGGGTGCGACAGGTGACACCGGGCCATCTGGTCCGACGGGGGCAACCGGCCCCACCGGGCCGTCTGGCCCGACGGGTGCGACAGGTCCTACCGGGCCGTCCGGTCCAACGGGTCCGACGGGCCCCACAGGACCGTCTGGTCCGACAGGGGCAACAGGTGCCACCGGGCCGTCTGGTCCCACAGGTGCGACAGGTGCCACTGGCCCGTCTGGTCCGACGGGCACAACTGGTTCTACAGGGCCGTCTGGACCTACGGGTGCGACAGGTCCTACCGGGCCGTCTGGTCCGACGGGTGCAACGGGTGCCACCGGGCCGTCTGGCCCCACAGGTGCGACAGGTGCCACCGGGCCGTCTGGCCCCACAGGTGCAACGGGTGCCACCGGGCCGTCTGGTCCGACGGGTGCAACGGGTGCCACTGGCCCCTCTGGTGCGACGGGTGCCACTGGCAGCAGCACCAGTGTGCCGCAGAGTGTGCTCAATGCCTACTCAATTGCACCGCAGCCTGGGACAGCGGGCAGCACACTGCTGTTTGACAAAAATGGCACTACCTATGGCAGCGCAATCAGCCACACGGAGGGGACCAGCAACTTTACACTCAAAGAGCCGGGCTTCTATCAGGTGGCCTTCCACAGTGTGGTGGCCCCGTCCAGCAGCGTGAGTAAGTTCCCCGTCTCCCTGTTCCTGACGTTGCAGCAGAATGGAACGCCGGTCAACGGGGCGGGAACCCACCATACGTTCCAGTCCGCGTCTGAGACCAGCAATATGTCCATCTCTCAGGTGCTCCAGGTGACAGGCCCCACAACCCTGAACCTGATGGGCAGCGGCAGCAACTTCACCTACTCGGATTTGGGTATGTCTGTGTGCAAGCTGGGTGTGGGCTGACTTTTTTGCCCTCATATTTACAGTGCCCCCCGGTGATTCACCGGGGGGCACTGTGCTCTGATGGGTTGAAGGGGCGCAACCTTACCCCGCGTAATTGCTGGGACAGGCGGGGTAGTCATAGTATCCTGGGGTGATGGTGCGGGAGCGCATGGTCTGGTCGCTGACCAGAAAATACCGATAGGTGCTGTTTCCGGCGTCCCAGGTGGGGTCCGCCTGGTACCACTGTCCATCCACCCGGACGATGTTCCAGGCATGGGCACCTCCGGCATTTCCGGTGACAATGTAGCAGTCCAGCCCCAGTACATAGCACAAGGCCTGATAAGTGAGGGCGTATTCAAAGCAGACGCCCTTGTGGTAGGTGAGCATATAGTTGATTTCGTCGGGGTAGAGGACCGAGTCAAACATGTGCACCAGGTCATTGCCGGTCTGGCTCATCATGTAATAGTCATAGGTGTAGTTTTCCGTGACATAGCGGTAGGCGGCCAGGGCCTTGTCATAGTCGCTGGAGGCGGCGGTCACACCATAGGTATCCTCCACATCCTCCACGGCCTTGAGAAGCAGCGTGTAGTCAGCCTGCGTTGTGGACCAACTGCTATCCATGGTGTCCGGCAGAGTATCCAGAACGCCCTCCCGATACATGCGGACGATGCCCGCGGCACTGTAATGGAGCTCCAGCCGGTACTCATAGTACGCTCTGCCGGTGTCCTGGGGTTTCAAGGCATAAGAGTCGTAGCAGGTGGCTTTGATGCGGCTGTGGAGGCCGTGTGTGATTTCGTAGGGGGCCAGCAGGTCCGCGGGGCTGTAAGTAATCGGGGCGCTGGAAAAGAAAATCAGGGTGGTGGGATAGGAGTCCATAGCCTGGGCAATACCGTTGGCCATCTCGCTCTCGCTGCTGGCCTGGAAGGCCCAAACCCGGCCCCGCTGGCCGGTCCACAACTTGGTGGAGGGGGTGCATTTCACAGAGGCGCTGGTGTTGTCGGCATTGGCCGTCACGATGACCCGACCCGGCTGGCCGGGGGCCGCGTCCAGCAGGCGGCACACCACCGACGCGGCCTGGGCGCGGGTGACCGAGTCCTCCCCGTGAAAGGCCCCGTCGCCATACCCGGAGAGCAGGTCGAGCCCGCAGGTGTAGTTGACCGCGTCCCGGCGGCTGGCCGGAATGGAGGTATAGTCGGTCAGCTTTGCGCCGCTGGAACCGGCGGGGGCGGTGAGGCCCACCTTTTGCCCCAGCGCGGCGATGAACGAGGCCATGTCATAGCGGCTCATAGGGCTGTTGGCCTGGGCGTCGGTGAAGGTGCAGCCGCTCAGCAGTCCCAGACTGCGGGCGCTGTTCAGGTAGCCCTGATACCAGCTGCCGGAGTTGGTGAGGCTCTCCTCGTCCAGATTCAGGGCGGGCAGGAAGGGCCGCAGGGCCATGACCACAAATGAGGCGTTGGTGAGGGTGGACTCCGGGGAAAAACGGTTGTTGCCCACCCCTTCAATCAGGCCCTGTTCCGCCAATGCCTCCACAGAGCTGCTGGCCCAGTGGCTGGCGGGGACATCCCGGAAGGTAGGACTCTTTTTGGCCGCCAGTGCGCCGCCGGACAGGCTCAGAAAGAGCGCAAGGGCCAGTCCGGCAGCCATCCATCGATTCCATCGTTTCACAAAAACTCCTCCTTCTTTTGATGTGCTTGCTGCACGTTCTATGTATTGGTCACCGACCAGGCAGAATTGGTTTTATCCCAATCCAATTTTTTCTCACATTTTGAAAAAAGGACACAGGAAAAGCCCGCTCCCAAGGGGAGGGTCCAGACCTGTGTCCTCATTTGCGTTAAAATAGAGCGGGTTTAGTTCATCTGCTTGCGGCGGGAGAGGTTGATGGTGCCGTCCTGCATATCGCCCACCGAATCCAGGCTCTTGCCGGTGCCGTAGGCCACGCAGGAGATGGCGTCGTCCGCCACATGGGTCTCAATGCCGGTGTGGGACTCAATGAGCTTGTCAAAGCCCCACAGCAGCGAGCCGCCGCCGGTCATCACAATGCCGTTGGTGGCGATGTCGGCCACCAGCTCGGGGGGCGTGCGCTCCAGCACGCCGTGAATGGCCTCCAGAATGCGGGTGGCGGGCTCCTCAAAGGCCTCAATCATCTCGCTGGAGTTGACGGAGAACACGCGGGGCAGGCCGGTCATCAGGCAGCGGCCCCGGATCTCCATCGTCTCATCCTCAGGACGGGGGAACACGCAGCCGATCTTCATCTTCAGCTCTTCCGCGGTACGGTCACCAATGAGTACATTGTGCTTGCGCCGTATGTACTTCACGATGGCCTCGTCAAACTGGTCGCCGGCGATCTTGATGGAGGTGGACTCCACGATGCCGCTCAGGGAGATGACAGCGATGTCGGTGGTGCCGCCGCCGATGTCCACAATCATGTGGCCGTCGGGCTTGGTGATGTCAATGCCCGCGCCAATGGCGGCGGCCACCGGCTCCTCAATGAGGTAGACCCGGCGGGCACCGGCCTGAATGCCCGCGTCAATGACGGCGCGCTCCTCGACCTCGGTGATGCCGGAGGGGACGCAGATGACAATGCGGGGCTTGAAGAGACGGAAGGAAGTCACCTTGCGGATAAACTCCTTGAGCATCCGCTCGGTCATGTCATAGTCGGAGATGACGCCCTCCCGCAGGGGACGGATGGCCACAATGTTGCCGGGGGTTTTTCCCAGCATCTGCTGGGCCTCGGTGCCCACTTTCAGGAGCTTGCCGGTATCCTTATGAAGGGCTACCACGGAGGGCTCCTGAAGGACGATTCCCTTGCCGGCCACATAGACCAGAATGGACGCGGTACCCAAATCAATGCCGATATCTTTACTGAACATACCCACACCTCGAAGTCGTTTGAATATTGCCTTTATTTTCTCCCAAATGTTCATGGTTTATCACCCAGAATACTCTTCTTTTCATTATAAAGATATTCTTGCTCCATTTCAACCGTATTTTTCACAAGATTCTCATATCTTTCACCATGTGCTCTGGCCAGAGTCACGCAAAAGACCTCTTTTGCGCCGGCGGCGCGGAGCATATGGGCACATTCTGAGGCAGTGGAGCCGGTGGTGATGATGTCATCCACCAGGAGAACCCGCCGGTCCTGTACCTTGGGAGGGTCGGTACAGCGGTAGGCCCCCTGTGCGTTGGCCCGGCGGGCCTTTTCTTCGCTCAGGCCGGACTGGGGCGCGGTGTGCCGCGTCTTTTCCAGGGTGGAGCAGAGGGGGAGGTCCAGCTGTTGTGCCACAATTTGGGCCAGAAGCTGGGCCTGGTCATAGCCCCGTTCCCGCTTTCGGCGGGGGGAGAGGGGCGCCCAGGTGACCAGCTCACACTGGCCGGGGAGATGCTCCTGGACACACTGGGCCATCAGACGGCCATAGGCCCCAGCATAGGAGCGCTGGCCGTAGAATTTATAGCGGTGGAAGGAGGTGCGCACCGTCTCCTCATACCGCAGAGGGGAGACGGCCAGGGTGAGAAACTCCAGCTGCTGCCGGGCGGCGGGGCCGGAGAGCCGGGGGAGGGTTTGGCGGCAGTGCCGGCACAAGTCGTGCTCCCCGTCGTCCAGAAGGGTGCGGCAGAACACACACTTGGGCGGGAAGAGAAGGTCCAGCAGCCACGCCCGGAGGCGGTTCACTCCAAATCCTCCGTTTGAATGGGGCCGTGTTCTTTTTCAAAGTTGCGAATACATTGATTGATGAGATGAAGAATCTGGCGGCTCATAGAGCGCCCATCATAAGAGGCGATGTATTGCAGCTTATCATGCTGTTCTTGGTCCATACGGATACTGAGATGCTTTTTACGTTCCATCATGCTTTACTCTCCATTTCTGTGAATAAAGCATAGCGTATGCAACTCACTATCGGTGTATTCTTAGTGCAAACTTAGGGCACAAAATCATCGGGAGAATTATGCCAAAGAACAGCGTTTCTGCCCCCGGGGGGCGGGTGTCCATGCGCTCGCCGCGCAGGCCGCTTACCCAGCGGGGGCACCGCTTTCTTTGCAAAGAAAGCGGCGGGAAAGAAAGCGCAGAGGGGGGATACCCCCCTCTGCACTCCCCCAAGGCGCAACCGGGCTTGAGTTCTGCTGCGGAGGGATTTCCAAGGCTCGGCGCAGCAAAAAACCAACCCCGGTGCCTATGAGGAAAGTGTTGTACTGCCATGCAAGACAGGTAACGCCGTTTCCTGTGGGCTTGGTGTGAAAGAAAAAGCGGTTGGTTTGCACCCACAAATGGGGCGGCCTCCCGTAGGCCGCCCTTTGGGAGGGGAGTGGAGAGGGGAACGCGACGTTCCCCTTTCCGCCTTTTCTTTCCCCGGTTTCTTTTCCGCGAAAAGAAATCGGGCCCCCGCTGGGTAAGCGGCCCGTGCGGCGAGCACAAAATCCCCCGCCGTTGCGGCGGCAAATCAGACCCTATCCCCCTTGGGCTAACCGCCAGCGCAGGCCGGAATAGCGGCGCTGCTGGCGGTTGTTGGCGGTCATCTGGGCCACCACTTCCTCGTCGCCCACCAGAATGAGCAGCTCCCGCGCCCGGGTGATGGCGGTATAGAGGACGCCCCGGGTGAGGAGCATGGGCGCGCCCTTGCTGACGGAGAGGATGACAGCCCGGTACTCACTGCCCTGGGCCTTGTGGACGGTGATGGCATAGGCGGGCTCCAGCTCGCTGAGCATGTCCGGCTCGTACTCCACCAGACGGCCATCGAAATCCACCTTGATGAGCTGGTTGCGGTTGTCCACTTCCACAATCTGGCCGATGTCGCCATTGAACACCCCCATGCCGGAGGTGAGGGAGTCCCGCTCCTTCCACATGAGGTCGTAGTTGTTGCGCACCTGCATCACCCGGTCCCCCTCCCGGAAGATGAACTCCCCAAACCGGCGCTCTCCCTTGCCCTGGGCCTCGGGGTTGACCGCCTCTTGAATGGCGCGGTTGAGGGCGGCAGTGCCCGCGATGGTCTTGCGGGTGGGGGAGAGGACCTGGATTTGCTCCGGGGGGATGCCCATATTTTTGGGCAGGCGCTGGGAAATGAGCTCCACAATGGTGTCGGCGGCCCGGGCGGGCTCCCGCCGGCGGAGGAAGAAGAAATCAGAGCTCTTGTTGCGCAAGTCGGGTAGCTTTCCCTGGTTTACCCCGTGGGCGTTCATTACAATGGCGCTCTGGGCGGCCTGCCGGAAAATTTCGGTGAGGCGCACCATGGGGATGGCGCCGCTGCGGATGAGGTCGGAGAAGAGGTTGCCCGGCCCCACGCTGGGGAGCTGATCTGGGTCCCCCACCAGCACCAGGCGGCAGTCCCCCCGCAGAGCGGAGAGCAGCGCCCGCATGAGGGGCACATCCACCATGGAGGTCTCGTCCACGATGACAGCGTCCACCCGCAGGGGGTCGCTCTCGTCGTGGGCGAATACCAACTGGCCCGATCTGGGGTCAAACTGAGTCTCCAGCAGACGGTGGATGGTGGCGGCCTCCATGCCGCACAGCTCCCCAAGGCGCTTGGCGGCCCGGCCAGTGGGGGCGGCCAGCGCTGTCTCCAGCCCCAGGGAGTCGAAGAGGGCCAGCACCCCCCGCAGAGAGGTGGTCTTGCCGGTGCCGGGGCCGCCGGTGAGCAGCATCACCTGCCGCCGGGCGGCCAGCGCCACCGCCTCCCGCTGCTGGGGGGCGTAGGTGATGCCCTGCCGCTGTTCGATGGTGTCCAGGATTCGCTCCAGGCCCTCCGGCGGCTCCAGCTCCCAGGCGGCCATTTCGGTGAGGCGGGCGGCCACATAGGCCTCCGCCTCCTGCAAGTCGCTCAGATAACAGGCAGTCTCACCGGCCACCTCCTCCTGTACCACCTCGCCCCGCTCCAGAAGGGCCTCCAGCCCGTCCTCCAGCGCCTCCCCCTCCAGGTTGATGAGCTGTCCCGTGGCGGAGAGCAGCTTGCGGCGGGGGAGGAAGGTGTGGCCGTTCATCAGGTTGTGGGAGAGCTCAAAGAGGAGCCCCGCCTCAATGCGCTGAGGGTCGTCCCCCTCCAGCCCCACATCCAGCGCCAGGGCGTCCGCGGTGCCAAAGTCCACCCCCAGCTCCTCATCCACCAGCAGATAGGGGTTGGACTTGATGGCCTCCAGCGAGCGGTCCCCATAGCGCCGGTAGAGGGGCATAGCCAGCTGGAGGGCGATGTTGTGGGAACCCAGAAATTCCAGCAGGTGGCGCATTCCCATCTGGAGACGGAAGTGCTCCCCCATGGCCAGCGCCTTTTTCCGGGTGATGCCCTTGATGCATGTCAGACGCTCCGGGTGCTCCTCCAGCACAGTGAGGGCGTCGGAGCCGAACTCCTCCACCATCCGCCGGGCGGTGGCTGTCCCGATGCCCCGCACCGCGCCGGAGGCCAGGTATTCAAAAATGGCCTTCTCCCCGGCGGGCATCCGGCGCTCTATGATCTCCGCTTTGAACTGTTCGCCGTAGGAGGCGTGGCGCATCCACTTGCCCCGCACCGTGAGGCTCTCTCCCGGCGCGATGCCCGGCATACAGCCCACTACGGTGACGCCGCCCCGGTCGCCGGCGTCAATGCGCAGCACCGTGTAGCCGTTTTCCTCGTTCTGGAACACCACGGCCTCCACACAGCCCTCAATTACATTCAGTTCCTCTGCTGTCTCCAATGGGACCATCCTTTTATGTTTAGATCGGCTCGACCGGGTTGGGGGAATGTACCTCCGGGGAAACGGACGGCGGGGTCCAGCCGCTGGCGAGATACTCGCTCAGCTGGTCCAGAGGGCACAGCACCGTGCCGCTGTACCGGCTCAAAAGTGCCTGGGCGATGCGCCGGCCCTGGGGACTGAGTCCCCCGTCCGCGATGACAATGGGAATGCGGGGCGTGCCGCTGTCCCGCAGCCACAGCAGGCGGCGCAAATCCTGTTCCAGCGTTTCGGCGTCCCCACGGGCGGGGAGTACAGCGTACAGCCCGCCGTCCATTACCTCGCGGGGGAGCAGGAGATGTCCAAAGGCCAGCCAGGCCAGCGTGACCAGCCCCAGCGCCGCGAAAAAGGCCAGCGCGCCCTGTAAAAGAGTTTCCATACCTTTCACCTCCGCCTTATCCTATGCGCGGCGGGGGAAAGGGTTCAAATAATGGTCATCTTCACCACATAGGTCAGGAAGGTGACCAAAAAGCCGGCGATGAGCACCCCGGCGGCCATGGCGGGCATGGCCTTACGCAGGGGCATGTTGAGGAAGGCGGCGGCCAGCGCCCCCGTCCAGCCGCCGGTGCCCGGCAGCGGAATGGCCACGAAAATCATAAGACCCAGGTACTTGTAGCGGGTGACCTTGCGGCCCTTCAGATGGGCCTTGTGCTCCAGCTTGTCCACCAGTGCGTTGAGGCGGGGCATATGGCGGCGCATCCAGAGAAAAATCCGGCGGATATATACCACAATAAAGGGGAGAGGGAGGAGATTCCCCACAACACTGGCGGCAAAGGCCGCCCAGGGATTGAGGCCCAGCGCCACACCAAAGGGAATGCCGCCCCGCAGTTCAATGATGGGCAGCATGGACACCAGCATGGTAAAGACCAGCTCGCCTCCCTGGTTTTGCGTGAGCCACGACATGAGATCCAAAGCGCGCGTACCTCCATGTTGAGTGTCCGGCCCCCGTCCAGGCGCCGGTAACATTCATTGTACCATATTTGACGGGAAGATAACAGAGGAGGCGCAAAATTTGCGCAAAAAACTGGGGCCCAATGTGGCAATGTCATTTAGTTAAGATTAGCCACTGTTAAGATAAGAAGGCCCCGCCCATTTTAAAAACGGGCGG
>DXDX01000054.1 GCA_019115265.1 Candidatus Flavonifractor merdigallinarum | reverse complement strand
GCGTTGCTTTCAGTAGCCGTAGAAGATCCCTATGACCGGGAATTCATGACACAGTTTTACCTACAGTACGAGCGGTTGATGTATGCTACCGTGCTGAAAAGGCTTCCAGATCAAGAGGCGGCCAAGGACATCGTCCAGGATTGCGTGATCAAACTCATTCCCAGAATTCCGTTTTTGAGGCGGCAGGAGCGTTGCGTAAATGCCAGTTATGTTGTCTCTACTGTTAGGAACACCACACTCAATTACATGCGAAAGCAGGGGCGAATAGCAGCCAAGTGCAGCAGTCTTGAGGAACAGGATGAGCAGGATGTGGTCATGCCGGGGCCCTCGCTAGATGAGAGAATCATACTTGAGGAGCAAAAAGACCGCCTGATGCAGATTTGGAGCAATCTGCCAGACGAAGATCAACTGCTATTGGAGGGAAAGTACATCTTGGGTTACAAGGATGCCGAGCTGGCCGACATGCTGGGGTGCAAGAAGGACAGCATCCGCATGAAGCTGACCAGAGCCCGGCGGCGGGCATTTCAGCTTATGACAGAGGAAGAAGGTGACAAAGTATGACCAGACGTGAAGAATTGCAGGAGGCCTATGAGGACGCCATGTTTGCCCTCCTGATGGACTACGTGGCGGAATCCGAGGGGAAAAAGGCCCTGGAGGAGAACCGCGCACTCCGGGAGGATCCGGACGCAGAGGTTCCCCAAGAGGTGCGCCGGGCGTGCCTGAAAGAGATCAACCGCGCTTTTCGGAAAAAGTCTGCCCGGTCGGTAGGGCGGATCACGATGAAGGTAATCAATAAGGTTGCCATTGTTGCATTGGTGGGTACGCTGCTTTTCTCAACCGCCTTTGCCGTGTCCCCGGAGTTCCGAGCTGGAACACTGAATATGCTCATTGATACATTTAATGACGGCGTGAGTTTTCAAATTTCGTCTGAAGCTGTTTCAGAGCAATCAAATTTAGAGGATATCATACCTAGCTGGGTTCCGGAAGGCTATGAATTATCAGAGAAAGATAACGTGCCTGGGGTTTACTGGGCTTATTACCGTACCGAACAAGGTGATGAACTCAATATTAAGATGTTGACAGATGGCGGAAGTGTGATGTCTGATACAACAGGTGCCGAAATCGAGCCTATTGAAATATGTGGAGTTTCTGCATACCTCATTGATCAGACCCAGACGGAAGGGAGTAAGCACGGCATAATTAAGCTCGTTATAGTCAACGAACAAGAAAATTATATTCTTAACATATCTTCTTTCCCGGCATCACATACAGATGAAGCTCCTATAACAAGAGATGAAATTATATATATAGCTGAAAGTATTTATGCGTAAAGCCAGTTGCACCTTACGATAATCTGTGTCTCCTATTAGGGTAACGCCCCAATTCACAAATAGTAGGAGGTATACCACAGATGAGAAAGTTGCATTTTGGAAAAACACTTTTGCTGATTGCGTTGTCGGCAACTCTGCTATGTAGTAGTTTGCCGGTCTATGCTGCTTCATACGAGACAGCTCACGACGCAACTCAAATAGACCCGCGGTACGCTGGACTAGATGAGACATTCTGTCAGCTTTCTATTGGATCGAGTGGAAAGGCAACTTGTTACGGCGATGCCAAAATAGAAGACGGTTATGAAGCCGAGCTGACCCTCACGCTACTGCGTAGTACAAACGGACGTAATTGGTCCGAAGTAGCTAGTTGGAGTGGTAACGGAAGCCACACCATATCCAAGGATTACTATGTTGTGAAAGGCTATAAATATCAGGCCAAGCTGACAGTCAAAGTATATAACAATGCGGGAAAGTATGTGGCAACCTACAGTGCTGCATCAGACATCGTTTCCTATTAAAGTGTGAGAAAGGCGGGCACCCAATTAGGGTGCCCGCCTTTCTCCTTTATATGAGCATTTGGGGTGTTGTGTGCCAGATGCTTTTGGAGGTGTGGGGAAATAAGAGACAGTCCCGCTTCTGACGGCGGCTTCGGCCGCCGGCGGAAGCGGGACATATATTTGGAGTCGTGGTTTGTGCTCTACTCAAACTGTCTGAAGTGATTCCTCTCTTCGGCGGTTTTCCTGAGCCCTTCCCAAAGCGACGACGGAATGGCCCGGGAAAGCCGCCGAAGAAGCCTCCGCTATGCCCTATCACCACCCGGCAATTCCACCGGTTTTGGGTGATTGCCGGAAGTACAACCCGAACAGAATGGTGCCCGATCCGGGCGCCTCCTCCATTTCGCTGGTTTTCATTCAAAACTAGTGAAATAGGAGGAAAAGCGTATGCCGCGGCACAACGCCTACAAACCAGACTATGAGAGCCTCTATCCCGGGGTAGAGATCACACCGGACGTCCTTCATGTGCTCAGAACAAGCGACCGGAAAATGCGGTACATGGAACACCAGCTGAAGACGGACCGGTTTGTGGAAGACCAAAAGCAGAAGGTGGCAAAGTTTCTTCCAAGCCGGGAAATGTCCCTCGATGAGATGATGGAGAAGGAGCACCGGCAGTTCGCAGCAGAACAGCCGTCTTTGGAGGATGAACTGCTACATCGGGAATTGATTTGTCGCTTATATTCGGCAATGGAACTGCTGGAGCAGCCGGAAAGAGAGCTGATCCTGGCCATTTACTTTGAAGGATTGACAGAGCGTCAGCTCGCACGTCGGGCTGGCCTGCACCACATGACCATACACAGCCGTAAAATCCGCATTCTGCAAAAACTGAAAAACTTGCTGAAAAAGTAAAAAAGTTTCGTGCAACCCCCTCACTCAGTGCCTATATAGAGTGAGGGGGTTCTTCAAAGCTCCCGGCCTGTCCTTTGAAAAGTTCATATCCGGCAGCGGGATACGTCCGCTGATGAGAGGCCCTCCGGGAGGAGGGCCGGAGCGACGCTGGAGGATGCGCCAAGACCACCTGTGCGGGAAACCGCATCAAAGACGGCCAAGGAAGGTGCAGAGCGGTGCCCATCCGTCCACAAAGCAGCCTGTGGCGGGCTGTTTCGCATTGCGGCTGGTTTACCCAGCCCGACCCTCGTCAGCAATCCAGTAATGATACTCCTGTCCAGCCACAGCCCCGGGTGATACCGGGATCAAGCAATGGGGGCAGCTCGGAGAGATCCTCGGAGGGGTGAGATTCCCGTGATGTGTGCCAACACAGTCCGTCTGCTGCCGCCCAGGGCCCGGGAAGTAGTGTCGAATAGGGCCAACCAGCGAAATGCGTTTTTGAAAAACTCAGTGGGGGCCGTTCTGCGGCCATATGCCTCATAACGGCCCCCATTTCAAAATGGAGATATGAGATGAATCGGAACATCAACTACATTGGGATGGTGAACCTCCTCCGGCATCTCCAGAACGCCGGCCTTGTCAGCCGGAAGGAGGCCGGGAGGATTGCCGCCCGACTCCGGGCAGAAACCGGGGCAGACGTCATTTATTCCCCCTGATTTCTGCTATGCAGAAGCATAGCAGAAATTAAAATGCGCCATTCCCTCGCCCCTGCGGGGCAACCGGGAAAGATGCGCAAAACTTCGTGCGCTGTTTGCCAAGCAATAAGCACGGCGTAGATTCTTGCGCACGAAGTTTGGTACCTTTGGATATGGATATTTTGCGGCAGTGCTGGTATTGTGTGTTGCTGAAAAGGAGGCGATTTCGTGGACGAGCAGAAGAAAACCAGTGGTTCCCTGGCGCTGAGCAGATCGCCACAGGTGATTACCATCCCGCCCAGCGACCCGGTCAGAGCACGGAAGCTGCGGGTGGCGGCCTATGCCCGGGTGAGCTCCAGCTCAGAGGATCAGCTCAACTCCTTTGCCGCCCAGAACGCCCATTACACGGAGCTCATCACGGCCAACCCGGAGTGGGAGTTCGTGGATGTGTACGCGGACAAGGGGATCACCGGCACCTCGGCGGAGAAGCGGGAGGACTTCCAGCGGCTGCTGGCGGACTGCCGCCGGGGCCGGGTGGACAAGATCCTGGTGAAGTCCTCCTCCCGGTTCGCCCGGAACGCCAAGGAGTGCCTGGAGGCCATCCGGGAGCTGAAGGCCCTGGGGGTGGGGGTGTGCTTCGAGGAGCAGGGCATCGATACCTCTGAATTGGTCGGTGAGTTTCTCACCGCCATCTTCGCCATGATGGACCAGAAGGAGAGCGAGAACATCTCGGACAATATCCGCTGGAGCATCCAAAAGCGGATGGCAAGCGGTACATTCGTCCCCTCTTCCCTTCCCTTCGGCTACAAAAAGGATGAAGAAGGCGCAATCACCATAGATTCCAGACAGGCAAAGTATGTGCGGGAAATCTTCACGGATTTCCTGAAGGGGGCTAACACGTTGGAAATTGCCGACCGCATGAAAAAGTGTCAGAGCGTTGACCCTGTGCTGAGTCCCTATCAGTGGACGGTCAAGGCGGTTGCCCGTATTTTGAAGAATGAAAAATACACGGGGAACTCCCTTTGGCAGAAGTCTTTCCGGACGCCAACACTCCCCCGCCGCTCACTGACCAACAGAGGAGAGCTCAATCAATACTATGCGCCGAACACACACACCGCAATTATCGACCAGACCGTATTTGACAAAGTGCAGAGCCTCCTGCGAGAGCGGAAGCAGCACTATTTCAGCAAGGTAAGATGTGGTACCCCCATAAGCGGGATGTTGAGGTGCGGCCACTGCGGCACTCTCTTCCGGAAACAGGTGAACAGCGGGATTACTTACTTTATCTGCCGTACCCACACTGTGGATCTGGATGCATGCCCCGTCGGCCCCGTTCCAGAGCGCACCATATATGACGCCTTCCTCCGGCTGTACCACAAGCTCCGGCATCAGGGGATATCCATTCTTACCCAACTGCTTATAGATCTCCAGAGCGCCCGGAAGGGCAAACTGCTCTGGAGCCTGGACATCGTGGCACTCAACCAGAAAATCGCAGACATCACCCGTCAGGATCGGCTATTAGCCCAGCTCAAGCAGCAGGGCCTGGTTGACCCTGATATTTTTATATCACGCAAAAACGAGCTGGCGGAACAGCTCCGCGCCGCAAAACTGGAGAAGGAGCGGTTCCTGGAGGCCGAGGAGGATCAGACGATCCAGCGGACCCAGGAGCTGATAGACGCCCTGGAGGCCGGGCCGGACTTCCTGGAGGCCTTCGACGGGGAGCTGTTCCGCGAGCTCGTGGCCAAGATTATCGTGGAGAGCAACGAACGCCTGCGGTTCCGGCTGGTCAACGGCCTGGAGCTGACAGAGCCCATAGAACGGACGGTGCGGTGATGGGGAGCAACCGGAAGCGGCCCTTCGGCTACCGGATGGAGCTTGGTGAGATCGTGCTTCACCCGGCAGAGGCGGAGACGGTGCGCTGGATCTACGATAGCTACCTGGTCGGGGCCAGCTACAACGCCCTGATGGACAAGCTCCAGGAGCGGGGCGTCCCCTATGACGGGGACAAGCCCTGGAATAAGAACATGGCGGCCCGCATCCTGGCAGACCGCCGGTACACCGGCGAGGGTGGATTCCCATCCATCATTCCAGAGAGTCAGTTCCACATGGTGCAAGCACGGCGACAGGAGCGGACAACGCCCTGTAAAAAGACGCCAGCGCAGAAGGAACTTCGGAAGCTGTGCGGCGGCAGTCCACCGGCCTGGGTGGAACAGCAGGTGCTAGGCCTCCTGAACCGCCTGATCCAGCACCCGGAGCTCATCACCTGCCCCGTGTTGGAGGATGAGCCTCCGCCAGAGGCAAAGAAGCTGCGCCGGGAGTTGGACGAGCTCCTGTGCCGCCCGCCGGTGGATGAGATCCAGGCCAAAAGTTTGGCCTTCCGGCTGGCCTCCCTCCAGATGGACGCCATTGGGCCGGAGAAGTATGAAACCCTCCGCCTCCGAAGGATGTTCCAGGGGCGGGTTCCCATGGCGGAGCTGGAACAGGAGCTGCTCCACGAGAGCGTCCGCCGCATTACTGTCAGCAACGGGACGGTCACCGTCCTGCTGAAAAATAACCAGACCTTGGAAGGAGGCAAATGTACATGAGCGATACCGCGCCCAACGTCATCGTCATCCCGGCCAAAGTGGAGACGCCCCAGGAACAGGAAAAGAAGCGCCACCTGCGGGTGGCCGCCTACTGCCGGGTGTCCACGGACAGCGAGGAACAGCTCTCCAGCTATCAGAACCAGCTGGCCTACTACACCGAGAAGATTATGAAGGAACCGGGCTGGACCATGGCCGGGGTGTTCGCGGACGAGGGCATCACCGGCACCTCCACCGGCAAGCGGAAGGAGTTCCTGCGGATGATCCGCCAGTGCAGGCAGGGGAAAATCGACATGGTCCTGGCCAAATCCGTCTCCCGCTTCGCCCGCAACACCGTGGACACCCTGAACTTCACCCGGGAACTGCGGGGCCTGGGGATCCCCGTGATCTTCGAGGAACAGAACATCAACTCCATCTACCCGGAGAGCGAGTTCCTGATCACCCTGCACGGGGCCTTCGCCCAGGCCGAGAGCGAGAGCACCAGCAGCCGGGTACGGTGGGGCAAGCGCCAGGCCATGAAGTCCGGCCACGTCACCATGCAGTACAAGCAGCTGCTGGGCTACGAGAAGGGCCCGGACGGCAAGCCTAAGATTGTCCCGGAGCAGGCGGAGGCGGTGCGCTTCATCTACGACCGCTATCTGGCCGGGGACAGCATCCAGGAGATCAAGGCGGCCCTGGAGGGGCGGAAAGTCCTCACAGTCTCTGGAAAAGAGGTGTGGATGGGCTCCCATATCCGGAGCATCCTGACCAACGAGAAATACTGCGGGGACGTCCTGCTCCAGAAGACCTTTATCCAGGACTGCATCAGCAAGAAGGTCATCCCCAACACCGGCCAGCTCCCCAAATACCTGATTCAGAACCACCATGAGGGCATCGTCAGCCGGGAGACCTTCGACGCCGTCCAGCTGGAGATGGCCCGGCGGAACGCCAAGGCGGGCGCCACGAGAAAGAGCACCCCCACCGGCCGGGGCAAATACAGCGGCAAGCATGTACTCAGCAACCTGCTGTTCTGCGGGGAGTGCAGCACCGCCTACCGGCGGTGCGTGTGGACCCAGCACGGGGTCAAGCGCCCCGTGTGGCGGTGCGTCAGCCGCCTGGACTACGGGAAGAAGTTCTGTACCCAGTCCCCTACCCTGGACGAGGAACCGCTCCAGCAGGCCATCCTGGCCGCCGTCAACGCCGTCATGCTGGACCGCGACACCCTGGCCCGGCAGCTCGCCGCCGTCATGGAGTGGGAGCTTGCCCCGATGCTGGGTGAGAGCATGAGCCTGGCGGACATTGACCGTGCCCTGGAGGAACTGAGCAGCCGGTTCAACAGCCTGCTGGCCGAGGCGTCCGCCAATCCAGCAGAGGATTACACGGAGCGGTTCCGGGAACTGTCCGAGTCCACTGCACGGCTCAGGGAGCAAAAGGCAAGGCTGGAGGGCGCCTGCCAGGAACAGGGCCGGGTACAGAAGCGCCTGCTGGCGGTGTCGGCCGCCATGGAGCATATGACGGCGGCGCTGACAGAGTGGGACGAGGAGGTCATCCACCAGCTGCTGGAGAAGGTGACGGTGCTCTCCCGGGAGAAGATCCGGGTGACCTTCCGGGATGGCCGGGAGATCGAGCAGGCGGTCAACCAGCCGAAAAGGAGGTGCATCACGGCATGAAGATCTTTGCCACAGGCGACGCCCACGGGAATTTTGAACGGTTCCGCCCGGAATACTTCCCGGAGGGCCAAGAGCTCGCCAAGGAGGATGTTGTATTCCAGCTGGGGGACTTCGGCTGCGTGTGGTTCGGAGATGAACGGGATGACGAGGCCCTGGACTGGCTGGAGGGATTGCCCTTCACCGTGGCCTTCGTCTCCGGGAACCATGAAAACTACGATGCCTTAGCGCGATACCCGGTGGAGCTCTGGCACGGCGGCAGGGTGCAGCCCGTCCGGCCCCACGTGTTCCACCTGATGCGGGGGCAGGTCTTTGAACTGGCCGGGTTCACCTTCTTCACCATGGGCGGCGCTGTCTCCCATGACATTGAGGACGGGATCCTCAGCCTGGACGACCCCAGCTTTGAGCGGAAATACCGGATGCTGAAGCGAAAGGAACGGGCCAGGTTCCGCATCGACCACCTGTCCTGGTGGAAGGAGGAGCTGCCGTCAGAGGAGGAATATGCAGAGGCCAGAAGAAGCCTGGACGCCCACAGTTGGGCGGTGGACTACATCCTCACCCACTGTGCCCCCACCGGCATCGCCCTCCAGCTCTCCCGGCACAATGTGGCGGACCACCTGACGGACTTCCTTCAGGAGATCAAAGACTGGGCGCAATACCACTACTGGCTGTTCGGCCACTACCATGACAACAAAGCCATTGATACCAAGCACATCCTCCTGTGGGAGCAGATCGTGCAGATTCTATAAGCAGAGAAAGCCGTAAGGGAAAGGGCGGCGGTTCCGCCGCCTTTTCCTTTGCGGCTTTCCGGCTGAGAAAACACCGTATCCCTATGGCGTGGCTAGAACAAATGTGCTACAATCAATTTAAAGAACTCCGGGGAGGCGGTAGGATGGCGATTGAGGACGGTGCGTGGATCATGCGGGGGCTGGACTGGGATGACCCCAGCCGCATCCAGAGCTGGGAGGAGCTCATCGGCTGGATTGACGAGGTGGGCTTCCTGCCCCTGTTCAAGAACGCGGTGGACGGCTTCTCCGCGGAGGAGAACACCTCTGATCTCTACTGGTGGACGGGGGACGAGGAGCAGGATCCCTGGGAATGGCGGCGGCTGATCGCCCGCAGCGGCAAGGTGGCCTACGGCAAGTTCTTCGGCGACAAGGCGGGCTTTATCTCCAGGGCGTGGTTCCCCCATTTCGCCAACTGGCGGCGGGACGGCTACGACTTCGACAGCAGCTGGGATGAGGAGCTGGCCACTATGCGTCAGAAACGGATCATGGACTGCTTTTCAGAAAAGGATGAGTGGTTCTCCTTTGAACTCAAGCGGCAGGCCAGGTTCGGCAAGGGCGGGGAGAAGAACTTCGAGGGCACGGTGACCGGCCTGCAGATGGGCGGCTATCTGCTCATCCGGGACTTCCGCCGACGGGTCAATAAGAAGGGCTTCCCCTACGGCTGGCACATCTCCGTCTACTCCACCCCGGAGGCCCTGTGGGGCTATGACCACATCTCCTCCGCCTACTCCGTGGATCCGGCGGAGTCCAAGGCCCTGACCTATGAACAGATCCGGAAGAATTTCCCGGAGGCCACACAGGAAGAATTGGACGGCGTGCTGGACTGGACCCAA
Source organism: Candidatus Flavonifractor merdigallinarum (assembly GCA_019115265.1). GTDB lineage: Bacteria > Bacillota > Clostridia > Oscillospirales > Oscillospiraceae > Pseudoflavonifractor_A > Pseudoflavonifractor_A merdigallinarum. Next base: position 1,951 of record DXDX01000054.1, on the reverse strand, counting down.
TAATCGGACAATACCCGTGATATACTAAAGGCAGAAGGGAGTGACCGGGGCGTGAAGGAGAAGTGCTACATCTGCTGCGACCTGAAGAGCTTTTACGCCTCGGTGGAGTGCGTGGAGCGGGGGCTGGACCCCATGACCACCAACCTGGTGGTGGCGGACAAGCGGCGGACGGACAAGACCATCTGTCTGGCCGTGACCCCCTCCCTCAAAGCCTACGGTATCTCCGGCCGGGCTCGGCTCTTTGAGGTGGTGCAGAAGGTCAAGGAGGTCAACCTCCGGCGGCAGCGGAATGCCTCGGGCCGGCGGTTCACCGGCTCCTCCTGGCACGATCCGGATGTGCGGAGCAACCCCTCCCTGGCGCTGGATTACCTGGTGGCCCCGCCCCGGATGGCACACTACATCGACTGGAGCACCAAAATCTACAGCGTCTACCTGAAATATATCGCTCCAGAGGACATCTTCCCCTATAGTATCGACGAGGTATTCATGGATGTGACCAACTACCTGGACACCTACCACATGACGGCCCGGGAGCTGACTCGCACGATCATCCTAGACATTCTCAAGACCACCGGCATCACCGCCGCAGCGGGCATGGGTCCCAACCTATACCTGGCCAAGGTGGCCATGGACATCGGGGCCAAGCACGTGCCGGCGGACGAGTACGGCGTGCGCATCGCGGAGCTGGACGAGATGCGCTACCGGCAGCTGCTGTGGAGCCACCGCCCCCTCACCGACTTCTGGCGGGTGGGCAAGGGCTACGCCGCCAAGCTGGAGGCCCACGGCCTGTACACCATGGGCGACATCGCCCGGTGCTCCGTCGGGAAGCCCGGCGACTACCACAACGAGGAGCTGCTCTACAAGCTGTTTGGGGTCAACGCGGAGATTTTGATCGACCACGCCTGGGGCTGGGAGCCGTGTACCATCCCGGACGCGAAGGCGTACAAGCCGGAGAATAAGAGCATCGTCTCCGGCCAGGTGCTCCAGTGCCCCTATGACTTCCAGAAAGCCCGCCTGGTGGTGCGGGAGATGGCGGACGCTTTGGCCCTGGACCTGGTGGACAAGGGGCTGGTGACCAATCAGCTGGTCCTCACCGTGGGCTATGACCGGGAAAACCTGGACGATCCCAGCCGGGCCGCCCAGTATAAGGGCCCTGTCATCGCCGACCGATATGGGCGGAAGATCCCCAAGCACGCGGTAGGGACGGAGAATTTTCCTTACACATCTTCGGCCAACGACCTGCTGAGAGCGGTCACCGCCCTCTATGACCAGATTGTGGACGAGAATCTGCTGATCCGCCGCCTGAGCATCAGCGCCAACAAACTGTTGGACGAGGCCAACGCTCCCAAAGAAGAAGCGGAGCAGCTGGACCTGTTCACCGACTACGCCACCAAGGAGCAGCAGGAGCAGGAAGACAGGGCTGCCCACGCCAGAGAGCGCAAGCTCCAGGAGGCCATGCTGGACATCAAGAAAAAGTACGGCAAGAACGCCATCCTCAAGGGTATGAACCTGGAGGAAGGCGCCACCGCCCGGGAGCGGAATCGGACGATTGGAGGGCATCAGGCATGAGTGGGAAGTACGACGATATACTTTACCTGCCCCATCCCACCTCCGCTAGACACCCGCGAATGCCCATCTCGGAGCGGGCGGCCATCTTCAGCCCCTTCGCCGCCCTCAGCGGCCACGCAGGGGCCATTGCGGAGACAGCCCGCCTGACGAAGCAGAAGATGGAGCTGGACGAGGACACCAAGGCGGAGCTGGACCGGCGGCAGGCGGTTTTGATGGAGCACATCGCGGAGCAACCAGAGATCACGGTCACCTGGTTCCAGCCGGATGAGCGGAAGGACGGCGGGGCCTACCTTACTGCCACTGGGCGGCTGAAGAAGCTGGATGAGATCCAGAGAGTGCTGGTCCTGACGGACGGGACAAAAATCTCACTGGACGATGTGGC
>DXDX01000053.1 GCA_019115265.1 Candidatus Flavonifractor merdigallinarum | reverse complement strand
CCGCAGGAAAACATGGAAATATACGATCCCACGGTCGGCAGCGGCGGTATGCTTATTCACAGCAAGCAGTATGTTGAGGAGCAAGGCGGCGATGGACGTAAGCTGGCTCTGTTCGGGCAGGGTGACGGTGATGGTCTTGTCCTGTACTGTCACCTCCATCTGGGAGAGGTCCACCCCCGCCTTGATGACCCCGTCATAGGCCACAATAAAACTCTTGGTGGTAAAGGGCACCTTCCAGCCGTAAAAATCCAGCTGATTTTGAAAGCGGCCCATATTGGTGTAGTGGTACTCCTGGGTGGCCAGCTCCTGGATTTCCGCCAGCCGCTGGCCCAGCAGGGCGCTGGTAATCTCCGGCTCGCTCTCCTGTCCGGCCAGGGCGCCACCCAGCAGGAAGGCCGCGGCCAGCGCTACCACCAGGACCAGTGCCAGGGTCACCCGCCGTTTCAGCCGTCCAAAGTGCCGGACGGTCTGGGTCGTCTCACTCATCGTGCGTTTAAATTCCTTTCTATCTGTTTAGTCCCTCCAGCGCCGACTGCGCCAATAGGGCGGCCCCCAACGGGAGGGCCTCGTCGTCGGTGCGGAAGTGCTCATTGTGCCAGCAGGCGTTGTGCTGTCCCGGCACACCGGAGCCCAGCCAATAGAAGAAGGCGGGCACCTCCTGGCCAAAGACCGCAAAGTCCTCCGAGCCCATGTCCGGCGCGGGGGAGACCACCTGCTCCGCGTCTACTAGGGACAGCGCGGCCTTCCGGGCCAGAGCGGTCATGGCGGGGGAGTTCACCGTGGCAGGGACGCCGGGGTGGAACTCCACCTGGGCGGTACAGCCGTAGGCCGCCGACACCCCCAGCGTCAGCTCCTTTAAGCGCTCCTCCGCATGGCGGTGGGCCTGGGCGTTGTGGGCGCGGATGCTCCCCGTCATGGTGAGCACGTCGGGCACGAAGTTGTCCGGTGTCCCGGCGTGGATGGACAGCACCGAGCACACCAGGCTCTGGAGGGGGTCGGTGCTGCGGCTCACCACCGTCTGGAGGGCGTTCACCACCGCCGCCCCGGCCACAATCACATCGGTACACTTGTGGGGGGACCCGCCGTGGCCGGACACCCCGTGGAGGGTGATGGTAAAATGGCTCTTTCCCGCCATCACCGGCCCCTCCATGACGGCAATCTGTCCGGCGGGCAGCTCCGGGCGGTTGTGCAGTCCGAAGAGGCACGACGGCTTGGCGGGGAGCTTGTCCCACAGGCCGTGGTCCAGCATGGCCTGGGCGCCCTGGGTGACCTCCTCAGCAGGCTGGAAGAGAAAGACCACATTGCCCGCCAGCTCTGCCCGCCGCTCGCTGAGCATCCGCGCCGCCCCCAAAAGACAGGTGGTGTGGAAATCGTGGCCGCAGGCGTGCATTTTCCCCGGCTCCTCGGACACCACTCCGTTGCCGGCGGGCTCCTGCTGCTCGATGGCGTCAATATCCGCCCGCAGGGCTACGGTGGGCCCCTCCTTCTCCCCAAAGAGGACGGCGACCGCGCCGGTCTCCATCCCCAAATCAATGAGGTGCATCCCCATGGACAGCAACTGGTCCTTGATGATCTTGGTGGTGCGCACTTCCTGAAAACTCAGCTCCGGGTGGCGGTGTATATCGTCCTTGATGCGTTTGAGCTCCGGCGCCAGGGCCCGCGCCCGCTCCAGGACAGCATTCATAACATCCCTTCTTTCTTGCAGTCAACACGGTTTCGTACTATACTATTTCAGATAGACGTTTTTTCTCTCGGAAACCCGGCCATTCGCCGGCGTTCCCGAACACACTATATTCCATTCCCGTGTGTTTTGCAAGAGTTGGGAGGCTTTTTATGCACGTTGAAACCCACGATTTCACCCAGGGGAGCATTCCCCGCAACATCCTCAGCCTGGCGCTGCCCATGACGGCGGCCCAGCTGATCAACATTCTCTATAACATTGTGGACCGGATGTACATCGGGCGCATCCCCGGCGAGGGGCGGTTGGCCCTCACCGGGCTGGGGCTGTGCCTCCCCATTATCTCCATTCTCATCGGCTTTGCAAACCTCTGCGGCAGCGGCGGCGGCCCCCTGTGCTCCATCCACCGGGGCCGCGGGGACACCAGAGAGGCCCAGAAAGTGATGGGCAACTCCTTCACCCTCCTCCTGCTCTTCGGGCTGGCCCTCACCGTTCTGTGCCTTCTCTTTCAGCGGCCCATTCTCTACCTCTTCGGGGCCAGCGATGTGACCTACCTCTACGCCAGTGACTATTTGTCCATCTACCTGCTGGGCACCCTCTTTGTGATGGTGGGCCTGGGGATGAACCCCTTCATCAACGCCCAGGGCTTTGGGCGGATGGGGATGGGCACGGTGGCCCTGGGGGCGGTGGTGAACATTGTGCTGGACCCTATTTTTATTTTCCTGCTGCACATGGGGGTAAAGGGGGCCGCGCTGGCCACGGTGATTTCTCAGGGCTGCTCGGCGGTGTGGGTGCTCCTCTTTCTCACCGGCAAGCGCACCGAGTTGCGTCTGCGCCTCTCCGATCTCCCCCTGAGCCGCGCCCGGGTGGGGCGCATTCTGGGACTGGGCTCCTCCGGCTTTGCCATGTCCCTCACCAACAGTCTGGTACAGGTGCTGTGCAACGCCACGCTGAAAATTTACGGCGGGGACCTCTATGTGGGAGTGATGACGGTCATCAACTCCATTCGGGAGGTCATCTCCATGCCTATCAGCGGCATCACCCAGGGCTGTCAGCCCGTGCTGAGCTACAACTACGGAGCCGGGCGGCCCGACCGGGTGCGCCAGGGTATCCGCTTTACGGCCGGGGTGACCATGGTCTATTCGGTTATTGTGTGGGTGCTCACACTGGCCGTCCCCGGTCTGCTCATCCGCATTTTCAACGACGACCCCCTCCTGCTGGCCGACGGCATTCCCGCCTTCCGCATCTACTTCGCCACCTTTGCGTTCATGTCCTTCCAGTTTATCGGCCAGTCGGTCTTTGTCTCGCTGGGCCGCTCCCGCAATGCGGTATTTTTTTCCCTGCTGCGCAAGGCCTTCATTGTGGCCCCTCTCACCCTGCTTCTCCCCTGGCTGGGGCTGGGCGTCAACGGAGTTTTTCTGGCCGAGCCCATCTCCAATGTGGTGGGGGGACTGGCCTGTATCCTCACCATGTACTTCACCGTCTACCGTTCCCTGCGTGCCCAGCCCTGATGCATTCGTGTTTTTATACGACAATTTTACAAAAATTTCATAAAATAGTCACAGTTCTTTCTTGCGTTTTTCCTAAAACTGAGGTATAATAAATCCAGTTTTCAGGAGAAAGGAGGAAGAAAAAGATGGAGAAATTTCATTTTTTCAACCATAATGACACCGATGTGGACGAGCTCATTTTCGGTGGGCAGGAAGACGTGATTTACAGTGAGCGCTGATCCGGTATTGGAAAACAGATCGTAAGATGGTTCCACACCCGTGAGCTGTTTGCAACGCCCACACCGGTGTGGATTTCTCTTTGTCCAGTTCCGCCTCGTGCCAGCTGAACGCTCCCATCGGTCCAGATTGGACCGTTTCCATAGAAATTGCAATTCCTTCCCATCCGAGTGTGGGCCGCAAGGCCCACACTCTTCTTTTCGGTATCGT
>DXDX01000052.1 GCA_019115265.1 Candidatus Flavonifractor merdigallinarum | reverse complement strand
ATGTGCAGGGAAGCGATAACAACTACACCGCTACCATTACCCTGAACGGAATCACAGTGACTGTGACCGATTACAGTAATGAGACTGGAACCTCTTCTGATTATACCCAAGCTCTGAATAGCGCCATCACGACTCTGAATAATGACAGCGGAACATACAATGTCGATGCAGCGGATAAGACCCGCTATGAACAGGTCCAAGCCATTCATGACTATGTGTGCGATACTGTATCCTATACCACAAGTTCAGATTTGACGCCCCGCAAGTTCCAGACAGTATACAGCGCTTTAGTGGAGCATGTGACAGTATGCGCCGGCTATGCCAAAGCGTTCAAGGTACTGTGTGACGAGTACAAGATTCCCTGTGTGCTGGTCAGTGGTACAGGCGGAACAAATGGCAAGCAGGAAGACCACATGTGGAACTATGTCCAGATGGACGACAGCAAGTGGTACGCTGTGGACTGTACCTGGGACGATGACGATAAGACTACTACCTATCATGATTTCTTCCTGGTTGGAAAAGATACACCTGCGTCAAACTTTGGTTCTAATGTAACCTTTGGCAATAGCCACACAGAAAGCGGCAGTTGGAGCAGCAGCAGCTCACAGTACCAGTTTACTTACCCCACTCTGGAAACGAACAAATACACACCCAAGGAGAATCTGACCGGTTCTGTGTCCATCAGCGGTACGGCGAAGATTGGCGAACAGCTGACGGCGAGTGTCAGCGGCAGTAACGCTTCCTCCTTTACCTATCAGTGGTACCGTGGCAGCGAGGCCATTTCCGGCGCCATCAGCAGCACCTACACCCCTGCCACCGCCGAGGATGTGGGCAAGACCATCACGGTAAAGGTCACCGCCGAGGACTACTCCGGCGAGCTGACCTCTTCTACGACCAGCACCATAGCCAAAGGCGATGGACCCGCCGCGCCCACGAATTTGACTGCTACATCGGTTACCTCCGATTCCATTACCGTGACTGCCAATGATACTTGGGAGTACTCCAAAGACAACGGCGGCAGCTGGCAGGCCTCCAATGTTTTCAGCGGCCTGTCTCCCAGCACTGAGTACTCCATTGTCGCCCGGGTGAAGGAGACAACCACCCACAACGCCTCTGCACCGTCCGCCGCCCTGACTGCCACCACCAAGGCCGGTCCCATCTCGGCGGTGACGGTCAGTGTCACAGCACCTGTCACCGGCACTGGTATGTTTGTGAATGCAACTGTTACCGAACCTGCCACCGGTGTGAACGGTGAGGTAACGTGGTATGAAGGGACTTCCGTCACCGGGACCCCTGCTACAGGCACGTTTAAGGCCAATACCGTCTATACCGCAAAGATCACCCTGACCGTTACCGGAGACCAGCCCTTTGCCAACCCCACCGCCGTGTCAATGGACGGAAAGGTGTCTAATCTGACCCCTGGCTCTGACGGCAGCCTGGTCCTCACCAAGACCTTCCCAGCCACAGCGAATAAGACGGTGACCGGCATCACCATCACCAAGCAGCCCGCCACTCTGAAATATAAAAACGGTGACTCGTTCGACCCCGCCGGTATGGAGGTTACCGCCACCTATGATGACGGCAGCAGCGCACCGGTGTCAGGCTACACCGTAAGTCCCGATCCGCTGATTGTTGGTACCACCAACGTCACCGTCACCTATGCCGGAAAAACTGCTGTTGTGAGTGGTATTATTGTTCTGAACATTCCCACTGCAGAGAATTTTTCCATCACTCTGCCCCAGGGCGCGGTGTATGATGGCAAGGAAAAAACAGCTTCTGTAACGGTCAACGCTACTGTGGCGGGTATGGGTAATGTTACCGCTATCAAGTACAACGGCAATACCACCCCTCCCGTTAATGCAGGCAGCTACACCGTCACCTTTGATGTGGCCGAGGGCACCGGTTACGCCGCCGCCACCGATCTTCCCGCTGGCAGCTTCACCATCGCCAAGGCCGACCAGGCCGCACTGACCATCACCAGCGCCGGTCCTGCCACCTATGGGGAGAACTACCCGCTGACCACTTCCGGCGGTTCCGGCGACGGCGCGGTGACCTTCGCTGTCACCGACGGCACCGGCAAGGCCACCATCAGCGGCAGCAATCTGGTGCCCGTACAGGTGGGCGATGTCACCGTCACCGCAACCAAGGCCGGGGACAATAATTACAATTCTATCACCAGCGCCGAGGCCACCATTACCATCAACAAGGCCGACTACCCCAATGCCACCACAGCTTCCGGCTATGTGAAGGCGGAGACTGCCGGCTATGTCATTCTGCCCGCCCTGCCTGATGGGGCCAGCTATGGCGAGGTCTCCTTTGGCGACGCCGCCACCACGGCGGAGTATGTGACCAATCTGACCCTGGACGGAAGCAAACTGAGCTACACCGGCGGCAAGTCTGTGGTTGTGGGTGGTACCTATACCCTCAAGGTGGTCATTCATGGCGGCGTCAACTACAACGATTCGGCCCTGACGTTGAAACTCACCGGTACCAATCTCTTTACTCCCAGTGTCACCGTGGAGCCCATCAGCATCACCTATACCGGCAGCGCTTTGAAGAATTCTGACATCAAGGGCACTGCCACCTATAACGGCGAATCGGTGAGCGGCACCTGGACGTGGTCTAGCGGTGCCAATCCCCCTGTAAATGTGGCCGACAGCGGAGAACATACCGTGTTCTTTACCCCCGACGACCAGAAGACCTATACCACGGTGACTGCCACGGTAAAGGTAACCATTTCCAAGGCCACACCTACCGGTGCGCCCAAGTACACCGCCATCACCACCAGCGGCAAGACCCTGGCAGATGCCGGTCTGACCGTCCAGGGCGGCACCTTCTCGGTGCCCGGCACCGTGGCCTGGGAACTTCCCGGCACCACGGCGGTACAGTCCAACACCTCCTACAAGTGGATTTTTACCCCCACCGACCAGGGGAATTACAACACCATCAACGGCATAGTGGTCCTCTATACGGTGACGCCCAGCAGCGGCGGTGGCGGCGGTTCGTCCTCCTCGCATGACGATGATGACGACTATACCCCCTCCGGCAACACCACCACCGAACGGAACCCGGATGGCTCCACTACGACCACGGTGACCAAGCCCAACGGCACCAAGACGGAGACCACCAAACACCCCGACGGCTCCAAGGAGGTTGTGGAAACAGCCAAGGACGGCACGGTGACCACAACGAGCACAGACAAGTCGGGTAACGAGACCAAGACAGTGGAGAACCCCAACGGCTCCAGCAAGACAACGGTGACCAACCGGGATGGCTCCGGCAGCACCACTACTCTCAGCCAGAATGGCCAGGTCACAGCGGAAGTGACCCTCCCCGCCAGTGTGGTGGAGGAGGCCGGCAGTGCGGCTGTGACCCTGCCCATGCCCAGCGTGCCGGTCACCACCAGCCGCACCGGTGCCTCCACAATTACCGTAGACCTGCCCACCGGCAGCAGTGCCAAGGTGGAAATCCCCGTAAAGAACCCCACCACCGGTACGGTGGCCATTCTGGTGAAGGCCGACGGCACCGAGGAGGTTATCAAGACCTCTGTCACCACACGCGACGGCGTGTCTGTCACCCTCAGCGACGGCGACACCGTCAAGATTGTGGATAACGGTAAGACGTTCCAGGATGTGCCTTACACCCACTGGGGGTCCGAAGCGGTGAACTTTGCTACCAGCCGGGAGCTCTTTGCGGGCACCAGCGCCACCACCTTTGGGCCGGAGACGCCCATGACCCGCGCGATGATTGTCACCGTTCTGGCCCGTTTTGAGGGGGTGGATACCTCCACCGGCGCGACCTGGTATACGGCTGGCCGGCAGTGGGCCATGGCCAACGGAATCTCCGATGGCACCAATATGGAGCAGAACCTCTCCAGAGAGCAGCTGGCCGCCATGCTCTACCGTTACGCCGGAAGCCCCGCTGTCACCGGCAGCCTGTCCGGCTACCCGGATGGGGCCAGCGTGAGTGCCTATGCCACCGACGCCATGACTTGGGCGGTGGAGAACGGCCTGATTGCCGGGACCGGAAGCGGTGCACTGGATCCCCAGGGCGAGGCGACCCGCGCCCAGGTGGCCGCCATCCTCATGCGCTTTGTGGAGTCTATGGCGTAACATGCTTAGCACAGACACAAGAAAAACCGCGGGACCAAAGGAAATTCCTTCGGTCCCGCGGTTTTGCCGGGGAAGCGGATACAGAGAGGGCAGCGTTAGCTCTTGTGTGCCTGGATGAGCGAGCGGAGCAGGGCCTCCGGCTCCCGTTTTCCATCAAAGCGGCGAGTAACCCGCCAGGCTGTCTGCTTGGTCCCTGCGGTCTGCGGCGTCATGGATATCCCCTCCTGTTTGATGGCGGTGTTCTATGGTATGTGGCAAACTGGGGCGGATATGTGGACCTAAGCCAGATAGGCAGCGGAGACCATCTTTGGAGGCTCAGGTCCGCTCCCACCGCAGCTCTGCCCAGTCCTCTGGAAAATACCCCTCACAGGTTGTGAAATCATCTTTTACCATGGTATCTCTCCGGAAGTGGCATATGAGGACAAAAATGTGGTGGATCTATCCACGGCTCTGGGGCGGCTGCTGTTTGGTTTAAATTGGGCGCTGGGCGCGGTCAGATAGGTGCTTACATGCGCTCGTGGAAGGTGCGCTTGATGACCTCCAGCTGCTGCTCCCGGCTCAGGCGGGAGAAGTTCACCGCGTAGCCCGACACCCGGATGGTGAGGGTGGGGTACTGCTCTGGGTGGTCCATGGCGTCCAGCAGGAGCTGGCGGTTCATCACATTTACGTTCAGGTGGTGGGCCCCCTGGAGGAAGTACCCGTCCAGGATGGACACCAGGTTGTCCACCCGCTCGGTGTCGCTCTTGCCCAGGGCCGCGGGCACAATAGAGAAGGTGTTGGACACCCCGTCCTGACACACCGCCCGGTAGGGGATTTTGGCCACCGAGTTGAGGGAGGCCAGGGCCCCGTTTTTGTCCCGGCCGTGCATGGGGTTGGCGCCGGGGGCGAAGGGCTCTCCCGCCTTGCGGCCGTCCGGGGTGGTCCCTGTCTTTTTGCCGTACATCACGTTGGAGGTAATGGTCAGGGCGGAGAGGGTGTGGATGGCGTTCCGGTACAGGGGGTGCTTTTTCAGTTCAGCGGAAAAGTAGGACACCAGCTCCACGGCGATGTCGTCCACCCGGTCGTCGTCGTTGCCGTACTTGGGGAAGTCGCCCTCCACCTCAAAGTCCACAGCGATGCCGTTCTCGTTGCGGATGGGCTTTACCTGGGCGAACTTGATGGCCGACAGGGAGTCGGCGGCGATGGACAGCCCCGCCACCCCGAAGGCGGCCAGCCGCTCCACCAGAGTGTCGTGGAGGGCCATCTGGCTGCTCTCGTAGGCGTATTTGTCGTACATATAGTGGATGATGTTGATGGTGTCCACGTAGAGCTCCGCCACATAGGAGAGCACTTTTTTGTAGTTGCCCAGCACCTTGGAGTACTGCAAGACCTCATCGGTATCCGGCTCAATTCCCGGTACCACCTGAATGCCCTTCTTCTCGTCCACGCCGCCGTTGATGGCGTACAAGAGGCTCTTGGCCAGGTTGGCCCGGGCCCCGAAGAACTGCATCTGCTTGCCCACCGCCATGGCGGAGACGCAGCAGGCAATGCAGTAGTCGTCGCCGTACATGGGCCGCATCACCTCGTCGCTCTCGTACTGGATGGAGTCGGTGTCGATGCTCATTTTGGAGCAGTAGTCCTTGAAGCCCTGGGGCAGGTCCTTGCTCCACAGCACGGTGAGGTTGGGCTCGGGGGCGGTGCCCAGGTTGGTGAGGGTATGGAGGTAGCGGAAGGAGTTTTTGGTCACCAGGGTGCGGCCGTCTACCCCCATGCCGCCGATGGACTCGGTGACCCAGGTGGGGTCGCCGCCGAAGAGCTCGTTGTACTCGGGGGTGCGCAGGTGGCGCACCAGGCGCAGCTTGATGACAAACTGGTCGATGAGCTCCTGGGCCCCCTGCTCGTCCAGCAGGCCCCGGTCCAGGTCCCGCTGGATGTAGATGTCCAGGAAGGTGGAAGTGCGGCCCAGAGAGGTGGCCGCGCCGTTATTTTCCTTGATGCCTGCCAGGTAGGCCATATACAGGTTCTGCACCGCCTCATGGGCGTTTTCCGCCGGGCGGGTGATGTCGCAGCCGTACCGGGCCGCCATGTGGGCCATCTCCTCCAGGGCGCGGATCTGCATCTGCACCTCCTCCCGCAGGCGGATGCGCTCGTCGGTCATGGGGCCGTCAATCCGGTCCAGGTCGGCCTTCTTCTCTTCAATGAGGAAGTCAGTGCCGTACAGGGGCACCCGGCGGTAGTCGCCCACAATGCGCCCCCGGCCATAGGCGTCGGGCAGGCCGGTGAGCAGCCCCGCCGTCCGGGCCAGACGGGTGCGCTTGGGGTAGGCGTCGAACACGCCCTCGTTGTGAGTCTTGCGGTAGAGGCGGAAGTGGCGCTCAATCTCCGGGTTGAGCTGGTAGCCGTACTGCTCCAGGGCGGAGGTGGCGTTGCGGATGCCGCCGAAGGGGTTGACAATCCGCTTGAGGGGTGCGTCGGTCTGGAGGCCCACAATGACCTCATTTTCCTGGTCAATGTAGCCGGGGGCGAAGTTGTCAATGCCGGAGACGGCGTCCGTCTCCACGTCGATGATGCCCTTCTTCACCTCCTCAATGATGAGGGCGTGGGCCTTTTTCCACACAGCGGCGGTTTTTGTGGAAATGGGGGCCAGGAAGGAGGCATCGCCCGCGTACGGAGTGTAATTTTTCTGGATAAAATTGCGGACATTCACCAGGTGGCGCCACTCGCCGGTGCGGAAGCCGCTCCAGGCGGCACAGTTCACATCAATACTCATAAAAACTCCTTATTCACAACAAGTTTGATTCAAGCGTCGGGTCCAGTCCTCCAGAGTGGAGGGATCGGGGGGCTCTACCCCCTCCAGGGGGTAGGGGATGCCCAGGGCGGCGTACTTGTGGACGCCCAACGTGTGGTAGGGCAGCAGCTCCACCCGCTGAATGTGGCGGATGGTCTGGAGGTACCGCTCCAGCCCTGCCAGGTGCTCTTCCCCGTCGGTGAGGCCAGGTACCACCACATGGCGCACCCACAGGGGGATCTCCGCCTCCTGAGCGGCGGCCAGGAACTTGTCAAAGGCCCCCATGTCCGCCCCGGTCACCGCCCGGTAGCCCTCGGGGGTGTAGTGCTTCACGTCCAGCAGAATGAGGTCGGTGTGGGCGAGAATGGCCCCGTATTCCCCCAGGCCCGCCCCCGCCGTATCCAGGCAGGTGTGGATACCCGCCTCCCGGCAGCGATTCAGGGCCTCAGCCAGAAATTCCGGCTGGAGCAAGGGTTCCCCGCCGGAGAAGGTGACCCCGCCGTTTTTGCCATAATAGGGCTGGAAGCGGATTAGCTTCTCCACCAGCGCCGCCGGGGTGATGGACTGGGCCGCTGGGGACTGGAGGGCCCAGGTGTCCGGGTTGTGGCAGTAGCGGCAGCGCAGGGCGCAGCCCTGCAAAAAGACCACGGTGCGGATGCCCGGCCCGTCCACCAGGCCCATGGATTCCAGGGAGTGGATCAGCCCCGCTGTCATGGGAAAAATTCCTCCTTTTTCCAAAAGAGAAAAGCCGGCAATCCAGGCTTCTCTCGCCCAGACGGTCGGCTTTTTGTATCATACTCCATGTGGTAGGCTCCACATTATCCGTCAGTCATATGATAGTCTATTTATAACATGAGGGGAGAAACTTGTCAAGCGGATGGGACAAGCAGAATTTGGAACAGATTGGTGGGGGCTTTGATGCAAGCGCGGTGCGCTTTCCTATGGCGTTCGGCGGAAAATCTGGTATAATGGAGGGGACATCTCATCGCAATGTGCAAGGGAGTTCCACTATGGACAAAGAAGTTTTTTTGGCTCTGCTGGAGGATTCCGGCGTCAACATCTCCCAGGCTCTGGGCCGCTTTATGGGCAATGAGGCCCTGTTTCTCAGCTTCATTGGCAAGCTGCCCGAAAAACTGCAATTTGAGCCCATCCTTCAGGCTCTGGAGCAGGAGGACGAGGAAGAATTCTACATGCGCGTCCATGGGCTCAAGGGGATGGCGGGCAATCTGAGCATTGAGTCCATCCACGACTGTGCCCAGGCCATTCTGGTGGAGTTCCGCGCCTCCAAATTCCAGAATAAGAAAAAGCTCCTCTCCCTGGTGGAGGAGGCCAGGCGGGAGAGTGAGAGCCTGTCCGACCTCATTCAACAGTACCAGAAGGAGGAAAAGGCATGATACGGGATACACTGCTGGTCATTGACGATTCGGAACTGGATTTGGCGATTTTGAATGAGATTTTCAAAAATCTCTTCCAGGTGGTGTGCCTCAGCGACGCCCACCAGGGACTCTCCTTCCTCAAGCAGAACCGGGAGCGCATCTGCGCAGTGCTGCTGGACATCTGCCTGGGCCGCCGGGGGGTGGGCTTTGCGGTGCTCTATCAGCTCCAGGTGGAGCAGACCACCTCCGATTTGCCGGTGATCCTCATCACCACCGACGCCAACGAGAAGGACGTGCGGGCCAGTGTGGAGCGGGGAGCGGTGGACTTTCTGGTCAAGCCGGTGGATCCCCACGCCGTTCAGGAGCGGGTGTGTGCGGTCGTCCGAAAGGCCTGGCCGGAGGGGAGCACCATTCTGGACCACCCTCAGGAAGAGGAGACTCAGAAGGAGGGGGAGGCGCGCTCTTTCTTCCAGGACCTCACCCTGGAGGAGGCGCGGCACTTGTCCAAGCGCTGGCTGGATACCCTGTGCCGCTTCTGCCGCTACCGTCCAGAGCTCTCCATAGATGCCTACCGGCAGCTGGGGAAACTGGCCGGCGCGTTGGCCCACGTCTATGTGGAGCAGCACCCGGACGGCCCCCTCACCCAAGAGGAGGCGGAGCTCATCGGTCTGGCCGCGCCCTTCTGCGACATTGGCCGTCTGGGCCTGCCGGTGGGGGAGGGGGAAGAGGAGGATTTGACCCGCCACACGGATTTGGGCTGGGAGCTCTTCTCCCAGGAGGGGGACATTCCCTTCTTCCGCTGCGCCGCCGAGATTGCCCGGTGGCACCACAAGAACGCCGACGGCTCCGGCTGGCCCCCGGAGGAGGATACCGCCCCCCTCAGCGCCCAGATTGTCCGCCTGGCCCTGCGTATCCAGCACTATCTCCACTACTACCAGGGCTACCCGGACCGGCTGGACCGGGTGATCCGCACCCTGGCCAGTGAGGTGGGGAGTGTGGTGACACAGGAGGTCTATCAGACGCTGGAAGAGGGGCGGCAGGCCATCCAGGCTGCGCTGGCGGAGTGTCCCTCGGACTGAGGTTTTAGTTGTCTGCGGTCAGCCGCTGAAGAAGGGCGGCCAGCTGTTCCATGTCCACGGGTTTGGCGATGTGGGCGTTCATCCCCGCCTGAGAGGAGGCGGCGATGTCCTCGGCAAAGGCGTTGGCGGTGAGGGCCAGAATGGGCACCGACTGGCTGTCCGGCCGGTTCAGCGCCCGGATGGCCGCCGCCGCGGTGCATCCGTCCATCACCGGCATGTTCATATCCATCAGGATGACATCAAAATACCCCGGCTCGGACGCCTGGAACTGCTCCACCGCCTCCTGGCCGTTCCAGGCCTGCGTGACCTGAGCGCCGCACATCTGGAGCAGCTCCGTGGTAATCTCCATATTCATATCAAAATCTTCCGCCAGCAGTACCCGCTTGCCGGAGAGGGAGCCGGTCAGCTCCTGCGGAGCCGGGGCGTCCGGGGGCGGGGTCTGCTCCTCTGCCGCCTCCAGGGGCAGGGTGAGGGTGAAGGTGCTCCCCTCTCCCAGGGTGCTGTCCACCTGAATCTGTCCGCCCATGCTGGTGACAATGCTCTTGACAATGGGCATCCCCAGGCCGGTACCCAGTACCGTCTGAGTGGAGAAGCGGGTCTCCCGCTCATAGGGGAGGAAGAGCTTGGGGAGAAACTCCTTGGACATCCCAATGCCGGTATCCGCCACGATGAGGCGGTATTTGGCGTGCTTGTCCCGCTGGAGCTGTTCCACCGAAACCTGAATGTGGTCGCCCTTTTCGGTGAATTTGAGGGCGTTGGACAGCAGATTGTTGAGCACCTGTTGGAGCCGGAAGGCGTCCCCATACACCTGGGAGCGGTCCAGCTGGAGGGAGAGGGTGAGTTCCTTCTCCTGGAGCTCCGCCTGGGGCTGGAAGGCGGAGACACACTGGCGCACCGTCTCCCCTAAATCAAACTGCCGGTTCTCCAGATGGAGGCCCGCCTGCTCGATGCGGGAGATCTCCAGAATATCGTTGATGAGGTTGAGAAGCTGACTGGCGGCCACCTGGATTTTTTTCAGATAGGTCTGACTTTTTTCCTCGCAGGTCCGCTGGGCCAGCTGGGCAGTGCCGATGATGACATTGAGGGGGGTGCGCATGTCGTGGCTCATCTGGGAGAAGAACTGCTCCCGGGCGGCCTCGCTCTGTTTGGCGCTGTCCAGGGCGTGCTCCATGAGCTGTAACTGACGCAGCTGGGCCGCCTTCTCCCCGTCCACCAGGCGGAAGCACAATACCGCCTCATGGGGCTGGAGGGAGGGGTCAAAGAGAAGGCGCACATTGACCCAGCGGTACTCCTCCCCAAACCGCCGCCGAAAATCTCCGCCGAAGTCGGGGACCTCTTCCTCCAGCAGGCGCTGGAGGTTTGGGAGGGAAAAGCTGCTCTGAAACTGGGAGAAGGTCTCCGGGTCGATCACCTCGCTCACCGCCTCCACCAGCTGGGGGTACTGGCCGGTGGGGGGGAGCTGTTGAATGAGCTCTGAGCCCTTGATGGCCTCATAGGTGCCCTGGGCCACATCCACCCGGTAGATGGCGTAGTAGAGGTTGCCCAGCGCGGCCACCGTCTCACTGACCCGGTCCATGCGCCGCTGGATGCGCCGCTCCCGCAGGCTCATGGCCGCCAGAATCAGCAGCGCCCCGCCGCACAGGAGCAGCGCCGCCTGAAAGGCCAGACGCAGACCGCCCAGCAGGGCGGAATAGGGGATGGTGATGATGGAGAGCCAGCCGTTTTCCGTGGTGTTGAAGTAGACCGCCTGCTTCTCACCGGAGAGGTCATAGATATACGCCTGAGCGCCGTCCAGCTGTCCCAGCTGGATTTTTTCATACAGAACGCGGACATATTCCGTCAGCGCTTCCCCCTGTTCCTCCATCTGCGTGCGGGCGTAGAGCAGAGTGCCGCTGGAGTCGCAGAAAAAGCAGGAGCTCCCCGCCGGCAGGGCCTGGGCGTTGTCCTGTACGCTGAAATTTTCCGGGAAGATGTCAAACGCGATCACATCGTCGGAGTTCTGACACTTCTGGGCGATGGTGAGGACCGGACGGCCGGTGATGGCGTCCGGGTAGGCGTCGGTGAAAATGGGGTCTCCCTGCGCCTGGAGGGCCATTTGATACCACTTGGTCTGTGTATAGTCGTAGTCGGCGTCCCCCCACCAGGGTACCGCCGCCACAATCTGGCCGTGAACCACTCCGTAGGGATCCAACACCTCCTGGCCGGTGACCGCAGTCACCTTTTGGAAGAAGTTTTTCATCCAGTCCTCCAGGGCGCTCTGGGAGGCTCCAGCCTGGATTTGGTCGTCCAGATATTGGGCGCCCAAGTCTATGAGAATTTCCACCGAGCGGATGTTGCGGCTCTCCTCCAGGGAGTAGCTGTCGGCCAGCTCATTGCCCAGCGCCTGGGCGTTTTCCAGCAAGATATGCTGTGCGGCATAAAAGATGCCCACAAACAGCAGCACTAAAATCAGCAGCACCGCCCCCAGTATCCGGCGGCCCCACCGGCCTGCACGACGTTTTTGCGGCATGGCACATCCCTCCTCATCTCTTGTGAAACAGGATACTGCATTTGCCCGCCGAGCGCAAGCCCTACCCCAACCGACGCCATTCCAAGAGCCGCAATCTTCCATCACCCCAGGCCGCGTCGAAGGAGATGGAGACCATCTTCTGGTCCCGCTCCACGCTGTAAATGGGCAGCTGCCGGGTGGTGGCGGACGCGCCCACCACGACCGGGTGATTGACCACCGCGAAGATGGCGCAGGCCGCCAACGCACAGGCGATCACGGTGAGCAGACGGCGGTGCAGGATGATGCATTTCATGGCAGTACCTCCTCATATGGGCTTTTCCTACAATATGTAAGGAGAAAGGGGGTTAGCACCGCAAACATGCCCGGAGAGATACTGAGAAAGAAGGCGAAAAGAAAGCGGAAAAAATTCCACATCCAGACTTGACAGGCGGACCGTTCCATTGTATATTGTCCATAAGAAAAAGACGAATACACAATAAATGTATTTGATAGGAGGACGTAAAGATGCAAATGATGGACGCATTGGTGAAAACCGCCCCCGGTGTGGGCCTGGAGCTGCGCCAGGTGCCCGTGCCGGAACCCGGACCCGGCGAGGTCCTCATCAAGGTGCATAAGACCGCCATCTGCGGCACTGACGTGCACATCTACAACTGGGACCCCTGGGCCCAGCTGCACATCAAGCCCCCCATGGTCATCGGCCATGAGTATGTGGGCGAGATTGCCAAGCTGGGCGCCGGTGTCACCGGCCTCACGGTGGGCCAGCGGGTCAGCGGCGAGGGCCATATCACCTGCGGCCACTGCCGCAACTGCCACAACGGCAACATCCAGTGGTGTAAGTACACCAACAGCGTGGGTGTGGACCGGGACGGCGCCTTTGCCGAGTATGTCTGTATCCCCGAGTCCAACGTTATTCTCATCCCCGAAAACCTGCCGGAGGACGTGGTGGCCTTCTTTGATGCGGTGGGCAACGCCACCCACACCGCCCTCATGTGGAATCTGGTGGGCGAGGATGTGCTCATCACCGGCGCGGGCCCCATTGGCATCATCGCCGCGGGCATCTGTAAGTACGCCGGCGCCCGCCGGGTGGTCATCACCGATGTGAACGACTACCGTCTCGAGCTGGCCCGCAGCATGGGGGCCGACGCGGCGGTGAATATCTCCCGGGAGGATTTGGGGGAGATCATGCAGAAGCAGGGCCTGGTGGAGGGCTTTGACATCGGTCTGGAGATGTCGGGCAGCGGCAGCGCCCTGGACCAGATGGTGAGTGTCATGCGCAACGGCGGCAAAATCAGTCTCCTGGGCATCTCCAACAAGCCGGTGCCAATTGACATGAACAACATCATCTGCAAGGGCCTCACCCTCCAGGGTATCTATGGCCGCAAGATGGACAACTGGCACCAGATGTCCTACATGGTGCAGGGCGGGCTGGATCTGACCCCCGTTATCACCCACCGCTATCACTACACCCAGTTCCAGGACGGCTTTGACGCCATGAACAGCGGCAAGTCCGGTAAGGTCATTCTGGACTGGAGCAAGTAAAAAGGAGGAGAAGGGCTATGAAATCCGCACTCAAGCAGTACCAGGCCACTCTGGAGCAGATTCGCCAGGAGGGCACCTACAAGAACGAGCGCATCATCACCACCCCCCAGCGCTCCCGCATTGACACCACCACCGCCAAGCGTGTGGTGAATCTGTGCGCCAACAACTATCTGGGCCTCTCGGACCGGCCAGAGCTTATCCAGGCCGCCAAGGAGAGCTATGACCAGTGGGGCTTCGGCCTCTCCTCCGTCCGCTTCATCTGCGGCACCCAGGCCATCCACAAGGAACTGGAGCAGAAGCTCAGCGAGTTTCTGGGTATGGAGGAAGCCATCCTCTATTCCTCCTGCTTTGACGCCAACGGCGGCCTCTTTGAGACCCTGCTGGGCCCCGAGGACGCGGTGATCTCCGACGAGCTCAACCACGCATCCATCATTGATGGCGTGCGTCTGTGCAAGGCCAAGCGCTACCGCTACAAGAATAACGACATGGAAGACCTGCGCCGCCAGCTGGAGGACGCCCAGAAGAGCGGGTGCAAGGTGAAGCTCATCGCCACCGACGGTGTGTTCTCCATGGACGGCTACATCGCCAACCTGAAGGGCATCTGCGATTTGGCCGACGAGTTTGACGCTCTGGTCATGGTGGACGACAGCCACGCCGTGGGCTTTATGGGTGAGCATGGCCGGGGCACCCCCGAGCACTGCGGCGTCATGGGCCGTGTGGACATCCTCACCGGCACCTTCGGCAAGGCCCTGGGCGGGGCCTCCGGCGGCTACACCGCCGCCCGGAAAGAGATTGTGGATTTGCTCCGCCAGCGCAGCCGCCCCTATCTCTTCTCCAACACCGTGGCCCCCGCCATCTGTGCCGCCACCCTCAAGACGCTGGAGCTGCTCACCGCCTCCACCGAGCTGCGGGACAAGGTCCACGCCAACGCTCGCTACTTCCGCGCCGAGATGGGGAAGCTGGGCTTTGACCTGCTCCCCGGCGAGCACCCCATTGTCCCCGTGATGCTCTACGACCCCAAGGTGGCCAACGAGTTCGCCGCCCGGATGCTGGAGAAGGGGGTCTATGTGGTGGGCTTCTGCTACCCTGTGGTGCCCAAAGGCCGCGACCGTGTCCGCACCCAGATCTCCGCCGGACACACCAAGGAGGATTTGGACTTCGCCGTGCAGTGCTTCGGCGAGGTGAAAAAGGAAATGGGCATTTAACTTCTAAGCGTATAGAGAGTAAAAACACCGCCTGCGCCGTATGTACGGCGCAGGCGGTGTTTGATTTGAGAAGTCATTTTATTTACTGGACAGAAGTGGTGTCATAGGAGGAAGCGGGACGGAGGTGGAACTGGGTCACCAGAGACTTCAGACGTGTGGCCTGATCCTCCAGATCCACACTGGCGGCTGCACTCTCCTCCGAGGTGGCGGAATTGTTCTGAATGACGCTGGAGATCTGCTCCACGCCCTGGCTGATCTGGGCCGCGGATTCCGCCTGACGCTGGCTCTGCTGGTAAATCTGGGACATGTGGTGGTCGGTGGCCTGGATACTCTCCACCACATGGGTCAGAGCGTCGGCGGTCTCCATGGCAATCTGGGCCCCTTTGTCCACCGCCTGGGCGGCATTTTGAATGAGATCGGCGGTCTGCTGGCTGGCAGAGGCGCTCTTCCCCGCCAGGTTGCGCACTTCGTCGGCCACAACGGCAAAGCCCTTGCCCGCCGCACCAGCCCGGGCGGCCTCCACAGCCGCGTTCAGCGCCAGAATGTTGGTCTGGAAGGCGATGTCCTCAATGGTCTTGATAATCGCGCCAATTTGCAGAGAGGCGGTTCGGATCTCCTCCATAGCCCCGGTCATTTCGCCCATCTTCTGATTGCAGCGCTCCACTTCCTGGCTGGAGAGATTGGTCTCCTGCATGACCTCCTCCACCCGGTGGGCGGTATCGGTGACGAGATGACTGACCTCATTGATGGTGGCGGCCAGCTCCTCCACCGAGGAGGCCTGCTCCGTAGAGCCCTGGGCCAGAGCCTGGGCGCCGCTGGCCACCTGGCTGGCGTTTATATTGACCCGTTCGGCGGAGTCGTCAATCCGGTGCAGTGTAGTATTCAGAGAGGAGAGAATGGTTTCCAAGGCGGTTTTGATTTGGGAGAAATCCCCGATATACTCCAGGTCCACCTGCTGGTTCATGTTGCCCTGCGCCATGCCGGTGAGCTTTTTCTGGATGTCCGAGATGTACTGCTGGAGGGTCTCGCGGGTACTCTGGATGGCGTGGACCAGCATACCCAGCTCGGAGGAATCGGCCTCCAGCGTGGAGCTGTGACTCAAATTGCCCTTGGAGAGCTCCAGCATCTCATCTTGAAGAGTCTGGATGGGGCGAATAATCCGCCGCCGCGTAATCGTGAGATTGCACACCTGGAAGATGACCACAATGACGGCCAGCGTGATGGCCAGAAACTCCAGGATGTAGATACGCACGGTCAGCTGGTTGATTTCGGTCTGGGTGCGGACCTGAATTTCGTCCAGCAGCTGGCTTTCCAGGGTGTGAATCTGGTTGAGCGTGTTACAGTACTCCACGCCATAGACATAGGCCAGCGCGCTGGTGGTGTCGCCATTGCGGACTTTCTCCATAGCGCTGGTTTCCAGAGGGACCAGCTGATCGGAGAGGGAGGACATGTTCTCAATCATCTCAGCCTCCGCGTCGGTGAGGCCGATTTCCTCCATAGCCATTACACTTTTTTCCCGGTTCTGGTCGGTGTTCACCTCTTGATTGTACTCATTGTAGTAGGTCTCATTGCCGGAAGCTGCATAGGCGCGCACCTTTTCCGTCAACAGTTCCGAGGCGTCAATAAACTGCTGAGCATACTGGTTCAGGTACAGTTGATGTTGTCGTTTGTTGAGAATTTGCGCGTTCAGCAGCATAACAACGAGAAAAAGAACGGCTAGCAGAACGGCAAGCCCAATGGTGACAAAGCTTAAGATTGACAGTAAAGTGGACTGCTTCATGGCACGCTTCATAGGACATCTCTCCATCTCTCTCATGTAGAATTTTTTGGTGAACAATATCCTTTACATACGGTGCTATTGTACCTACATAGGGAGTGAATGTCAACATAAGACTGTCTTTCAAATGGCACCATGAGGTGTGGGGGAGATGGCGGGGCAAACAAGCGCCGCCTGTACCGCATTGCCTCGGTACAGGCGGTATATCAGGGGGCGAAGCGTGCCGGGTCAGAGCAATCCTCATAGAGCAGATACCCGGCCTTGTCATAGGCCCGCAGCCGCCACACCAGTCGGCCGTTGGCGCTGGGGTCCTGGGTGAGAAGGCCCGTCCAGACCCCCTCACAGCCCTCCGCCGGGGTCAACCCTCCGGCGGCCAGGGTGTCCGTTTTGCCCGCCTCCTCCTGCCAGCCCGCCTGGGCCTCCACCCGCACCACCGCCGGGTCCGTGGTGCGGGCCAGCAGGAAAAACTGGGTGGCCCAATTGGTCTCTGTGGGCCCGTACAGCGAGGGAGAAAAGGTCGAAAAGGTCTGGATTTCCAACAGAGTACCCCAGAAAGGGCCGCCCTCCGCTTGCACTGCGTTGGGGATATAGCGGGAGTAAGGGCGGCTCAAAAATCCAAAAGATTCCGTGAGCAGCGCCCAGCTCCGCTCCCCATCTCCCCGGAGCGTCCAGGTGAAGCGGGGGATGCGGTCTGCAAAGGGCTCCAGTTCAACCGTACCAGAGGCGAGGGTGGACCCGTGGGGGAGAAGGGATTGATCCTCCAGGCGGCGGAGGGTGGCCTCAGCGGGGAGGGGGAAGTCGGTCACTGTCCACAGAAGGAGGAGAGAGCCGATGAGCAGCAGGGCGGAGAGAATGGCGGGCCCCCAGGCCCGCAGCAGACGCAGGCGGTACTTCATGGTGTCACCTCCTGGGACAGAACGATGGAAAAGCGGAGCGTGTTGCCGGTCCCGTCCTGGAGCAGAAGGGTGTCCGAGTGGAAATCCTCCGCCACCACCAGGACCAGTTCGCCGGAGACGGACAGCGGCGTCAGTGTGCCCTCATTCCAGTAGCCGGGGGCGTCGGGGAAGTGCTCTAAGGTAAAGCACTCGCTGCCCTCCAGCGCCGGGCCGTCCAGCCAGGGACGGGACCAGGAGATGGTGATGGGCATCCGCAGACGGGCCAGCGGGGTGCCGTCCTCGCCCACCTCGCCAGACAATTCCATCAGCTCTGCCGTCCCGGCGGGGGTAAAGGTGTAGGGGCCCAACTCCCCGCCGCCCCGGACGGTGCCGGAGGCCAGAGAGAGTTGGTGGCTCTGGTCAATGGTGTAGTCCGGCCAGAAAAAACGATCGGACAGCCGGTGATCCCGGCTTTGTAGGCCCCAGGCGGCCAGCAGTACCGCCACGGTCAGGAGTGTACAGGCAGTGGGCAGGGCGGGGGGACAGTAGGGGTAGAGTTTGTCCAGAGCCTTCCCCACCTCCGCCGGGTCCCCCATGGCGGCCACCGCCCGCTCAGGGGCCGCGTCTGCAGGGACACCTCGCTCGGTGAGGGCCTGAATGTGGTCCTCCAGATGGTCCCGCAGCTCCCGATAAGTCTCCCGCTTGCCCAGCTTGGAGCGGATATGGGAGCACACCGCGTCACAGTATCGTTCCAGTACAAAGAGCGCCACAGGGCGTCACCTCATTTCCATCCGTAAAAGGACCAGTCGGGCTGCGGAGACCTCCAGACCACCGCGCCCTCGTGGTTGTAGCCGGTGAGGACCAGCGCATCCGTGGCCTGGGCATCCAGAAAAGCGGCCTCTTCCGCCGGTGCGGTTAGAAGAAAGCAGTTGTTCCGGCAGTCGGTGGAGGAGAGCAGGATTTTCTGCCAGCCCTCCGCCTCCGGCGCATTGGAGAGGGCGGGGTACTCCGCCGTTACCCGGACGATGGAGCTGTCGTGGCACAGCACCGCCACCACACCGGGGAGAAAATCCGCATCTACCGGCAGGGCCACCAGAGGGGTGCTGGGGTCGTCGGGGACAATCTCCATCCGCCCCGGCTGCCAGAGAAAGCGGGAGAAGAGCACCGGCCACACCTGTTCCCAGGCGCAGGCATGACCTGCACGGGTAATGCGGTACTGGTGGCCGTTTTCACCCTCCAGCGTGCGCAGCACCTGACCCTCGCCATAGAAGTTCCGGCCCTCCAGAGCCTCAAACGCCTGTTGCTGGGTGAAACAGGGGAAGTCCAGAAGAACCCAGCCCAATACCCCCAACAACAGAAAGCACACCAAATCCCGCCGCAGTTTTCCACCGCGGGTGGGCGTCTTGTGGAAAAGTCTACTCATCTTCTCCACCTCCTGTCAGTGGGATGGAAAAGGAGAAGGGCTCCCCGGTTTGCTCCAGCGCGATGGTCAGTGTCTGGGCCTCCGGCGGGATGGAATCAATAGTCAGCACAAACCAGTCGGAGAAGAAAGTGTCATAGACTCCGCTGGAGGATGCCAGCACCTGAAAGTCCGCCTGGTGCTCCCGGTAGGCGGTGGCCCAGTTGAGGTACTCGGTCCCCAAATCGTCCGTTACGGTGAGGGACTGAAAGGTCCACTCGCTGGGGCGGCGCAGCCAGGGGGAGAAGTGGTCCAGACGCAGAAGGAGAGAGACCTGGTCTGTCTCTTTGCCGGTGGTATGTACCC
This sequence comes from Candidatus Flavonifractor merdigallinarum, assembly GCA_019115265.1. GTDB lineage: Bacteria > Bacillota > Clostridia > Oscillospirales > Oscillospiraceae > Pseudoflavonifractor_A > Pseudoflavonifractor_A merdigallinarum. The sequence goes on along the minus strand of DXDX01000052.1, from coordinate 16,254 downwards.
CGTCCCACAGAGAGAGGGTGTAGCCGCTGTGCTCCACTATATTCCGCTGGGGCAGACCGGGCAGCCCTTCGCCCGTCTGGGTACTCCGCCACTGGGCGGGGTCTTCCTGGGGAAAGCAGGATTCCCCCAGACGCCAGAGACCCAGCAGGGCGGGAAGGAGCATCAGCGTCGCGCACACTACCAGCGCCCGGCGCACCCAGATCTGTATCCACCCCAGCAGGGGACTGTGGAGGGCATCCAGGGCTTTTCCCACCTCGGCCGGGTCCCCCATGGCGGTTACCGCCTGTTCCACCGCCTGGTCATAGGGGAGGCCCTTTGCCTGATGGGCCTCCACCGCGTCCTCCAGGTGGCCGGAGAGTTCCCGGACAATGGCGGGGTGGTCGGGGATGAAGCGGACCAAGCGGCACACCGCCGCGCAGTACTCCGGGATGGTCATGGCGCCCTCCTTTAGACGGGGGACAGGAGCCCTTCCCCCTCGGCCACAATGGCGTTGACCAGACGGCTGAAGGACTGCCATTCCGTCCGTTTTTCCTCCAGGAGCCGCCGACCTCGGGGGGTGATACGATAATACTTTCGCTTCCGGCCGGTGGGGGCCTCCTTCTCGTAGGCGGTCACCGCCCCCTCCTTCTCCAGACTGTGGAGTACAGGGTACAAGGTGCCCTCTTTCAGGGTGAAGGTGTGGTCGCTCTTTTCCTCCAACGCGGCAATCATCTCATAGCCGTATTTGTCCCCCGGCGCCAGCAGGGAGAGGACCAGCAGAGCGGTGCTGCCGGTGGGCAGATTGCTGCCTGATTTCATAAAAGCCTCCTTTCCCAAAGATACCTCGGGTTCCTAGGTATAGTATACCTAGAGTTCCGAGGTAAGTCAAGGGGATATATATTGATAAAAACAATAATATTTATATATTGCATTGAGAAATGGAATTGGTCAGAATTGGTCGAGAATGGTAAGATGGGGCTAAAGGGATGGAGCCCCCCATCCCATCTGGAGAAAGGAAGTGTCCCGCAATGGCAGATTACCATGAGATGTGGAAGTCCCTGGGCATGAATCTGGAGGTCCATGACCAGCTGTGCGAAGTGCTCCCCGGGCTCTTTGGGGAGGTGTATCTCTCCCAGGAGAACCGCCCGGAGGCGATGGATTACTATAACTTCGTCATCGCGGAAATCCACGGCGTTCGGCCCGCGGAGCTCATTGAGCACCAGAAGAAGGGCGGCAAGGTGTTCGGCACCTTCTGCGTCTATGTGCCCGACGAGATTGTCTTTGCCGCCGACGGTATCGCCACCGGCCTGTGCGGCGGCTCCCAGTTCTGGGTCCCCGGCGGGGAGAAGGTGCTGCCCGCTAACACCTGCCCCCTCATCAAGGCCAGTGTGGGAGCCCGCCTGGACCGGACCTGTCCCTTCTTCCGCATTGCGGACATCTACATCGGGGAGACTACCTGTGACGGCAAGAAGAAGGCGTGGGAGATTCTAGGGGAGGACGTGCCCGTCTACGTCATGCAGCTCCCCCAGATGAAGCGGGCCAAGGATGTGAAGGCGTGGGCGGAGGAGATTGCCGCCTTTAAGGACAAGGTGGAGGAGGTCACCGGTAACACCGTCACCGCCGAGAAGCTGGCGGGCGCCATCAAGCTCATCAACGATAAGCGCCGCGCCCTCTCCCGGCTCTATGAGCTGCGAAAGAATGAGAAGCTGCCCATCAGCGGCAAGGACGCGCTGGTCATTTCCCAGATTGCCTTCTACGACGACCCCACCCGTTTTACCCAGATGACCAACAAGCTGTGCGACGAGCTGGACCAGCGAGTGAAGGACGGCGTGTCGGTGTTCCCCGCGGGCACCAAGCGTATCCTCCTCACCGGCACCCCTCTGGCGGTGCCCAACTGGAAGCTCCACCACATCATTGAGACCAGCGGCGGCGCGGTGGTGGCCGAGGAGATGTGTACCGGCACTCGCTACTTTGAGCGCCTGGTGGACGAGTCCCAGACCACCCTGGACGGGCAGATTCAGGCCCTGGCGGAGCGGTACATGGGTATCAACTGCGCCTGCTTCACCCCCAATACCGCCCGCATTGACGACATTCTCCGCCTGGTGGACGAGTACCACGCCGACGGCGTCATTGATGTGAATTTGAAGTTCTGCTCCCTGTACGACACCGAAGGATACAGCGTGGAGCGGGCGCTGCGGGAGAAGGGCATCCCCGTGCTGGGCCTGGAGACCGACTACACCGACACCGACGCCGGGCAGCTGCGCACCCGCATCGGCGCGTTCCTGGAGCTGCTGGAGAAGTGATGGCGGAGAAGCGTCTGGGCTATGTCCTCTTCCCCAACCACACCGAGGCTATGAGGCTCTATGAGGTGATGAAGGCACAGCAGGTGCGCTGTACCCTGGCCCCCACCCCCCGGGAGTGCAGTGTGTGCTGTGGGGTGTCCCTTCGGTTGGAGGATGTGGCGGACCTTCCCCGCGCACAGGAGGCCGCCCAAGAGAATGGCATTGAAATCGAGCGGGTGGAGGAACTTGCCGCCCCAAAACAGCATACCTGGTGACAGAATATGGAGGCCTTATCCGAATCGGATAGGGCCTCCGTTGCTGTTATTTACAGATTGTTCACCCTTTGGTCACAAAATAGCACAGACCTTTGTCCGTTCGCGTGCTAAATTATAGGCACTAAAATGGGAAAGGATTGGGAACACATGAAAGAAGTCAAGCGATCCAAAAAACCGCTGATTTTCTACTACGGGATTGTTTTGCTGGCGCTCTTCCTCTTCAACATGCTGGTGACGCCCCAGCTCCTCTCGGCCCAGGTGACCGAGGTGGACTATGGCGTCTTTCTCCAGATGGCGAAGAATGGCCAGCTCAGCAAGGTCCAGGTCACCGATGGGGAGATTGTCTTTGCGGACAAGAACGACCCGCCCAACTTCTATAAGACCGGGCGGATGGAGGACCTCTTCCTGGTAGACCGGCTCCAACAGGCGGGGATTACCGAGTATGGCACCCCCATCATCCAACAGATGAACCCCCTGCTCCAGTTCCTGCTGTCCTGGGTGCTGCCCATTGCCCTCTTTATTGGGGTGGGCCAGCTGATGACCCGGCAGCTTAACAAGCGGATGCTCCAGAATGGCGGACTGGGGGGCGCTATGTCCTTCGGCAAGAGCAACGCCAAGGTGTATGTCCAGTCTACGGAGGGGATTCGCTTCTCCGATGTAGCCGGGGAAGATGAGGCCAAGGAGCTTCTGGGGGAGATTGTGGACTACCTCCACAACCCCGACAAATACGCCGCCATCGGCGCCTCTATCCCCAAGGGCGCGCTGCTGGTGGGCCCTCCGGGTACCGGCAAGACGTTGCTGGCCAAGGCGGTGGCCGGTGAGGCGGAGGTGCCCTTCTTCTCCATCTCCGGCTCGGAGTTTGTGGAGATGTTCGTGGGTGCCGGCGCGGCCAAGGTGCGGGATCTCTTCAAACAGGCCAATGAGAAGGCCCCCTGTATTGTGTTCATTGACGAGATTGATACCATCGGCAAAAAGCGGGACGGTGCCGGAGCCATAGGCGGCAACGACGAGCGGGAGCAGACGTTGAACCAGCTCCTCACCGAGATGGATGGCTTTGACGGCCGCAAGGGCGTCATCATCCTGGCGGCCACCAACCGGCCGGACAGCCTGGACCCCGCCCTTCTGCGGCCCGGCCGTTTTGACCGGCGGATTCCGGTGGAGCTGCCCGACTTGAAGGGCCGGGAGGACATCCTGAAAGTCCACGCCAAAAAGGTGAAGATGGACGAGAGCGTGGATTTGTCTGCCATCGCCAAAGTGGCGGCGGGGGCCTCCGGCGCGGAGCTGGCCAACATCATCAACGAGGCCGCCCTGCGGGCGGTGCGCTCCGGCCGGAGTCTGGTCACCCAGTCTGATTTGGAGGAGAGCGTGGAGGTGGTCATCGCGGGCTACCAGAAGAAAAACGCCATCCTCACCGACCAGGAGAAGCGGATTGTGGCCTACCACGAGATTGGCCACGCCCTGGTGGCCGCCCTCCAGTCCCACTCCGCGCCGGTCACCAAAATTACCATCATCCCCCGCACCTCCGGCGCTCTGGGCTACACCATGCAGGTGGAGCAGGACAACCACAGCCTTCTGAGCCGGGAGGAGCTGGAGAACAAGATCGCCACCTTTACCGGCGGACGTGTGGCCGAGGACCTCATCTTCCACTCGGTGACCACCGGCGCCTCCAACGACATTGAACAGGCCACCAAGCTGGCCCGGGCCATGATTACCCGGTACGGCATGGAGGACGATATCGGCATGGTGGCCCTGGAGACAGTGAACAACCAGTATCTGGGCGGGGATACCTCCCTGGCCTGTTCCGCTGAGACCGCCGCCCAGGTGGATCGGAAGGTCATTGAGCTGGTCAAGCGCCAGTACCAGAAAGCCGAGGGGCTTTTGCGGGAGCATATGCGGGATTTGAACGCCCTGGCCCAGTACCTCTATGAGCATGAGACCATCACCGGCGAGGAGTTTATGGGCCTATTGAAGGATTTGAATACCACAGTGTGAGCTCAGCAATCCTCCACGCCCACAATGCGCACGGCGGTGCCGTAGGCGGTGAGCTCCGCCGCGCTCTGCATGAGGGAGGAGCTGGCGTAGCGGATGTTCAGTACCGCGTCCGCGCCCAGCGCCTCCGCCTCATCCACCATGCGCTTGGTGGCAATCTGGCGGGCCTGATTCAGAAGGTCGGTGTACCCCTCAATCTCGCCGCCCACCAGGGTTTTCATCCCCGCCATAAAATCTTTGCCAAAGTTCTTGGCCTGGACCACGCTGCCTTTTACCAGGCCCAAAGCCTCCACCCGCTTGCCGGGAATGGAATCAATATTGAGAAGCAGCATCTTCTTCTCCTCCTTTGATTTGTTGGATGCGCTGGCGCAGGGCCAGCAGTACCCCGATGATAAAGACGCCCGGAATGGCTGCAAACACCACAATGAGCACCATGGGGGGCGCTTCCTCCGGACTGATGGTGAAGCCCCAGATCATCAGCGCCATCAGCCCCGCCATCAGCAGCACAAAGACCACCGCCGCAATGACGGGGCCCACATAGCGCTGTCGGGTGTCCTGCTTGTTCACATTCATAAACCGCGTTCCCTCCTGTTCCATGCACTCCATATCGCTTAACCACGCGCTGGCGTCCAGGGCGGCATATTGCTCCCCGGCGCCGGCCAGTTTTTCACACAGAGCTTCCATGGTGTTCAGATTGTCCTGGGCACGGCGGAGCTGGATGATATGGCGGCGCAGCACATCCTCCAGGGTGAGCTGGCTGGCCTGGAGTTTTCCAATCTCCTCCAGCGGCACATCCAGCTTCCGCAGGAGCTTGATTTTGCGCAGCGTCTCCACCTCCTCCTCCCCGTAGTCCCGGTAGCCGTTGCGGCTGTCCCGGCGGGGGGAGAGCAGTCCCTCCGCCTCGTAAAAGCGGATGTTGCGCTTGGTGATGCCCACCAGCTCCTCCACCTCGTTGATTTTCATGGTTTCACCTCGTCTCTCCGCCCCTGGATGGGGCATACAATCCCTGGGGGCATGGGTATCATACACCTTTCACAGGGTGGAAGGTCAAGTCTTTTTTCAGATTTTCAGGGGAAGCAGTGGGGGTACCGGCCAAACCGGGCGGTTTTTGCGCTCGCCGCGCAGGCGTCCTACCCGGACGGGGCACCGCTTTCTTTGCCAAAGAAAGCGGTGGGAAAGAAAGCGCAGAGGGGGCGCTGCCCCCTCTGCACTCCCCCCAATGCGCAACCGGGCTAAATTTCTGCTGCGGTGGGATTGCGCCAGCCTGGTGCCATTTGAACCGGGCTTTCTGCCTATGCGGAAAGCGTTGTACTGCCATGCAAGACAGGTGACTGCAAAGACTGGAGGTCCGCACCCACAAAATGGGGCGGCCCCATTAAAAGGCCGCCTTTTCTTTTCCGCGAAAAGAAATCGGGCGCTGTCCGCGCAGGACGCCCGTCCGGCGAGGACACCCACACACCGGGGGTGTCAGTTACACTTGGAGTAACCACACTCCCGGCAGGTGACGCAGCCCCCCTCGTGCTCCAGACGGGCCCCGCACTCGGGGCAGAACTTGGCCAGTTTGGCCTGCGCGGGGGTGCTGTTTCCAGCGGCGGGAGCAGCGGGCTCCAGTGGGGCGGGGAGGCTCCCGGACTGGGAGGCCTTCAGCACCTTCTCCAGACTGCGGGCGATGGCGTCCGGGCAGGAGGTGACGGTGACATCGCTCTGCCGCAGACAGGAGGGGCAGCGGATACCCTTGAGCTGGTGGATGATGTTCTGGGGGTCCATGCCGGAGCGCAGCGCCACGCTCACCAGGCGGGCGGTGGCCTCGCTCTGGCTGGGACAGCCCCCCGCCCGGCCAGTGTTGGTGAACACCTCACAGATGCCGTTTTCGTCGTAGTTCACCGTGATATAGAGGTTGCCGCACCCAATGTGCACCTTTTCGGTAAAGCCGGTGGTGACCGAGGGGCGGGGCCGGGGCTGGATGGCCCCATAGGGGGATTCGCAGTCGGGACAGGCGGAGGGGGTGGCGGTCCCCAGATTGAGGACCTGCTCGCTGCGGGAGCCGTCCCGGTAGATGGTGACGCCCTTGCACCCCAGCTTCCAGGCCAGCTGGTAGACCTGGGCCACATCCTCCCGTGTGGCGGTGTGGGGGAAGTTCACCGTCTTGCTCACCGCGTTGTCGGTGTACTGCTGAAAAGCCCCCTGCATCTCCACATGCCACTGGGGGGAGACATCGTGGGCGCAGACAAACACCCGGCGCAGGTCGGCGGGCAGCCCTTCCAGATGGGCCAGTGTGCCCTGCTGGGCAATCTGGTGCACCAGCTCCTCCGTCCACAGTCCCCGCTCCTCCAGGGCGGCGCGGAGGATGGGGCTAGTCTCCACCAGGCGGGTGCCGTCCATGATGTTGCGGATATAGGCGTAGGCGAACACCGGCTCCACCCCGCTGCTCACCCCGGCCAGGATGGACAGGGTGCCGGTGGGGGCAATGGTGGTGACGGTGGCGTTGCGCAGAGGCGGGCCGTCCCGGTAGACGCTCTCCCCGAAGAGGGGGAAGGGGCCGCGGGTTTGGGCCAGCTCCTGACTGGCGGCGTGGCCCTCCTTCTGGACAAAGGACATGATGGTCCGAGCGGTTTCCACCCCCTCTTTGGAGTTGTAGGGGATGCCCAGCAGGAGCAGAAGGTCGGCAAAGCCCATGACGCCCAGACCGATTTTCCGGGTCAGGCGGGTGACCCGGTCAATCTCCGGCAGAGGGTAGCGGTTGACCTCAATCACATTGTCCAGAAAGTGGACGGCGGTGCGGATGGTGCATCGCAGCTTGTCCCAGTGGATTTCCCGGCCGTTAGGGCCCTCCTTCACATGGCGGACCAGATTGATAGAGCCCAGGTTGCACGCCTCATAGGGCAGCAGCGGCTGTTCTCCGCAGGGGTTGGTGGACTCAATTTCTCCCATGCTGGGCACCGGGTTGTCCCGGTTCAGCCGGTCCAGGAATACAATGCCCGGCTCTCCGGTGCGCCAGGCGGAGTCCACCATCCGCTCCAGCACGCTGCGGGCGTTGAGCCGCCCCGCCAGCGCCCCGGTGGCGGGGTTGATGAGCTCATACTCGGCACCCTCCTCCGCCGCGCGCATAAATGCCTCGGTGACCCCCACCGAGAGGTTGAAGTTGGTAATCTGGCTGGTGTCGTTCTTACAGGTGATGAACTCCAGAATGTCCGGGTGGTCTACCCGGAGAATACCCATGTTGGCCCCCCGGCGGGTGCCGCCCTGCTTTACCGCCTCGGTGGCGGCGTTGAACACCTTCATAAAGGAGACCGGGCCGCTGGCCACTCCGCCGGTGGAATTCACCGCTGAGCCGCTGGGCCGCAGGCGGGAGAAGGAGAAGCCGGTGCCGCCTCCCGACTTGTGAATGAGGGCGGCGTACTTGATGGCGTCAAAAATCTCCTCCATGGAGTCCCCCACCGGCAGGACAAAACAGGCCGAGAGCTGACCCAGCGGTCGCCCGGCGTTCATCAGGGTGGGGGAATTGGGGAGAAAGTCCAGCTCTGACAGCAGTTGGTAGAACTCCGCCGCAGTGGCGGCCGGGTCGGCGTTGGGGTCAAAGTGGGTATCTGCCGCCGCGATGGCGTCGGCCACTCGGTGAAAAAGCCCGTTCACCGTCTCGGTGGGCTGGCCCTGGGCGTCCCGGATGAGATAGCGCCGCTCCAGCACGGCGCGGGCGTTGTCGCTGATGGGCATGTTGCGCGCTCCCTTTCCTCTCATTTGTGGATATAGGCACCAGATATTGTACCACAGTAAAAATTTTAAGCAAGATGTTGACAGAGTATACAGGGAGGGCAAAATCTGTTATAATCAGAGCGTGTCCTTTGCAGCGCAAGGAGAAGGGGGGAGCCGGCCGGTGGAGGAAAAAATCAGCCCGTCCGCTCTGGCCTGTGTGGCCGCGGCGGGCTGGGCTCTGCTGGGGTGGACCCTGGGGCGGGATGTGTGCGCCCTGCTGCTCCAGAGCGCACTTCTTCAATGGACAGGGGACTTCTGGAACGCGCCCGCGCTTTGGTGGACGGTGAATGTGCTGTCCAGCTATGGCGTGGGGCTCCCACTGGCCCTATGGGCTATGGCGCAGGTGCCTGCCCCGTCCAGGCCGGAGCACCCCCCGCTGCATGGGAGAGAGCTGCTGTGCTGCGCCATTGTGCTGCCCGGACTGCTGTATTTGGCCAACCTGATCACCCTCTTGGGGGCGGCGCTGGCGCAGGCGGTGAGCGGCGCTGAACCGGCGTCCGCTGCGGTTTTTTCCTATCCCCCGGCGCTGACTGCGGTGCAGACCGTCCTACTGGCCCCTCTGGCGGAGGAGTGGCTCTTTCGGGGGGCGATGCTCCGCCGCCTTGCCCCGCTGGGGGAGCGGGGGGCAGTGGTGGCCAGCGCTCTGTGCTTTGCCCTGAGCCACGGCAGCCCCAACCAGCTCCTCTATGCCCTGGTGGGCGGGCTGATGCTGGGCTATGTGGCCCTGTGCACCGGGCGGCTGTGGTGCTGCGTGCTGCTCCATATGGGGGTGAATGCCGCCGCCCTGCTTCTCCCCCGGCTGGGGAGAGTGGGAGAGGGCGTGACGCTGCTCCTCCTGCTGGCCGGGTGCGCCCTGGCCTGGCCCCTGTGGAGAGGGTGGCCTCTGGCGGCGGATACCGTCCCAGTGCGTGGATGGTGGCGGAAGGGCGGCGTGGTGCTGGCTTTCCTGTATACAGCAGCGCGGATGGCGCTGGGATAAAAACGGGACGCAGATCCACCGATCTGCGTCCCGCCCTGTGCGGCTTTATTGCTTTTGCATGGCGGCAATCAGCTCATGGTTGACATCGTCCTTGTGCAGGAAGAGCGTGCGCCACACGAAGATAGCCAGAAAGGCCAGCGCGGCCACAATACCCACCGGGTAGGCGATGGCGGTGGACAGATTCAGGCACTCCGAGGCCTGGAAGAAGTAGGTGATGGACACCGCCGACATAAAGGTGGCGGGAAATGCCGCCATCAGACAGGCAATGGGCGGGAAACCGTGCTTATGAAGGAACACCGCGCCGGTCCAGAGGACCAGCATGGCCAGCGTCTGGTTGGACCAGGAGAAGTACCGCCACAGAATGTCCCAGGGCAGCGCGGTGGCAATCACCGCGCCGATGGCCAGCAGCGGGACAGACAGCGCCGCCCGTTTGCCCACATTGGACTGGTCCAGGTGGAACCAGTCGGCAATGGTGAGACGGGCCGAGCGGAAGGCGGTATCGCCCGAGGTGATGGGGCAGGCCACCACTCCGATAATGGCCAGGATGCCGCCCACGGGGCCCAGCAGGGTGATGCAGATGTCTTTCACAACGCCGCCCTGGGTAAGGGAGTCCAGCGCGTTCTGGAGGGGGCCCACACCGTTATAGAAGGTCACACCGGCGGCGGCCCAGATGAGGGCGATGACGCCCTCCGCCACCATGGCGCCGTAGAAGATAGTGCGCCCCTCCCGCTCGGAGGTCATGCACCGGGCCATCATGGGGGACTGGGTGGCGTGGAAGCCGGATACCGCGCCGCAGGCGACGGTGACGAACATCATGGCCCACATGGGATAGCCCTTCGGATGGACAATGGCCATGGAGTCCCACAGCTCAGGCATCTGATACTGGGGGAGCAGGAGAATAGCGCCGCCCACGCCCAGGGCCATAATAATCAGACAGATGCCAAAGACGGGGTAGAGCTTGCCGATGATTTTATCAATGGGCAGGAACGTGGCCAGCATATAATACAGCAGAATCACCGCCAACCAGAATGCGGTGCCGAGCGCCTCGGGCGTCATACTGGCGATGAGGTTGGCCGGGCCAACGGAGAAGTTGACGCCCACCATCATCAGCAGCACCACGGAGAAGATGCGCATGATAAAGGTCATCACCTTACCCATGTAGAGACCCACAATCTCCGAGATGGAGGCACCGTCGTGGCGCTCGCTCATCATACCGGAGAGAAAATCGTGGACGCCGCCGCCCAGGATGGTGCCGAACACAATCCACAGATATACCTTCGGGCCCCAGCATGCGCCGGCCAGCGCGCCATAGATGGGACCCAGACCCGCGATATTCAAGAGCTGGATCAGAAAGACCCGCCAGGTTTTCATGGGCACATAGTCTACCCCGTCCGGGTGGGCCAGTGCGGGGGTCTTGCGCTCATCAATGTGGAACACACGCTCAATCAACTTGCCGTAGGTAAAAAAGCCTACCACAAGAAGTACCAATGCGATAAGAAAACTGATCACGAAAATCCCTCCTGTGTCTCGTGTCTAGGACTCGGCATGGTCGGCAGCAGGCTGTCTCCGACGCAGGGCGCACAAAGGGGAGGGAGCGGCCGCCTCGCTCCCCTTTATTTGCGGCTCTATTATAGTCTTCTGATGTCAGAGCGCAAGGAGCGAATTGCACAGGATTCCAAGCGCGCGTCTGAGGGCGCGGAGGGATTTTGAAACTCAGACACATCATAAGTCGGATTGCAGGATTCGACCGGAATCTTTCGGGAAGAAAAGACATCCAAAATACGAGGAGGAATTCGCATGAGATTTTTTGGGGCCCACCGGGCTTTTGAACTGTGGGGGAAACGCTGATGGAGCGGGCGGAACTGCGCCTGGCGGTCCTTATTGACGCCGACAACGCCCCCCGCTCCGCCATCAAGGATGTGATGGCGGAAGTGGCGGTTCACGGCACCCCCACCATCAAGCGGATTTACGGGGACTGGACCAGCCCCAATATGAGCACCTGGAAGCCTCTGCTGCTGGAAAATGCCATCAGCCCAGTCCAGCAGTACGCCTACACCACCGGCAAGAACGCCACCGACTCCGCGATGATTATTGACGCCATGGACATTCTCTACTCCGGGCGGGTGGACGGCTTTGTGCTGGTGAGCAGCGACAGCGACTTTACCCGCCTGGCCACCCGTCTGCGGGAGGCGGGAATGACGGTCTACGGCATGGGGGAGCGCAAAACCCCCGCCCCCTTCATTGTGGCCTGCGACAAGTTTATCTACATCGAGGTCATCCGGGCAGCCGGGGAGAAGGCCCGCGCCGCCGCCCGGGCCGCCGAGCAGCGCCTGGAGAAGGAGAAGGCGGAAAAGGCCCGTCTGGAGCGGGAGAAAAAGGAAAAGGCGGAGGCGGCGGCCAAGGCCGAGGCGGGGAAGGCGGAGAAAACTGCCGAGAGCCGCAAGGCCAGCGAGACCAAGCCCGCCAAGCGTACCGCCAAAAAGCAGGCCAAGCCCGCCGAACCGGAGGTGGAGAGCGGTGTGCCCATGACGGTGGTGGAGCTGCTGGCCGACTCGGTGGAGAGTGTGGCCGACGAGGACGGGTACGCCCTCATGGGGGATGTGGGCAATCTTCTGGTGAAAAAACAGCCCGACTTTGACCCCCGCAACTTCGGCTTCTCCAAGTTGAGCCAGCTCTTTAAGTCCCTGGAGCGCTTTGAGCTGGACATCCGCCCCACCAATCTGCCCCATGTGAAGCAGATGTATGTGCGGGACAAAGAGGAAAAGAGCTGAATATTCCAGCTGAGCCTCCCCCAGCGGAATCCGCTGGGGGAGGTTTTACTTGACTTTCTGATTAGACAATTGTAAAATAAGAAAAAAGACAAATGTCTAATGAAAGGATGTGAGGATATGAGCCGTGAAAATCGCCTGCCGGACGCTGAACTGGAGGTGATGCAGGCCCTGTGGCAGATGGAGGACTACCCCGTCACCTCGGCCCAGCTGATGGAAAAGCTGGCCGGGCGGCACTGGCGGCTGCCCACCCTGCTGAAGCTCCTCTCCCGCTTGGAGGAGCGGGGGTTTGTGGCCGCCCAGAAGGAGGGGCGGACCAACTACTACCGCCCGCTGGTGGGGGAGCGGGAGTACCTGGCCGCCGAGAGCGGGCGCTTTTTCCAAAAGCTCCACGGCGGCTCCCTGCCTAGTCTGGTGGCCGCGCTGATGGAGAGCCGCTCCATCTCCCCCAAGGATGTGGCGGAGCTGGAGGAGATTTTGAAGGGAGGGAAGGGAAAATGACGCTGCTGTCCCATCTGCTGGAGGTGTCCCTGGGCACCAGCGCGGTGATTTTGCTGCTGTTGCTGCTGCGGCCGGTGCTGGAGCGGTTCTGTTCCGCCCGGTGGCGGTGCTGGGTGTGGCTGGTTCTGGCGCTCCGTCTGGCACTGCCCTGGAGCTGGAGCGGGCCGTGGTCCCCCCTGCATGTGACCTTCCCCGATCCGGGTGAGACGCCTGCCTATTCCCCTGTAACAGAGGAATACAGTATGGAGATGAGTGTGGGAGACGAGGTCACCTATTTGGAGCTGGGGACTGGAGAGTGGACGGTGGACACCGGTGTGGAGAGCCGTACCGACCTGGCCCCGCTGGAGGGAACGGGATTTTCTGCCGGAGTGGACCGGGCCGCAGAGCACAGCCTGAATGTGGGCGCTCTGTTGTTTCTCCTGTGGGCCGCGGGCGCGGTAGGAATGCTGCTGTGGCACACGCTGGCCTACCTCCGCTTTGCCAAGCGGGTGCGCCGGTGGAGCCGCCCGGCGGGCCAGTATGAGGGAATTCCGGTGGTGGAGTGTTTGGCGGCGGAAACCCCGCTGCTCCTGGGGTGGCTCCAGCCCACCATTGTGCTGCCTCGGGGCATGGAGGGGGAGGACCGGGACTTCGCCCTCCTCCACGAATATACCCACTGCGGCAGAGGTGACCTGTGGCGCAAGCTGCTTTTGCTGGTGGCCAACGCCCTGCACTGGTTCAATCCCCTGGCCTGGCTGCTGCGCCGGGCGGGTGAGCGGGATTTGGAGATGGCATGCGACGAGGCAGTGCTGGAGGGAAAGGATTTGGAATACCGCCAGCGGTACGGCGTGGCCCTGCTGCACACTGTGACCGCCCGGGCCGGCGCGGAGGGGGCTCTCACCACCGGCTTTGCCCAGGGAATGGGGGGACTGCGGCGGCGCTTTGCCGCCCTGGTGGACGGAAAGCACCGCCCGCTGGGCCGGAGCGTCCTTGCGGTTGCTATTGTGCTGGCACTGGCGGGGAGCGCCCTGGCCTCCTGCTCGGAGGGGCCCCAGGCGGCGGTCCAGGACAGCGTCACTCCCATTCCGGCGGCCAGTGAGCCGCCTGTTGGGGAGACTGCCCTCCAGCCGGGCAGCCAAATCACCATGGAAGAGGCAGATATTTGGTCCTTTTTGGGCGGCTGTGTCTTACAGGGGTATAACTTGGAGGAGCGTACCATAGAGGTGCTGTGGGTGGAGACCACCGGCTCCGGCCTGCTCTATGCCCGAACGGCGGAGGATTTACCTCAGGAGACGCTCCATCTGGCCAGTCAGGTGCGTCTGGATTGGGACGGAAACGGGAATTTGGCGGAATTTTTGGCCTGGCCGTCGGTGAGCGGGGAGTCCCTTGTTCTCTTCTGTGAGCGAAATGAGGCGGGAGAGGTGACGGAAATGGGCTGGGTCCCCTGTTTTGGAAGTCGTTGGACTGGGGTGGTGTGGGCCCGGTACGGGACCTGGGACGGGGAGAGCCGGACGTTTACCTTTCAGCCGCTGGCGGTGGACCAGGTGACACGCACCTGGAGTGCGCGGGAGGATGGATGGTGGAGCCTCTCTCTGGGGGAAAACCCCATGCTGCCCCCTATTTCTCTGTACAACAATGGGACCACGTTCTCGGAGGAGGCGTATCTGCGCTCAGTATTCCGGGAAGAGCCGCTGGAAAACTCCCAGGGGGACTGCCTGCTGCGCCTGACGGTGGTGGATAACGCCATTGTGGAGGCGCTGTGGATGACCCCCTATCAGCCGGCATCATGAAACGGTATCCATGGCGGCCCCGGAACGGATGCATCTGTTCCGGGGCCGCTGTCGGTCTATCCAGAGCACTCTTTCCCTCAGAAGCCCTTCTCCCCTTGTAAGAAGGGGGGTAAAGTGGTATAATATACCGAATATCACAATCGAGAGGGAGAGTTCCATGACTTACAAAGAAGAATTCATCACCTTTATGGTGCGCTCCGGCGTGCTGACCTTCGGGGACTTTACCACCAAGTCGGGCCGCAAGACCCCCTACTTCATCAACACCGGCAACTACAAGACTGGCGCTCAGGCTGCCAAGCTGGGCGACTACTACGCCGCCTGTATCCAGGAGAACCTGCCCGACGGCGTGACCTGCCTCTTTGGTCCCGCCTACAAGGGGATTCCGCTGGCGGTGACTGCCGCCGCCTCCCTGTACCGCAACTACGACCGGGACCTGCCCTACTGTTTCAACCGCAAGGAGGTCAAAGACCACGGCGAGGGCGGCTCCATGGTGGGCTACAAGCCCCAGGACGGGGACAACGTGGTGATCGTGGAGGACGTGGTCACCGCCGGTACCGCCGTCCGGGAGTCCATCGAGCTGTTCAAACACGTGGCCAAGGTGAACATGAAGGCCCTCATCGTCTCCGTGGACCGGATGGAGCGGGGCACCCGGGACTGCTCCACTCTGGACGAGCTGCGGGAGGACTACGGCATCGCCGTCCACCCCATCGTCACCGTGAAGGAGATCATCGCCTTCCTCCACAACCGGGAGATCGACGGCAAGGTGTATATCGACGACGAGATGAAGGGCAGAATGGAGGCCTACCTGAAGGAGTACGGCGCCCGCTAAACTGACAGGGAGGAGGTCCGGCCATGGGCACCCACGACGGCCACCGTCAGCGCATGAAAACTGAATTTCTGGCCCGGCCGGACTCCTTTCCCGACCACAAGGTCCTGGAGCTGCTGCTCTTTTACGCCAACCCCCGCAGCGACACCAATCCCCTGGCCCACGAGCTGATGGAACGCTTCGGCTCCCTGGCCGGGGTGCTGGACGCTACCCCGGAGGAGCTGCAGAAGGTCAAGGGCGTGGGGGAGCACGCCGCCGTCCTCTTCAAGGTGGTAAAGGAGCTGGCCGGCCGTTACCTCACCGTCCGCACCCAGGTGGACGACATCGCCCGGAACTCCAGGGACTACTGCGCCCTGCTGCGGCCCTATTTCTTCGGCGCCCGCAACGAGCGGCTGTGCCTGCTCTGTCTGGACGGCAAGCACAAGGTGCTGGGCGTGCGCAGGCTGGGCGAGGGCAACGTAAACGCCGTGGCCATCACCACCCGGCTCATCGCCGAGGCCGCCCTGTCCCTCAACGCCGCCGGTGTAGTGCTGGCTCACAATCACGTGTCCGGGCTGGCCCTTCCCTCCCCGGAGGATCTGGCCTCCACCAACAGCCTGGCCGCTATCCTGAGCGCCATGAGCATCACCCTGGTGGACCACCTGATCTTTGTGGACGACGATATGGTTTCCCTTCGGGACAGCGGCTATTACCAGCCCTGAGGGCTTGGAAGTTTCTGTTGCGTTAGAACATTTGTTTTGGTACAATGGGGGCGTGAGGTGACGGTATGCCGAAATTTGAAGTAGTCAGCGATTATCAGCCCGCCGGCGACCAGCCGGAGGCCATTGCCGCCCTGGCGGCGGGCATCGAAAACGGCCTGGACGAGCAGACCCTGCTGGGAGTCACCGGCTCGGGCAAGACCTTTACCATGGCCAAGGTCATTGAAGCGGTGCAGCGGCCCACCCTGGTGCTGGCCCACAACAAGACCCTGGCCGCCCAGCTGTGCGCCGAGTTCAAGGAGTTTTTCCCCAACAACGCGGTGGAATATTTCGTGTCCTACTATGACTACTACCAGCCGGAGGCCTATATCCCCCACACCGACACCTTTATCGAAAAGGACTCGGCTGTAAATGAGGAGATCGACCGGCTGCGGC
>DXDX01000051.1 GCA_019115265.1 Candidatus Flavonifractor merdigallinarum | reverse complement strand
GTGGCCTCGTCGCACAGCAGCACCTTGGGGCTGGTGGCCAGGGCCCGGGCGATGGCCACCCGCTGCTTCTGCCCGCCGGAGAGCTGGGCGGGGTAGGCGTCGGCCTTGTCGGGCAGGCCCACAATCTCCAGCAGCTCCAGGGCCCGTTTTTTGGCCTGGGCGGCGGGCACACCGGCAATCTCCATGGGGAAGCAGATGTTTTTCAGGCAGGTGCGCTGCATGAGCAGATTGAACTGCTGGAAAATCATGCTGATGCTCCGCCGCTTCTCCCGCAGCGCCTTGGGGGAGAGGGCCAGCATGTCCTCCCCGTCAATGAGCACCGTCCCCTCGCTGGGCCGCTCCAGCAGGTTGATGCACCGCACCAGGGTGGACTTGCCCGCGCCGCTCATGCCGATGACGCCATAGACCTCCCCGTCGTGTACGGTGATGTTCACATGGTCCAGCGCCGTAAAGGGCCCCTGGTCCCCAGGGAACACCTTGCACAGCTCTTTTAATTCGATCACGCCGGTCCCTCCTCTTCCCCTGACGGAATGAAATGCACAGAATGTGGATAAACTGTCCGAAAGATTACATACAGAGTTTATTCTAGGGCATAAGCCCTCCCTTGTCAAGGCAAGTCCGCCGCTCCTTCCCGTTTTTCCGTCAAAAAAGCCCCTCCTGTTCCTAGATTCACGTTGACGGAACCTCTGGAGAATGGTATAGTGGGCGCAGAGGCCCCAATGAATCCGACAGGAGCTATGATATGGACCGTAAATTATTCCGAAGTATCCTACTCATTATCACCTATACCGTACTTTTGGTGCTGGCTCTCGTGAAGATTGACGCCCTGCTGGGGATGGCGGGCAGCTTTTTGGGGCTGCTCCAGCCGCTGTATGTGGGCTTTGCGCTGGCCTTCATCCTCAACCGGCCCTGTCAGGCGTTTTTCCGCGCCTATGACCGTGTGCTGGGCCGCACCAGGGCCGCAGGGCTGAGCCGGCCGCTGGCGGTGTTCTCGTCCTATCTTTCGTTAATCATTGCACTGGGCATCCTCTTCTCCTTTGTGGTGCCCAAGCTCACCGAGAGCATCCAGATTTTTGCGGGCAGTCTGGGGGGGTATCTCCTGAACATCCAGTCCTCCCTCACCAATCTCTTCAACTACCTGCATGTGGACGCCGACATCCTGAAAAACTTCAACCTGTCCGGGCTGACCTCCTACCTCCAGCGCTTCCTGGACGGGATGGTCCAGGGCCTGAGCACCACCGTCACCAGTGTGATGAACTTTACCGGCGCTCTCATCTCCATGTTTGTCACCGGGCTTCTGGCCATCATCTTCTCCATCTACATGCTGGGTGGGCGGGAGACCCTGCTGGGCCAGTGCCGCCGCCTTCTCACCGCCTATGCACCGGCCCGGATGGTGGAGCCAATCCTGGATGTCGTCCATCTGACCGCCGGGACCTTCACCCGCTTTGTCAGTGGGCAGCTCATTGAGGCGTGTATTCTGGGCGGGCTGTGTGCCGCCGGGATGCTCTTCATCCAGGCGGATTACGCCCCCCTGGTGGGGGTTATCATCGGAGTTTCCGCTCTGATTCCGGTGGCGGGGGCCTACATCGGCGCCATTCTCTCCGCCTTCCTGCTGCTGATGGTCAGCCCTGTCAAGGCCCTCATTTTCCTCATCTTTCTGGCCATTCTCCAGCAGATTGAGGGCAATGTCATCTATCCCCGGGTGGTGGGCACCTCCATCGGCCTGCCCGGCATCTGGGTGCTCACTGCGGTGACGGTGGGCGGCGGGCTCTTCGGCCTGCCCGGCGTGCTGCTCAGCGTCCCGGTGTGCTCGGTGCTCTACGCCCTCCTCAAGCAGGATGTGCGCCGCCGCCTGCGCCGCAAGAGTACCCAGCCCGTCAAGGAAAAGCAGACTCCCAAAGAGTCTTAACAACACCAAGCGGCCGGACCCCTGGAAGGGCCCGGCCGCTCTCCGCGTACCGTCATAGATGGGTTTGGAATTTTTACTCCAGTTCATCCAGCGTCAGCTGGAAGGCGGGGAGGAAGTGCTCCATAAAATAGGCGACCTCCGGCAGCTCCATGTCCAGAAGAGCCGCCTTGGTCTGCTGGGCCGCCTTGCGGAATTCGGGGTTTCCCGCCTTGAGTTCCTCCAGGCACTGGATATGGGCGGAGAGCTTATCCGCCGCTTTTACCAGCGACCAGGTTTCCCGGTCATAGTCCTCCTGCAGCCAGGGGGCATAGGCCGGACGCATGGCCTCGGGCAGGGTGGAGAGAAGCTTTTCCGCCGCCAAATCCTCCACCTCCCGATAGGAGGAGCGAAGGGTGGGGCTGAAATACTTCACCGGAGTGGGCAGGTCGCCGGTGAGAATCTCTCCGGCATCGTGGAAGAGGGCGGCGGTGGCCGCCCGTTCGGGGTCGGCCTCGCCCCCTAGCACATCCCGGCGGATCACCGCCAGAGCGTGGGCCAGCACCGCCGTCATGTGGGAGTGTTCCTGCACATTTTCCGGCACGGTGCTGCGCATCAGTCCCCACCGGGTGATATAGCGCATCCGGCTTAAATAGGCGAAAAAGTGCTCTCCCATGCTCAGGCGGGCTGTGTTACCAGAGCGCCCAGCCCCTGGCGGAAGGCGTCGCACTGGCTGTCGCTGCCGTGAAACTCCACTTTCACCGGTCCCTCCCGGTCAATGGAAAAGAGCCCCATAATCGACTTGGCGTTGACCACATAGCGCCCGGTACACACGTCGATCTCACACTCAATCTGGTTGGCCAGACGGGAGAAGGCTTTCACATCCTCCAGCGTGGGAAGATTGACATAAAAACTGCTCACAATCTTTGACCTCCTGTAAAAACATTCGGACCCGGCCTGTGGATACGCCTCAGAGAGACGCTCCGGGCCGGTGCTGCGGGGCCGTGGAGCCCCGTCCCCACACCTGTCTCCGGCAGGCGGCGGGCAGACTTATTATAAGAAATTCCACGGAAAATTACAAGCCATTTACTTCCAAAAAAGACAAGGAGTCGCCATGAAAGTTTCCATTTACACCTTGGGCTGCAAGGTCAACCAGTACGAGACCGCCGCCCTAGAGGCGGAGCTGCGCCGCCGGGGCCATGAGCTGGTCCCCTTTGAAGAGGCAGCAGATGCCTATATCATCAACACCTGTACCGTAACAGCAGTGAGCGATAAAAAATCCCGCCACACCATCCGTCAGGCCCGCAAGCGCAGCCCCAACGGTGTGGTGGCGGTGTGCGGCTGCTACGCCCAGACCGCCCCGGAGGCGGTGGCCGCTCTGGGGGTGGACTTGGTGGCGGGTACCGCTGGGCGTCTGGCCTTCCTGGACGACTTGGAGGAACTGTTCCGCCGCCGTCAGGAGACACCTGTGGTTACGGTGGACAACATCATGGCCCACCGCACCTTTGAGCCGCTGTCCGGCGGGGGACTGGAGGGGCGCACCCGGGCCATGCTGAAGGTGGAGGACGGGTGCGTCAACTTCTGCACCTACTGCATCATCCCCTACGCCCGGGGACCGGTGCGCTCCCTCTCCATTGACGACGCCCGGCGGGAGCTGGCGCGGCTGCTGGCGGAGGGGTACCGGGAAATTGTCCTCACGGGCATTGAAATCTCCTCCTGGGGGCACGATTTGAAACAGGGGGAGACTCTTATTGACCTACTGGAGGGATTGTGCCGCGACTTGCCGCCCCAGGTGCGCCTCCGTCTGGGCAGTCTGGAGCCCCGCACCATCACCCCGGAGTTCTGCCGCCGGGCCGCCGCGCTGCCCAATTTGTGCCCCCACTTCCATCTGTCCATGCAGAGCGGCTGTGACACGGTGTTAAAGCGGATGAACCGCAAATATGATACCCAGCGGTATTGGGAGAGCGTGGTGCTTCTGAGGGAGTTTTTCCCCAACCCCGCCATCACCACTGACCTCATTGTGGGGTTCCCCGGTGAGACGGAGGAGGAGTTTCAGACTACGCTGGACTTTGTGGAGCGGTGTGCCTTCTCCGCCATGCACATCTTCCCCTACTCCCGCCGCACCGGCACCCCTGCCGCCCAGATGGCAGAGCAGGTTCCCAATGCAGTGAAGGAGGAGCGGGCCCACCGGGCCGCCGCCCTGGCCCAGCGTCTGGAGCAAGCGTACCTGGATTGCTGGGTGGGCTCCACTCTGCCGGTCCTCATTGAGGAGGAAAAAGACGGTCTCTGGCGGGGCCACGCCCCCAACTATGTGGAGGTGCTGGCCGCCGGAGAGCAATTACACAACGTAGAACGAGAAGTGGAGATTACCGCCCGTCGGGGAACTTCCCTGTTGGGCGTCATCCATTGAGGAAAAGGGGCAGCGTTCCCAACGCCGGGAGGTTTTGTGCTCGCCGCACAGGCCGCTTATCCAGCGGGGACCCGATTTCTTTTCGCGGAAAAGAAACCGGGGAAAGAAAAGGCGGAGAGGGGAACTTCTCGTTCCCCTCTCCACTCCCCTCCAAAAGGGCGGCCTTTTAATGGGGCCGCCCCATTTTTTGCGGTGACTGATAGTCTTTGCGGTTACCTGTCTTGCATGGCAGTACAACGCTTTCCTCATAGGCGGAAAGCTTGGTTCAAATGGCACCGGACTGGCGCAATCCCACCGCAGGGGAAATTTAGCCCGGTTGCGCATTGGGAGGAGTGCAGAGGGGGCAGCGCCCCCTCTGCGCTTTCTTTCCCACCGCTTTCTTTGGCAAAGAAAGCGGTGCTCCCGCCGAGTAGGCGGCCCGCGCGGCGAGCGCAAAAACGCTCCCGGTTTGGCCGGTGTTTACACATACCCGAGCATTCCCCGCACGGAGACCTCCCCGGCATACACCGTCTCCCGGCGGCCATCGGGGAAGCGGACCACCAGCTGGAAGTCCTCGTCAATTTCCTCCGCCACCGCCTCTTCCATCCGGTCCCCCCGCAGCAGGCGCACCTCCCGTCCCACGGTGAGACAGTCCCGGCGGTACTGCTCCAGATAGCGCTCCTTTTCGTGGGGGAAGGCGGCGCGCATCTCGTCCAGCGCGGTGAGGACGGCGGCGGCCAGCTCCGCCCGGCGGGGGGGACGTTCCAGCTTCTGAGCCAGAGAAATGGCCACCGGGGCCACCTCCGGCCCAAAGTCAGCCTCCGTCTGGGTGACGTTGATGCCCGCCCCCACCACCACATACTGGGACAGGGCGCTCTCCCCCTCCATTCCCAGCTCAGTGAGGATGCCGCACACCTTCCGCCCGTCCAGAATGATGTCGTTGGTCCACTTGATGCCGGGGCGGATTCCACAGCAGCGCTCAATGCCGTCACACAGGGCCACCCCGCTCCAGGAGGTGAGCCACATCAGCTCCCGCATTCCGGCGTTCGGCCGCAGCAGCACCGACACATAGAGACCCCCCGGCGGGGAGACAAAGACCCGGCCCCGGCGGCCTCTCCCGCCGGTCTGCTGTCCCGCCAAAACGGTCAGGCCCTCCGGTGCGCCCTCCACCGCCCGGCGCTTCACCTCGTTGTTGGTGGAGTCCACCGTGTCCAGACACAGAAGTTCCCGTCCAATCACGCGCCCGGCCAGCGCCCCCTGCAACTCCCCCACCGATACCCGGTCGGGGGAATGTTGAAGCTGGTAGCCCCGGTTGGGGGCGGAGGAAATCTCATACCCCTCCTGGCGCAGCGCCGCAATGGCCTTCCACACCGCTGCCCGGCTCACCCCCAGACGGCGGCTCATCTCCTCCCCGGAGCAATAACCTTCCTGCCCTTTGAGCAGGGCCAGCACCTCATCCCGAAGCATAGGCCCACCTCCTTCTTTTTTGTCATTGTAGCCCATGGCCCGGCAGATTGTCAACGAGAGAAGGAGAATGGTTGACAATTTGCTGATTGTAAACTATAATTGCTATAAAGTTTACAATCGGAGGTGCCAAATGAAAACACGTGATCTCACCCAAATTGCCATTCTGGTGGCGCTGATGGCCATTTGCTCCTGGATTACCATTCCCACAGTGGTTCCCTTCACCCTGCAAACTCTGGGCGTCTTTCTGGCCATTTCCCTTTTAGGCGGAAAACGGGGCACTCTGGCGGTGCTGATCTATCTCCTGCTGGGCGCGGTAGGGTTGCCGGTGTTTGCCGGCTTCGCCAGCGGTCCGGCGGCGCTCCTGGGTACCACAGGCGGCTATATTCTGGGCTTTCTGGCCCAGGCGGCGGTGATGTGGACCGCGGAGCACTTTCTGGGCCGCCGGACCTGGGTTTTCCTATTGTCCGGGGTGCTGGGGCTGGCGGTGTGCTACCTGCTGGGCTCGGTGTGGTTCCTCTTCCTCTACTCCCGCACCACTGGGCCGGTGGGGATGCTGACGGTGCTGGGATGGTGCGTCTTTCCCTTTGTTCTGCCTGACTTGGCCAAGCTGGCCTTGGTCACAGCCCTGGGGCGGCGGCTGGCCCCGGCGCTGGGGCAGCCCGCCCGCTGAGGGCATATCCCCGCCCCCGGTCCCATATATATGAGACAAACCACGGGAAAGGCGGGATTGCCATGGACGAACGGCGGCCGAGCCCCAGCGGGGCCCACCGCATCACCTTAGAGGGACGGGAACGTCTGACCATCTCCGGCGTGGAGGAGGTGGAGCGCTTTGATGAGACCACCATTGTCATGGACACGCTGGGGGGCGCGCTGGTGGTGCGGGGGGAGGATTTGCACATTGAGACACTCAGCCTGGACGGCGGGGATTTGAAAGTAGAGGGAAGCATCGACTCCCTCACCTATGAGGACGACCGCCGGGAGACAGGGGGGCTGCTGGCCCGCCTGTTCCGCTGAGATGGCCCTCTCCATCTCCCAGCAGCTGGCCGCCCTGGGCTCCGCGGCTCTGCTGGGGCTGGCGGTGGGGGTGCTCTATGACTGCTTCCGCATCCTGCGCTGCCGCCTGCCCATCCCCCTCCTGGCGGGACTTCTGGATTTACTCTTCTGGCTTCTGGTAACCGCCGCCCTTTTCCTCCACGCCCTCTTTACCGAGGGGGGTGTGGTGCGGTTTTATATGGTGGCGGCGGTGTTCGGCGGGGCGGTGCTGTACTTCCAGGTTTTCAGCACCTGGTTTCTGGCGCTGGGCTACCGTCTGGCCTCTCTGGTGGAAACTCTGCTGCGTCTGCTGGCCCTTCCGGCGGCCTGTGTGTATGCACTGTGCAAAAAATTGCGGGCGAGCGCAAAAAAAAACTTCCATTACGACTTGAAATGGTATAGAATAAAGCTAATAATCCGGGGAATGGATGAGGGGCGCCCCACGGGGGGCAACCGGCGGAAGGAGGGCGGGACCTATGAAGACAAAACGGGCCGGGCTGCTGACCAAGCTCGTGGTCCTGGCCATGCTGGTGTTCGTGGCAAGCGCGCTGCTCAATCTGCGCACGCAGATTCAGAGCGCACAGGCCGACCTGGCACAGCTCCAGGCGGAAAAGGCCGAACAGGAGCAGACCAACGCCGACCTGCGGGACGCCGTCGAAAACAGCGACGATCCCCAGCGCCAGATGGAGATCGCCCGGTCTAAGCTGGGCCTGGTGGCTCCAGGGGACCAGATCATCGAGTTCACGGATTGATCGTGTGTGCCCAAGAAGACATAAGGAGGATATTTCAGTCGGTATGGAGTTTGGTGTTGGTTCGATTCTCGAGGGAAAAGTCACAGGTATCACAAAGTTTGGCGCATTCGTGTCCCTGCCGGACAACAAGTCCGGTCTGGTCCACATTTCGGAGATTGCATACTCCTACGTCAACGACGTAAAGGACCATCTCAAGGAGGGACAGTCCGTCAAGGTCAAGGTCATCGGCATTGACGAGAACGGCCGGATCAATCTCTCCATCAAAAAGGCTATGGATCCTCCGCCCCGGCCCGCCGGCCAGGGGCGTTCCATGAACGGTCCCCGCTCCGGCGGCGCGCCCCGTTCTCAGGGCGGCGGCTTCCGCCGCTCCGCCCCCGCTGAGCCCGCCACCTTTGAGGACCGGCTCAAGCAGTTTATGCAGGCCTCGGACAGCAAGCTCTCCGAGCTGCGCTATATGGACAAGCGCGGCGGTTCCCGCCGCGGCGGCCGCAAGTAATAAAAGGACTGCCCTGTCCCTTATGTGGGACAGGGCAGTTTTCCGATTCACAGAAAGAAAAGGAGATGGCAAGATGGAACCAGTGTCTCTTCAGTGGCCTACCGCTGCATTTGCATCCCAAATTGCCGCCTATCGGCAGACCTTTCTCCAGAGGGGAGATACGCTGGCCGGGTGTGGCTCTCTGGCCCGTATGGAGGAGCCCGCAGAGTGGCTGGAACAGGTCCGGCTCCTCTCCAACCCGGAGACAGTCCCACCCAACTGGGTCCCTTGTACCCAGTTTCTTCTAGTTCGGGAGTGTGACAAGCAGATTGTGGGCATGATTCAGATTCGGCACACATTCAATCCCTATGTGGAGCGCTATGCGGGGCATATCGGCTATTCCGTCCACCCGGACTTCCGCCGCAAGGGGTACGCTACGGAGATGCTGCGCCGGGTACTCCCTTATTGCCGCTCTTTGGGATTGGAGCGCGTCCTCATCACTTGTGCAGAGGACAATCCCGCCAGCCGAAAGACCATTTTGGCCAATGGCGGGCAGTATGAGTCCACCGTATTCGAGCCCAAAAACCAAGTCAATTTGGAGCGCTATTGGATTGACCTGTATCAGAAGGACAAGCTGCCCTGATGCCGCCGCTTTGCGTTCTGATAGGGAGCAGGGCGGAAGCGAATTTGAAATACGGCAGAAAGATGGTACTTCCATCTGTTTGGGGATGAGAGGAGAGTAGAATATGAAACGGCTGGGATTTGGCTGTATGCGTCTGCCCATGGTGGGCGGACCGGAGGGAGAGGTGGACCAGCGGGCCTTCCAGACCATGGTGGACCGCTTTTTGGCGGAGGGGTTCACCTACTTTGACACCGCCCACGGCTATCTGGGCGGCAAGAGCGAGACCGCGCTGCGCACCGCCCTGGTGGAGCGCTACCCCCGCAGCGCCTATCAGCTCACCGACAAGCTCACCGCCAGCTTTATTGAGCGGGAGGAGGATATCCGCCCCTTTTTTGAGATGCAGCTGGAGCGCACCGGGGTGGACTACTTTGACACCTATCTCATCCACGCGGTAACTGTGGAGCACGACCGGAAATTCCGCGCCTGCAACGCCTACGAGGTGGCCCGGCAGCTGCGGGAGGAGGGGAAAATCCGCCGCCTGGGGCTCTCTTTCCACGACAGTCCCGCGTTTTTGGAGCAGGTCCTCACCGAGCACCCGGAGCTGGAGGTGGTGCAGATTCAGCTCAACTACGCCGACTGGGACAATCCCCGAGTGGAGAGCGGGGGAGTGTATGAGGTGTGCCGCCGCTTCCACAAGCCCATTCTGGTGATGGAGCCGGTGAAGGGGGGCGCGCTGGCAGATTTGCCGCCGGAGGGGACGGATATTCTGGCAAAACTTCACGGGGGGGAGTGCGGCCAGCTATGCCCTGCGCTATGCGGCCTCCTTCCCAGGGGTGGAGATGGTTCTCAGCGGTATGAGCACCTCCGAGCAGATGGAGGACAATCTGGCGGTGATGGGCGATTTCAAGCCCTTGACCGAGAAGGAGCGGGCGGCTATTGATCGGGTGCGGACGGTCTTGAAGACCCAGGACGCCATTCCGTGTACCGGCTGCCGCTACTGTGTGGACGGCTGCCCCGCCCACATCCCCATTCCCCAGATTTTCGCCTGTTGTAATGAGCAGAAGCGCCGGGAGAACTGGGACGGCAGGGCCTATTACACTCGCTGTACTGTGGAGGGCGGCAAGGCCAGCGACTGTCTGAACTGCGGCGCGTGTGAAGCGGCCTGTCCCCAGCGTCTGGAGGTCCGTAGTCTGCTGGCTCAGGCGGCCCAGACCTTTGAGACGGAACAGCATGCATAAAGAGAAGGGACCGTTGCAGAATGTTTGATTCTGCGACGGGCCTTTTCTTGTCTTGGGGAAAGCGTCCCTGACGCTGGGAGATTTTGCGCTCGCCGCGCGGGCGTCCTACGCGGACAGCGCCCGATTTCTTTTCGCGGAAAAGAAACCGGGGAAAGAAAAGGCGGAGAGGGGAACTTCTCGTTCCCCTCTCCACTCCCCTCCAAAAGGGCGGC
>DXDX01000006.1 GCA_019115265.1 Candidatus Flavonifractor merdigallinarum | reverse complement strand
TATAGAAAACTATGAGGGGTTATGTAAGCACCAAAAGCCTGGAACCCCTTGAAATAAAGGGGATAAGAGGTTATGAGAAGAAAGAGGTGTGCTTATGTACCTTAAAGCGCTGGAGATCCAGGGATTCAAATCCTTCCCAGACAAGACGGTCTTGTCTTTCGGGGAGGCCATTACCGCCATCGTGGGCCCCAACGGCTCGGGCAAGTCCAATCTGTCCGACGCCATCCGCTGGGTCATGGGGGAGCAGTCCACCCGCGCCCTCCGGGGCGGCAAGATGGAGGACGTGATCTTCGGCGGCACGGAAAAGCGCAAGCAGGTGGGCTTTGCCGAGGTGAGCCTGGTCCTGGACAACGGGGACGGGGCGCTCCATTTGGATGAGCCGGAGGTCATGGTCACCCGCCGCTACTACCGCTCCGGGGAGAGTGAATACTACATCAACCGCCGCAGCGTCCGCCTGCGGGACGTGAACGAGCTCTTTATGGATACCGGCCTGGGCCGGGAGGGCTACTCCATCATTGGACAGGGCAAAATTGACGAGATTCTCTCGGTGAAGAGCGCCGACCGCCGGGAGGTCTTTGAGGAGGCCGCCGGTATCTCCCGCTTCCGCCACCGGAAGGAGGAGGCCGAGCGCAAACTGGAGCGCACCGAGGAAAATTTGGTGCGCATCCGGGACAAGATTGACGAGCTGGAGCTCCAGGTGGAGCCGCTGCGCAACCAAGCCGAGAAGGCCAAAAAATTCCTCCTCCTGCGGGATGAGCTGCGGGGGCTGGAGATCTCCCTGTGGCTGGAGCAGCTGGACAAGCTGCGCGCCGCCGCAGTAAAGGCCAATACCGACTGTGAGCAGACCGCCCGGCAGCGGGAGGAGGTCCGGCAGGAGCTGGACAAGCTGTACGCGGCCTCCGAGGAGATCTCCACCCAGATGCGGCAGAAAGATTTGGAGGCGGAGAACATCCGCTTTGCCGTCATGCAGCGCCAGACCGACGCCAACGAGGTGGAGAGCGCCGTGGCGGTGCTCAAAAGCAACATTCAGAACAATCTGGACAACACCCAGCGCATTCAGCAGGAGCTGGAGCAGCGGGGGGACCGGGCCCAGGCCCTCGCCCAGCAGATTGAGGAGCGCCGGGACCGGGTGGAGGCCATCCGCGCCGAGCAGGCCGGACAGCGGGAGCAGCTCACCCAGCACCAGCAGGAGCTGGAGGACCTCAACCGCCAGGTGGGGGTGCTCACCGGCGAGCTGGAGGAGCTGCGCCGGCAGGAGCAGATGGAAACCGCCTCCGCCGGGGAGGCCAAGGCCCTCCTGTCCGCGCTGGCCGCCTCCGCCCAGGAGCTGCTGGACCGGGACGGCGCCCTGCGCCGGGCCCTCAGCGAGGGGGAAGAGGCCCTCAACGCCCTGGAGGGGGAGACCAACGGGGCGGAGAAGGCTCTGAATGAGGCGAAGGAAGAGCAGGAAAACCTGCAAAATGTCATCCAGGGCTATACCCTCCGGGTGCAGACCCGGGAGAAAAAGGCAAAGGCGGCGGAAGAGGCCCATATGCGCCTCCAGGTGGAGGAGAAATCCCTCCAGTCCCGCATCCACATGCTCGCCGAGATGGAGAAGGTCTATGAGGGCTACTCCAAGGCGGTGCGCCTGGTGATGAATGAGGCGGAACACGACCGCCTCCAGGGGCTCCACGGGCCGGTGGCGGGGCTTATCCGGGTGCCTGACCGCTGTACCGTGGCCATTGAGATCGCCCTGGGCGGGGCCATGCAGCACATCGTCACCCAGGGGGAGGAGAACGCCAAAGCCGCCATCGGCTGGCTCAAGCGGCGGGACGCCGGACGGTGTACCTTCCTGCCCCTGGACGCCATCCGCCCCTCCGAATTCCGGGAGCGGGGGGTGGAGAAGGAAAAGGGCTTTGTGGGAATGGGAGACACGCTGGTCTCCTGTGACGCGGCCTACCGGAAGGTGTGCTCCTATTTGCTGGGCCGGACGGTCATCGCGGAGGACCTGGACGCCGCCATCGCCATGGCCCGCAAGTACGGTCACCGCTTTAAGATTGTCACCCTGGACGGACAGGTCCTCAACCCCGGCGGCTCCATGACCGGCGGATCGGTGAGCCGCTCGGCGGGCATCCTCAGCCGGGCCAATGAGCTGGAGCGGCTGCAAGAGCAGGCCACCGCCCTGAGCCAGCGCCTGGAGGAGGCCATCCTCGCCCGCTCGGAGGCCGGGCGGGAGGCCACCGCCGCCCGCTATGAGCTGGAGAACGCCCAGGAGGAGCTGCGCCAGAACCAGGCCCGCACCGTCCAGCTGGAGGAGCGGGTGGGCCAGTACCGCCAGCGCCTGGAGGAGCTGCGCCGCAGCCAGAGCGAGCGGCAGGAGGAGCTCAAGCAGCTCACCCAGCGCTCCGCTCAGACCGAGACGGACACCCAGCAGGCCCGAAAGCGCATTGAGGATTTGGAGGGCTCTGCCGCCGCCCTGCGCGCCCAGGCCCAAGGCAAGGAGGAGGGCCAGTCCCGCTTCCGTGCCCGAAGCGAGGCCCTCAACGGGGAGATGGCGGCCATTCAGGCCCGCCTCGCCGCGCTGGACGCGGAGCGCCTCTCCGGGGAACAGGCGCTGGGACAGCTGGAGGAGCTGCGCCAGGATTTGATGGGGGACCGGGCGGCCCAGGCCGCGCTGCTGGAGGAGTATGAGAGCAAGAACCGGGACTTAGAGGGGGAGATCGCCCGCAAAGAGGCCCAGATTCAGAGCATCCGGCAGGAGAACGAGGCCCAGCAGGGGACCCTCAAGCGCCTGAGTGAGGAACGTCTGGCCCTGGAGGGCAAGCGGAGCCAGGCGGACAAGGACGCCCGGGAGCAAAATGGGGTGCTCCTCCGCCTGGAGCGGGAGGTGTCGGTGCTGGAGCAGCGCCGGGCCGCCCTGGACAGCGAGCAGAAGAGCGTGCTGGACAAGCTGTGGGAGAGCTATGAGCTTACCCATGAGGCGGCCCAGACCCAGCGCCTCCCCCTGGAGAGTGTCGCCCAGGCGCAGCGCCGGGTGGCGGAGCTGAAAAAGGGCATCTCCTCTCTGGGCAACATCAATCTGGATGCCATTGAGGAGTTCCAGCGTATCAATGAGCGGTATACCTACCTGGTGGACCAGCGGGACGACGTGGAGAAGGCCAAAAAGGAGCTCAGTGGGGTTATAGCGGACATCACCGCCGAGATGAAGCGCATCTTTGGGGAGCAGTTTGCCATTCTCAACGAGGCCTTCCAAAAGACCTTCCATGAGCTCTTCGGCGGCGGACAGGCGGCTCTGGAGCTGGAGGATGAGACGGATATTCTCAACTGCGGCATTGAAATCCGGGTACAGCCCCCCGGCAAGGCGCTGAAGGTGCTCTCCCTCCTCTCCGGCGGGGAGAAGGCCTTTGTGGCCATCGCCCTCTATTTTGCCATTTTAAAGGTACGGCCCACCCCCTTCTGCGTCATGGACGAGATCGAGGCCGCCCTGGACGACGCCAATGTGGTGCGCTTTGCCCACTACATGCGCCAGGTGGCGGACAAGACCCAGTTTATTGTCATCACCCACCGCCGGGGCACCATGGAGGAGGCGGACATCCTGTACGGCGTCACCATGCAGGAGCAGGGGGTCAGCCGGATTCTTACCATCAATCTGAATGAGGCGGAGGCGGCGCTGGGAATTGAGTGATTCCCGCCCAATCGACCATAAAGGAGTTTCATACTATGGGTTTTTTTGATAAAATTAAGGCGGGGCTCACCCGCACTAAGGAGAACATCGCCAACATCGGCCACTCCTTTGACCAGCTCTTTGTGGGGGAACTGGATGACGACTTCTATGACGAACTGGAGGAGGCGCTGATTCTCTCCGACATGGGGGTGGAACCCTCCATGAAGGCGGTGGAGGAGCTGCGCCGCCGGGCCAAATCGGAGAAGATTAAGGACGCCGAAGAGGGCCGGGCGTGTCTGCGCACCATCCTCACGGAATTTCTGGAGGTGGGGGAGCCGTCCCTCCAGCTGGACACCCGCCCCTCGGTGGTTCTGTTCATTGGAGTAAACGGAGTGGGCAAGACCACCACCATCGGCAAGCTGGCCGCCCGGATGAAAGGGGAGGGGAAGCGGGTGCTGATGGCCGCCGCCGACACCTTCCGGGCCGCCGCCGCCGACCAGCTGGAAATCTGGTCGGAGCGCTGCGGGGTGGACATTGTCCGCCAGCACGAGGGGGCGGACCCCGCCGCGGTGCTGTATGACGCCCTGTCCGCCGCCCGGGCCCGCAACACCGATGTGATTCTGGTGGACACCGCCGGGCGGCTGCACAACAAACAGAACCTGATGAACGAGCTCAACAAAATGAGCCGTATTCTGGAGCGGGAGCTGCCGGGCGCCGACCGGGAGACCCTGCTGGTGCTGGACGCCACCACCGGCCAGAACGGCCTCATCCAGGCCAAGCAGTTCCAGGAGGCCGCCGGGATTACCGGCATTGTCCTCACCAAGCTGGACGGCTCGGCCAAGGGCGGCATTGTCATCGCCATCGCCCAGGAGCTGGGGGTGCCGGTGAAGTTTATCGGCGTGGGCGAGGGCATTGACGACCTCATGCCCTTTGAACCCGCGGAATTTGTGAAAGCCTTTGTGTAAATTCAGACAGAAGGGAAGCAGATAGATGTGAAACGGATCGACGGACGCCGCCCGGACCAGCTCCGGCCGGTGGAGATCATTCCCCATGTAAACCAATTTGCGGAGGGCTCCTGCCTCATCCGCTGCGGCAATACCCAGGTGTTCTGCACCGCCAGCGTGGAGGACCGGGTGCCGCCCCATGTGGCGGAGGGCTGCGGTTGGGTGACGGCGGAGTACTCCATGCTCCCCCGGGCCAACCGGGAGCGGAGCAAGCGGGACATTGCCAAGCTGAAACTCTCCCCCCGCTCGGCGGAGATTCAGCGCCTCATTGGCCGCTCCCTGCGGGCGGTGGTGGATATGGAGGCCCTGGGAGAGCGGACCATTACGGTGGACTGCGACGTGCTCCAGGGGGACGGGGGGACCCGCACCGCGTCGGTGACCGGGGGCTTCGTGGCGCTGGCCCTGGCCTGCCGGAAGCTGGTGCTCCAGGGGACGCTGGAGAAACTCCCCCTCAAGAGCTTTGTGGCGGCGGTGTCCGCCGGCATCGTGGGGGAAGAGCCTCTGCTGGATCTGTGCTATGAGGAGGACTCTACCGCCCAGGTGGACTTGAACTGCGTTATGGACGGGGAGGGCCGCCTCATTGAGATTCAGGGCACCGGAGAGGGCCGCCCCTTTACCGTGGAGGAGCAGCGCCGCCTGGTGGATTTGTGCGCCGGGGGTATTCGGGAGTTACAGCAGCTCCAGCGGGACATTGTGGGGGATTTGACATGAAACTGGTACTGGCGAGCAAGAACCCCAAGAAACTGAAAGAGATGGGGGACATCCTCTCCGCCCTGGGAGTGGAGGTCCTCAGCGAAGAACAGGCCGGTGTGGATGTGGAGGTGGAGGAGACTGGCACCACCTTTGCCGAGAACGCCCGGCTGAAAGCGGAGGCGGTGATGCGCGCCAGCGGCCTGCCCGCCGTGGCGGATGACTCCGGGCTGTGCGTGGACGCCCTCAACGGTGCGCCGGGGGTGTACTCCGCCCGCTATGGCGGCGAGGGGCTGGACGATGCGGGGCGGTACCGGCTGCTGCTGGAGAATATGCGGGGGCAGCTGGACCGGCGGTGTAAATTTGTCTCCGCCATCTGCTGCGCCTTCCCCAACGGGGATGTGGTGGAGGCGTGGGGGGAGTGCCCCGGCACCCTGGCCTATGCCCCCAAGGGGAGCGACGGCTTTGGATACGACCCCATTTTCTTCCTCCCCGAGCGGAAAAAGACCTTTGCCGAGTTGACGGCGGAGGAGAAAAACGCCATTTCCCACCGGGGAAAGGCGCTGGAGCAATTTCGGGAAAAGCTGGCCGCCTATCAGGCCCAGCACAACCAATAAAAGGAGAATGCGATTTTGGAATTGACAAGCAAGCAGCGGGCCCAGCTTCGGGGCCTGGCCAACGGCATTGACACCATTATACAGGTGGGCAAGGACGGCATTGGGGAGAACCTCATCAAGCAGGTCAACGACGCCCTGGAGGCCCGGGAGCTGGTCAAGGGCCGGGTGCTGGAAAACTCCATGCTCACCCCCCGGGAGGCCGCCGAGGAGCTCTCTGTAAAGGCCCGGGCGGAAGTGGTGCAGGTGATTGGAACAAAATTTGTCCTCTATCGTCAAAGTCATCGGAAAGACTTGAAGGACCCCATTGTCCTGGTGAAGGATCGCAAGCGCGGATAAACCAATAAGGCCGGAAGTCCGGCAGGAAAGGGTGCTGTGCATGAAAATCGGCATTTATGGCGGAACCTTCAACCCTCCCCACCTGGGCCATATGACAGCGGCCCGCCACGCCATGGAGGCGCTGGGCCTGGATGAGCTGCTCCTCATTCCCACCGCCCTGCCCCCCCACAAGCTACTGCCCGACGGGACGCCCGCGCCGGAGGACCGGCTGGCCATGACGAGCATTTTGGCGGACAACCTGCTGCTGGGCGAGAAGGTGCGGGTGTCCGATCTGGAGCTGCGCCGGGCGGGGAAGAGCTACTCCTCTGACACCATTCTGGAACTGCGCCGGGAGTACCCCACGGCGGAGTTCTGGTTTCTGATGGGCAGCGACATGTTCCTCACCCTCCAGCAGTGGCATGAGCCGGGGCAGCTGTTGGCCCAGACGGGGGTGGCGGCCTTTGCCCGCACCCAGTCCGACCCTGTCCAGGCCATGGAGGACCAGGCCAGCCAGCTGCGCAAGACCTACGGCGCCCAAATCCAGCTGCTCCACCTCCCGGAGGTGGTGGAGATCTCCTCCACCCGCCTGCGGGCGGCCCTGAACCAGGGGAAGGGGCGGGAGTTTCTCTGCCTCCCCGTGTGGGGGTATATCCTGATGCACCGGCTCTACGGCACCCACGCCGACCTCACCGCGCTGGACGACGAGGATTTGCGCGCCTGCTCCTACTCCATGGTGAAGGCCAAGCGCCTGCGCCACATCCGGGGTACAGAGGAGGAGGCGGTGCGCCTGGCCCAGCGCTGGGGAGCCGACCCGGAGAAGGCCCGCCGTGCGGGCATCCTCCACGACTGCACCAAGTACCTGGATGGGAAGGAACAGTTGCAATTGTGCGAGAAATATGGTATTGTTTTGGACGAATTGGAACGCCGGGCGGTGAAGCTGCTCCATGCTAAGACCGGCGCGGCCATCGCAAGGCATGTGTTCGGAATGCCGGACGACATCTACAACGCCATCTACTGGCATACCACGGGTAAGGCGGATATGACCCTGCTGGAGAAGATTCTCTACACCGCCGACTATATGGAACCCAACCGGGAGTTTGACGGAGTGGAGCGCCTCAGGGAACTGGCCTACACCGATTTGGACGCAGCGGTGCTCTTAGGGTGTGAAATGAGCATCGCGGACATGGAGGAGCGGCATCAGCCGGTCCACCACAATACGTTGGAGGCCAGGAACTGGCTGCGTGACAGAAAGTGAGACTATATGCGTGATGGAACCAGATAAGAGAGAACACCGGCAGGGCGGCGCCCGGCGAAGCGGTACATCCACATCATCCAGACATTCCAAGCCGGGGAAAAAGCCCCGCCGGCGCTGGAAGCAGCTCACCGGGGGAGAAAAAGCCCTGCGGGTGCTCATCATCATCGCGGCAGTGCTGGCCGTCCTGTTTGTGGCGGTAGCCGTGGCCACCCGGCTGATTTTCGTCAAGCCTACCATCCCAGATACCCCATCCATCCCCATCAGCAGCACAGACCCAGAGCTGAACATCCCCGGACCCAAGCTCAGCGGCGACCGCAAGAAGAATTTCTTCACCTTCCTGGTCATTGGCCGGGACACCGGCGGCGGCGGCAACACCGATACCCTCATGCTGGCCGCCTATGATGTCAACAATCAGAAGCTCAATGTTATGAGTATCCCCCGGGATACCATGGTCAACGTGTCCTGGGACATCAAGAAAATCAATTCGGTATACAACGTGTACGGCGGCGGCGACAAGGGCATTGAGGCCCTGGGCGCCGAGATCAGTCAGCTGGTGGGCTTTGTCCCTGACTACCAGATTGTGGTGGAGTGGGACGCGGTGGGCCAGCTGGTGGACGCCATCGGCGGTGTGTACTTTGATGTGCCCATTGACATGAATTATGACGACCCCGCCCAGGACCTGTCCATCCACATCAACAAGGGCTATCAGCATCTGGACGGCGAGGCGGCCATGGGCGTGGTGCGCTACCGCCACGACAATAAGGTCAACGGTAAGACCAAGGGCTACCCCAACGGGGACCTGGGCCGCATCCAGACCCAGCAGGCCTTCCTGACTGCGGTGATTAAGCAGTGCCTCCAGTTTAAGAACATTACCAAAATCGGAGAGCTGGCCAAGATTTTCAACAAGAATGTGACCACCAATCTCGCTATAAATAACCTCCTGTGGTTTGGCCAGCAGGCCATTCTGGGCAATGAGAAGAGCGGCACCACCCTGGATATGGATAACGTCAACTTTGTGACCATGCCCAATAAGGGCGTCTATGTGTATAGCCGCACCTATGGCAATGAGCAGTCCTATGTGGTCCCCCTCGCGGACGAGCTGGTGGAGCTGGTCAATGAGTACTTCAACCCCTTCCTGGAGGACTTGACCGACCAGGAGCTGGACATTATGGGCGTAAACGCCAATGGCAGCATCTATTCCAGCACAGGCCATGTGGAGGACAAGCGGGCCGCCAGTTCCAGCGGCGGCAGCTCCTCCAGCGGCGGGAGTTCCTCCGGCAGCAGTTCCTCCAGTGGAAACTCCTCCGGCGGCAGCTCCACCAGCCGGCCCAGCAGCACCCCCAAACCCAGCAAGGAGCCGGTGACCACGCCCACCGTCAGCGAGCAGCCCACCCAGGAGCCTCAGGAGAGCACAACCCCAGTGGAGACGCCGTCGGGCGGGTCGGAAGTCACCGAGCCCACCCCGACTCCGGAGTCCACCCCCCATGTGCCGATTGAAGAGCCCACCACCGCGCCCACTGCGGCCCCCACCGCGGCGCCTACCCCCGTGCCGGTACAGCCAAGCGCACCGGCCGCCGCGTCGGGAGAGGATGGGGCCATCCTTCCCCCTGAGGCGGAGTAAGACAGAAAAGGAGAATCCATTATGACCCCTAAAGAACTGGCACTGGCCGCCGTCAAGGCGCTGGACAGCAAAAAGGGCCAGGACATCAAGGTCCTGGAGACGGGGCACCTGACCACCCTGGCCGACTACTTTGTGCTCTGTACCGCCACCTCCACCACCCAGGTGAAGGCCCTGGCCGACACCTGCGAGAAGATGCTCAAGGACCAGGGCGAAATGCCCCACCATGTGGAGGGCCACCGGGAGGGCGGCTGGATTTTGCTGGACTTCTCCAGCGTAGTGGTCCACGTCTTTATGGAAGAGGCCCGGAAGTTCTACGATTTGGAGCGCCTGTGGGCCGACGCCACCCCGGTGGACATCAGCGAGGTTGTCCAGCCCAACTAAACACCCCATTGACAATCTGTGGGACGGCCCTTTTCATATCGGGCCGTCCCCCTTTTTATGATAGAAAGGAGCGCAGTCCATGTCTGAGCCCATAGCATCCATTCAGGAGCGGCTGTTTGCCCTCCAGGACCCCAAATACCGGAGCTTTCAGTGCAAGCTCATGCCCACCGTGGACCCGGAGCAGGTCATCGGGGTGCGCACCCCTGAGCTGCGGAAACTGGCTAAGGCGCTGAAGGGGACGCCGGAGGGAACCGCGTTTCTGGAGGCTCTGCCCCACCGCTACTATGAGGAGCGGAATCTCCACGGCCTCCTGCTGAATGAGGAGAGAGACTACGCCGCCGCAGTGGCCGCTTTGGAGCGCTTTCTGCCCCATGTGGACAACTGGGCCACCTGCGACCTTCTGAGCCCCAAAGCCTTTGCCGCCCACCCGCCGGAGCTGCCCGGACAGCTGAAAACCTGGATGGAGAGCGGGGCCACTTATACGGTCCGCTTCGGTCTGGGGGGCCTGCTGCGCTGGTATCTGGACGGGGAATTTTCCCCCGTCTATCTGGACTGGGCTGCCGAAGTGCGGAGTGAGGAATACTATGTGAAGATGATGGTAGCCTGGTACTTTGCCACCGCTCTGGCCAAACAGCTGGAGGCCGCATTACCCTATCTAACGGAGCGGCGGCTCAGCCCATGGGTCCACAACAAGACCATCCAGAAGGCGGTGGAGAGCAACCGTATCCCGCCTGAGTGCAAGGAGGCCCTGCGGGCGCTGCGCTGGAGAGTATAAAAGGACCGCCCTTCTTGTTTCAAGAAGGGCGGTTTTGTGTGTTCAGTTCTTCCTGGGGAGGAAAGAGAGGAAGTAGCCCAGCACCAGCCCCACCAGAGCGGGGCACACCCACCCCAGGCCCAAATCGGACAGGGGGAGGAAGGAGAGGGCGTCCGAGAAGGTGAGCCGCTCCAGCTCCAGCAGGAGGCTGGCGACACCGGTCAGAAGGACTGTGACAGGATAGACCAGCCACCGGTCCTCGATCCAGCGCTGGAGCAGCGCCAGGAGGATGAGGACAATGGCCACCGGATAGATGATGTTCAGCACCGGTACCGAGAGGGTCAGAATCTGGGTGAGGCCAATGTTGGCAATGAGGGCGCTGACCACCGCAAAGACCACCGCCCACTGCCGGTAGCTCAGCAGGGGGAAAGTCTCGGAAAAATACTCGCCGCAGGAGCTGATAAGGCCCACACACACATTGAAACAGGCGATGATGAAGATAGCCGCCAGCAGCAGATTCCCCATAGGCCCGAAGAGGGCGGCCACTAGATTGGTCAGCGCCTGGGCACCGTCGGTGGGCTCCGGGAAGGCCCCGCCGGACAGGGCACCGATGTGGGCCAGCATGGAGTAGATGGCCAGCAGCAGCACCCCGGCAATGAGCCCGGCCTGGACGGTGCTGCTCACCACTTCGCGCTCGTCCTGGATGCCCCGGGCCCGGATATTCAGGCTGATGATGATGCCAAAGACCAGCGCGGCAATGGTATCCATGGTCTGATAGCCCTGCAAAAAGCCGGTTGCCACCGCCTTGACTGCGGTGTTGTAGTGGGAAGTGGGGGGACCATACCCCTCCAACGGGTTGAGAAGGCACCCGGCGAAGGTGACGAGAATGAGGGCGATCAGGATGGGACACAGTACCTTTCCCAGCCGATCGGTGAGCTTCTCCGGGCGCAGGGCCACCAGCAGCGCCAGGGCAAAAAAGACCACCAGGTAGAGAAGCTGATAGAGGTTCAGGGGGGCATTTTCCCCGGCAAAGGGGGGAATGGCCATTTCAAAGGAAGTGGTGGCGGTGCGGGGGATGGCCAGACACGGACCGATGGCCAGATAGGCCACCACCGTAAAAACGCGGGAGAAGAGGGGGTGGACCCGGTTGCCCAGGGTAACAAGCCCCCCAGTGCGGGCCACCGCCACTACTCCCAGCACCGGCAGGCCCACCGCGCTCACCGCCAGGCCCACCATGGCAAACCAGGTCATACTGCCCGCCTGGGCGGCGATGCCGGGGGGGAAAATCAGATTCCCCGCGCCAAAAAACATGGAAAACAGGGTAAAGCCCACCAAAAACAGGTCTCGCCTGCTCAAACGCTCCATGGTATGTTCATCCTTTCTGCTGTCTTGCCCCGGAGGGCGGGAGGACAAGCAACAGTATAAGCGAAATTGTCCAAAAAGTAAATCGTCAGATGGAACGAGAGTTGGTCAGATTCCCGAAAGAGCTTCAGGCTATTGAAGAAGGTAAACTCTACACAAGTGGAAAAGGGTTTTTTACATAGGGGAAAAAGCCCTCGGCAAAACAGAGTGGAAATCAGTTTTTTCTGAGGACATGTGACTCAGAAAAAACACGTCTCAGCCCGCAAGTGTCGCCTTTGGCCCATTGGCCAAAGGATGCGCGCGGCGGGCTGTCTCTCCTCGAAAAAATGCTTGCATTTTTGAGAAGCTTGTCGACTTTGTCGACAAGCAAAAAGGGACCTGTCCAAAGACAGGTCCCTTTTTTCCCGATGTAGCAATTAGCCCTGGGAAATGGCGCCCACAGGGCAGGTATCGGCGCAGGAGCCGCAGTCAATGCAGGAACCGGCATCGATCTCGTAGTGCTCGTCACCCTCGTGGATGGCGCCCACAGGGCAGGCGCCGGCGCAGGAGCCGCAGCTCACGCAATCGCCGCTGATCTTATAAGCCATAGGTAACACCTCCAAACTTAAGCTACCAACATTGTAACATGAATTTCGAAAAAATCAATCATAAAATACAGGCAGATTGGTTATAGTTTCAAATGCCTGTCGGCCAGACCGGGAGGACATACACAGGAGAAGGAGCGGATGGGTGTGAAGAGAGAAACGCGGCAGACGGCCAATGGCCGCAAGGGCGGGCGCGGCGGCCTGGAGGGGGAGGGGTTCACCCCCGGAGCCCGCCGGGCGCTGAGGCTGGCGGCGGGCGGTGCGGCAGAGCTGGGCCACAGCTATGTGGGCAGTGAGCACCTGCTGCTGGGGCTGCTCCGGGAGGGGCAGGGGCCGGCGGCCCAGGCTCTTCAGCGCTGCGGAGTGACGGAGAAGCGCCTTCTGGAGGGGGTGACGGCGGCGGTGGGCCGAGGGACGCCGGGCCTTCCCCCTGCCCAGGGGCTCACCCCCCGCCTGCGGCGGGTGATCACCCTGGCGCTGGATGAGGCGGGGCGGCGCAAGGCCCGGGCGGTGGACACCGGGCATCTGCTCTTTGGGCTGCTCCAGGACGGCGGCGGCACGGCGGCGGATGTGCTGGCGGTGTGCGTCCCCCAGCAGGGGCGTCTGCGCCGGGAGCTGGCCACCGCCATGGGCGGGGAGAGTGTGCCGCCCTCCTTCCACAGCAGCAGCCGCCCCAAGAGCGAGCGGGAGTATGGGGAGAGCAAGCTGGTGGAGCAGTTCTCCCGGGACCTCACCCGCCTGGCGGCGGCGGGGAAGCTGGACCCGGTCATTGGTCGGGAGGAGGAGATTGACCGGGTAGTGCAGATTCTCGCCCGCCGCCGGAAGAACAACCCCGCCCTCATTGGAGAGCCGGGGGTGGGCAAGACGGCGGTGGCGGAGGGACTGGCCTGCCGTATGGCCGCCGGAGAGGTGCCGGAAGAGCTGCGGCGCAAGCGCTTGTGCGCCCTGGACCTCTCCGCCATGGTGGCGGGGACCAAGTACCGGGGAGAGTTTGAGGAGCGGGTGAAAAATCTGCTGGCCGAGGTGGTGCGGGCGGGGAATATCATCCTCTTTATTGATGAGCTGCACAACCTGGTGGGGGCCGGTTCGGCAGAGGGGGCCATTGACGCGGCCAACATCTTAAAGCCCGCCCTCGGCCGGGGAGAGTTACAGGTGATCGGAGCCACCACCACCCAGGAGTACCGGCGCTACATTGAAAAGGACGCGGCACTGGAGCGGCGCTTCCAGCCAGTCACCGTGTCCGAGCCGGACCGGGACGCTGCGGCGGCCATTCTGCGGGGGGTGCGGGAGCGCTACGAGAGCCACCACCGCCTGCGCATCAGCGAGGAGGCCATTGACGCGGCGGTGACGCTGTCAGTGCGCTATCTGGCCGACCGGCGTCTCCCCGACAAGGCCATCGACCTCATGGATGAGGCCTGCGCCCTGGCCCGTCTGGAGCGGCTATCCCTGCCGCCCACCCTCCACGCTTTAGAGGAGCGGGTGACCCGCACCCGCCGGGAGAAGGAGCAGGCCATCCGGGGGCAGGATTTTGAGCGGGCCGCCATGCTGCGGGACGCGGAAAAGGACTTCCGCCGGGAGCTGGAGAGTGCCCGAACCGTGTGGACCAGCGGCCATGCGGTGGGTCAGGTCACCGCCGAGGATGTGGCCGCAGTGGTCTCCCGCTGGACCGGTGTGCCGGTCACTGCTCTGACCCAGGGGGAGCGGGAGCACCTCCAGGGGTTGGAGGAGGAGCTGCGCCGCCGGGTGGTGGGGCAGGACGAGGCGGTGAAGGCGGTGGCCAAGGCCATCCGCCGCAGCCGGGTGGGGTTGAAGGAGCCGGGCCGCCCAGTGGGCTCCTTCCTCTTTCTGGGGCCCACCGGCGTGGGCAAGACTGAGCTGTGCAAGGCGCTGGCCCAGGCCCTCTTCGGCAGCGAGGAGGCCCTCATCCGCTTTGATATGTCCGAGTATATGGAGCGACACACCGTCTCCCGCCTCATCGGTTCGCCCCCCGGCTATGTGGGCCATGAGGAGGGGGGCCAGCTCACTGAGGCTATCCGCCGCAGGCCCTACGCGGTCATTCTCTTTGACGAGCTGGAGAAGGCCCACAGTGATGTGTGGAGTCTGCTTCTCCAGATCTTGGAGGACGGGGTGGTCACAGACGCCCAGGGCCGTCGGGCGGATTTCCGCAACGCAGTGTTGGTGCTCACCTCCAATGTGGGGGCCCAGCGGCTGAGCGGCCGGGGCGGGCCGCTGGGCTTTGCCGGGGCGGTGCCGGTGGAGCAGAGCCGCCGGAATGCCGCTCTGGAGGAATTGAAAAAGGTGTTCCGGCCGGAACTCCTCAACCGCCTGGATGAAATTCTGTGCTTCCACTCTCTGGGACAGCCGGAGCTGCGGGTGATTGCCCGGCGGCTGCTGGACGGGGTGGCGGAGCGTCTGGCGGCGCTGGGGATGGAATTGGAGGTGTCCGACGAGGCCCTGGACGCCCTGGCCAGTCTGGGCTTTGACCTGGAGTACGGCGCCCGGCCCCTCCGCCGGGCGGTGCGCGCCCAGGTGGAGGACCCGGCGGCGGAGGCCATTCTCAGCGGTGCGCTGTCCGCCGGGGGGTGCTGCCGGGTGGAGCTTCGGGGTGGAGAACTCCATCTGGAGACGGGCGCGCCGGAGGCTCTGCCCGCCCAGACTAACCCCGACGGCGGATGTTTCACTTGACAGTTCTTTCCGGAACGAATTATAATGGTGTCTGTCGAATCGCCCAGTGCGAGGGGGAGTTTGTACAGCTCTTTCCGTCAAATTCCCCAAGTACACCACGGCTGTGTGTGCCGTTTTTGTTTGGAGGGAATGACCATGCTCGAATACCGTTCCAGCGGCATCCTCCTGCCCGTCTCCGCCCTGCCCGGTCCCTATGGGATTGGGATGCTAGGCGAGCAGGCCCGCCGCTTTGTGGATTTCCTGGCCGCCGGAGGCCAGCACTACTGGCAGATTCTGCCCCTAGTGCCCCCCGGCGGAGGGGATTCCCCCTACATGTCCCCGTCATCCTTTGCGGGGAACCCCCTGTTTCTGGATTTGGATATGCTGGCGGAGGAGGGACTGCTCACTCCCCAGGAGCTGGAGAGCGCCCAGTGTCCCAACCCGGACCGAGTGGATTATGCCTGGATTCATAAGACCCGCCCCGCCCTGCTGCGCAAGGCCTGGGAGCGGGGCAAAAAGCAGTACGCCAAAGAGGTGGAGGCCTTTTTGGAGGAGGAGAAGAGCTGGTTGCCCGACTATGTCCTCTTTATGGCGCTGCGGGCCAAGTTTGATGGGGCAGAGCTGAAAGACTGGCCGGACGACGCCCGCACCCGGGAGCCCAAGGCGTTGCAAAAACTGCGGGAGGAGCTGGCGGAGGACTGCCAGTATTACGCCTTCCTGCAATATCTCTTCTTCTTGCAGTGGACTGCCCTGAAACAGTACGCCAACGAGCGGGGGATTCTCATTCTGGGGGACCTGCCCATCTACGTCTCCCCCGACTCGGCGGAGGTGTGGGCCCACCCGGAGCTCTTCCAGCTGGATGAGGACTACATGCCCACCGCCGTGGCCGGCGTGCCCCCCGATGCCTTCACCGATGAGGGGCAGCACTGGGGCAACCCCCTCTATGACTGGGAATACCACAAAAAGACCGGCTATGCCTGGTGGCGGGCCAGAGGGGAGCACATGGCCCGCCTCTATGACACGGTGCGCGTTGACCACTTCCGGGGCTTCCACACCTACTGGTCCATCCCGCTGAAGGCCAAGAGCGCCAAGGAGGGCCACTGGGAGCCGGGCCCCGGCATGGATCTGGTGAAGGTGTTGGAGTCGGTGCCCGGCCTCTCCCTCATCGCGGAGGATTTGGGGGATCTGGACGATACCGTGCGGGACTTCATCGCCAACAGCGGCCTGCCCGGCATGCGGATTTTGGTCTACGCCTTTGACCCGGTGGGGGAGAGCGCCTACCTGCCCCATAACTGTACTCCCAATTCCATCATTTACACCGGCACCCACGACACCCCCACCTTTGTCCAGTGGCTCTTTGACGAGGCCAACCCCCAGGAGCGGGCCTACGCTCTGGAGTATCTGCGTCTGCGGGAGGACGAGGGCTTTGGCTGGGGCGCGGTGTGCGGGGCATGGATGTCCCCGTCCCGTCTGGCGATTGCCCCGCTGCAGGATTTGCTGGGCCTGGGGGCGGACGCCCGGATGAACGCCCCTGGTACCATGGGGCCCCAGAACTGGAGCTGGCGGGTGCGGGAGGCGGCGCTCAATCCCGATGTGTCCGGCCATCTGCGCCGGGTGACCCGGACCTATCGCCGCTGTCTGTAAGCGAAAGTTTGGGGACGTTCTGCCCGACCAAGCCGGGGAGTTTTTGCGCTCGCCGCGCGGGCGTCCTGCCCGGACGGGGCACCGCTTTCTTTGCAAAGAAAGCGGTGGGAAAGAAAGCGCAGAGGGGGCAACCCCCTCTGCACTCCCCCCAATGCGCAACCGGGCTAAAGTTCCCCTGCGGTGGGATTGCGCCAGCTTGGTGCCATTTGAACGAAGCTTCCCGCCTATGAGGAAAGCGTTGTACTGCCATGCAAGACAGGTGACGCCGTTTACTGAGAATCTAGTGCGAATGATAAAGGTGTCATCTAGCACCCACAAAATGGGGCGGCCCCCTAAAAAGGCCGCCCTTTTGGAGGGGAGTGGAGAGGGGAAC
The DNA here is from genome assembly GCA_019115265.1 of Candidatus Flavonifractor merdigallinarum. Lineage (GTDB taxonomy): Bacteria > Bacillota > Clostridia > Oscillospirales > Oscillospiraceae > Pseudoflavonifractor_A > Pseudoflavonifractor_A merdigallinarum. The sequence goes on along the minus strand of DXDX01000006.1, from coordinate 57 downwards.
GAGAAGTTACCCTCTCCGCCTTTTCTTTCCCCGATTTCTTTTCTGCGAAAAGAAATC
>DXDX01000050.1 GCA_019115265.1 Candidatus Flavonifractor merdigallinarum | reverse complement strand
CTCCGCCTTTTCTTTTCCCGGTTTCTTTTCTGCGAAAAGAAATCGGGTGCCACCCGCGTAGGGTGCCCCCGCTGGGTAAGCGGCCCGTCCGGCGAGGACAAACCCCTCCACTCCGAGGGGCTTGACACAGTGTCCTTCCGGTGGTATATTGAGGATGCAACTATTATATTATTTACAATAGTTAAATTCACAGTAGAGGAAGGGACAGAGTTATGAATCGACAGCTCTATTGGAGGAGACTTTCCCGGCAGGTCCGCTGGAGGCTTCCGAAACCGGAGGCGGACGCGGTTTTGGCGGATTATGAGGAACTGCTCCGCCAGCGCCCGGCAGAGCGGGACAACACGCTGCTGGAGGATTTAGGGACGCCCGCATTTGCGGCCAAGGTGCTGACGGAAGGGAAGCGCTACCACCTCTGGCTGGCGGCGTTTGGGTATCTGGCGCTTTGCCTGCTGCTCCCGGAAGTCCTCTTATTGCGGACCAGCGTCTCTTCTCTGACCGCGCCTATCCTGGTTTTAATGGCTCTGGGTATGGGGGTGTCGCTGCTGCTGTTTCACCCCCGCCGGGAGAGTGCCAAACACCCTATGCCAAAAGGGCTGCTCCTGGCTCTGGGCGGCATGGCTGTCCTTCTGGTTGCAGTTGGCGTGGTGGTAGGAGGTCTGATTGCGGGCGTTTGGAAGTCCATACCGTCGGAGTGGTACGGGAAAACGGCGTATTTCACTCTCTGTCTGGCAGGGACCGTGTCCACCGCGCTGGGCCTGTTTGGTCTGGTGAAGGCACGGATTGCGGACCGCCGCTGGAGTGCGCTCTATCTGCTGGGGCTGACGGTTTTGGCCCTCTGCGTTCTGGTGCTGGCCCTGCTAACCACGCTGGATATGCCATCCGGCCCCGACTGGTGGGTACCCTATGTTCAGAGATGGACAGCGGTCGGGGTTATAGGTCTGGTGGGAACGGGGGTATCCCTGTGCTGAAAAAAGACCTCATTGAGTTGAGCCTGCTCCACCTGCTGACAGAGGAGGACTTGTATGGGTATGAGATTCTCCGCCGGATTCACACTGGATTTCCCGGCACGCAGGAGAGCGCCATTTACGCCCTGCTCCGCGGATTGTGCAAGGAGGGATTTACCCAGCAGTATGAGGGGCACATGTCGGACGGCCCGGTGCGAAAGTATTACCGTCTCACCGAGGCCGGACGGGAAAAGCGTGACGCCCTGCTGGAGGAGTGGCGCCATCTTCGGGATGCGCTGGCGTCCTTCGGAATTGAGTAAAAAAGACCCGTTGCAGAAAAAATTCTGCAACGGGTCTTTTCTTTGTGGGGCTGGAAACGTGACTTGAACACGCGACCTGCTGATTACGAATCAGCTGCTCTACCAACTGAGCTATTCCAGCATGGACTGCCTGAATAGAATAGCACATCTTGCCCCGGGTGTCAATCCCCTTTTCGACACCTGAACGGGGGGGCGGCTTGCGATGGCTGGCCGATTATGGTATGCTACATACAGCGCCGCTTTGGCGATTGCATGGAAAAAGGAGGAATTTGTATCAATGAGTCTGCTGATCCTGCTGACTGCGGCGGTCATTTTGCTGTGTCTGCTGCTCAACCGGATCTCCAGCCGTTTGGGAGTCCCGGTTCTGCTGGCCTTTTTGCTGCTGGGTATGTTGTTTGGCAGCGACGGGCTGCTGAAGATACCCTTTAACGACTATCAGCTCTCGGAACAGATCTGTTCCACCGCCCTGATTTTTATTATGTTTTACGGCGGATTTGGCACCAACTGGAGGAAAGCGCAGCCAGTGTTCGCCAAATCAGTGCTGCTCTCCAGTGTGGGTACGATATTGACCGCGCTTCTGGTGGGCCTCTTCTGCTGGAAGGCGCTGCACTTTTCCCTGTGGGAGGGGATGCTGGTGGGCTCCGTCATCAGCTCCACCGACGCCGCATCGGTCTTTTCCATTCTCCGCTCTCACCGGCTGAACCTGAAAGACGGCACTGCATCCATTCTGGAGATGGAGAGCGGCAGCAACGACCCCTGCGCCTACATGCTCACTGTGGTCATGCTTACGATCATGAGCGGCCAGGCGGATGGAGCGGCCCTGGTGGGGCTGCTGGTGTCGCAGGTGGTGGTGGGCATCCTGGCCGGTGCGCTGATTGGCTGGGCGGCGGTGCGGGTGCTGTCTGCGTTCTCCCTGCCCGGCGGAGGGGTGGATACTATCTTTGTCTTTGGCATCGCGCTGGCCTCCTACGCAGCCTCCTCGCTTCTGGGCGGGAATGGCTATCTGAGCACTTACATCGCCGGGATTTTGCTGGGGAATTGCCCGCTGAGCAACAAAAAGCCCATGGTCAATTTCTTTGACGGCATCACCGGCCTAATGGAGATGCTCCTCTTCTTCCTCTTGGGGCTGCTCTCCACTCCCTCCCGGATGCCGTCCATCATCCCCAGTGCGCTGGCCATCGTGCTCTTCCTCACCTTTGTGGCCCGGCCTTTGGCGGTCTTTGTGCTGCTGCGGCCCTTTGGGTGCTCTCTCCGACAGCAGGCGCTGATCGCATGGTCCGGCCTGCGGGGCGCGGCGTCCATCGTCTTTGCCATCACCGCCGTGGTCAGCCCCGCCTATACCAACAGTGACATCTTCCACATTGTCTTTTTCATCGTGCTCTTCTCCATCGCGGTGCAGGGGAGCCTGCTGCCTCTGGTGGCCCGGCGGCTGGACATGATTGACGACCGGGAAAACGTTATGAAAACCTTTACCGACTACTCCGAGGAGATGCCCGTCCAGTTTGTCAAGCTCACCATGGGGCGGGACCACCCCTGGACCGGGCGGCCGGTACGGGAGATTCCCCTGCTGCCGGGGCTGCTGCTGGTGCTGATTCGCCGGGGAGAGGAGCGGATTGTCCCCAACGGCGATACCGTGCTGGAGGAGGGGGACTGTGTGGTGCTCAGCGCCCTCTCAGTGGAGGACCAGAACGCCGGACGGCTCACCGAAATGACGGTGGACCAGGAGAGTGAGTGGCGGGAAAAGCCGCTGGCCGAGGTGAAGCTGGGGAAGAATCAGCTGGTGGCCGCTATTCAGCGGGAGGGACATTTCCTCATCCCCAACGGGCGGACCACGCTGCAAGAGGGGGATACCCTGATTATCAGCCATTTGTAAGGAATTGGGCCGCCGCAACGGCGGAGGTTTTTTGTGCTCGCCGCACAGGCACCCTGCGCGGGTGGCGCCCGATTTCTTTTCGCAGAAAAGAAACCGGGGAAAGAAAAGGCGGAGAGGGGAACTTCTCGTTCCCCTCTCCACTCCCCTCCAAAAGGGCGGCCTTTTTAGGGGGCCGCCCCAAGAAGGGGCAGTCGCTGACAATCTTTGCGGTCACCTGTCTTGCATGGCAGTACAACGCTTTCCTCATAAGCAACAGGGTCAGTTTTTTGTTGCGCCAGGCTTGCGTAATCCCTCCGCAGCAGAACTCAAGCCCGGATGCGCCTTGGGGGAGTGCAGAGGGGGGTATCCCCCCTCTGCGCTTTCTTTCCCTCCGCTTTCTTTGGCAAAGAAAGCGGTGCCCTGTCCGGGTAGGACGTTGGCGAGCGCAAAAACATCTTTAATAGCCATTGACCAGTGCATCCAGCACTTTGGCGGCCACATTGCCCGCTGCGTCGGCACCGCTGCCTCCCTCCTCCACCAGGACAATAAAGGCATAGGGGGCGTCCTCATTGCGGAGAAACCCGGCAAACCAGGCATTAGGGGCCTTACCGCCCCCCACCTCGCCGGTGCCCGACTTGGCGCAGATATCCATGTTGGGGAAGCGCCCGGCACCATAGGTCTCCTTCACGTTGTTGGCCATCATCTGGGCCAGGGTGGCGGCACTGGTGCTGTCAATGAGCCGCCCGGTGTGGTGGGTCAGCTCCAGCGAGGCGGGCAGGCCCATCCCGTTTTCCGTTTTCAGGATAAGGCGGGGCACCGCCGCCTTTCCGCCTCCGGCTATCGCCCCCATCCACACCATCATGGCGCAGGGATTCACCAAATCGCTCCCCTGGCCCACGCCGGCCCAGCCCAGCTCGTTTTCACTGAGCCCGGTCAGTGCGAAGGAGCCGGCGGCGGAGCGAACCCCGTTGACGCTGTACCGGCTGGTAAGTCCCGCCTGTTCCACATAGCTCTTCAGCGTCTCCTCCCCCAGCTCGGCGGCCAGCTGGCCAAAGACGCCGTTGCAGGAGTTGGCAAACGCCCCATAGATGTCCATCTCCCCGTGGGCGTGGGGGCAGGTGATGGTCCCATCTCCCACCTGAGTGGAGCCGGTACAGGTGAAGCTCCGCTCAAAGAGGTCGGGCAGCTTCTCAATGGCAGCGGTGAGGGTGATGGTCTTGAAGATGGAGCCGGGTACAAAGGTGCCGGAGAGAAAGCGGTTGAGGTACACCCCGTCATATCGCTCGTCCCCGTCCTGTACCACCGGAGGATTCAGAGGGTCGTAGGACGGCGCGGAGACCATGCACAAAATCTCCCCCGTCTCATAGTTGTACACCCCCACCGCCCCCTTTTTACCCCCCAGGGCCTCATAGGCGATGTAGTTGAGCCGGGCATCCAGCGTGAGATAGAGGTCATTTCCCGTGCCGGTCAGGCTGTATGCCCCGGTGATGGGGTTATAGCCGGAGAGCAAATCCGCAAAGGCCACCAGCGCGCCGGTGCCGATTTTGCCCTGGGCGTCCCCCACCGCGTGGAGGGTGGCCTTGCGCACTGTCTCGCTGTTGTAGTAGCACCGCTGGCCGCTCTCGTCCGGCCAGGACAGCAAATCCCCGTCCCGGTCCAAAATACGCCCCACGGCCAGCTGACCCTGGCTGTTGTAGAGGTGGCGGTTGGCGGCGAAGGAGGCCCACTTTCCCCCAAAGCGCAGGTACTGCACCACATAGATGCCCAGGCCCAGCAGCATGGCCCCCACCAGGACCAGGCAGACAAAGGCCCGTTTTTCAATTTTTCGCATGGTATCCTCCTTATTCGCTCCACTCGTCCTCGTCCAGACCGGCCAGAGGCGCGTCCTCCTCGGCGCGGTAGGAGACGGGGTCGTGCTCCCCCTCCCGCCGCCGGTCGGGCAGACGGATGGCGAAGCTGGCGTTCTGCCGGGTGTCGGTGGCCTTCAAAAAGGCCAGCAGCCCCCAGGAGCCCAGCATGGAGGAGCCGCCGTTGGAGACAAAGGGAAAGGTCACGCCGGTGAGGGGGAGAATATCCATGGCCCCCAGCACATTCAGCGCGGTCTGAAACACCATCATAGAGGTGGCGGCGCAGGCGGCGATGACATAGAAGCTGGACCGCCCCGCCCGGCAGGCCCGCACCGCGAACACCGCCAGCGTGACAATACAGCACACCGCCAGAATACCAATCAGCAGCCCCCACTCCTCGCACAGCATTCCAAAGACCAAATCCGTGTCGGCGGCGGCCACATTGTGGAGCCAGCCCTCGCCGGAGCCCACCCCCACCAGGCCGCCCGAGGCGGCGGCGGACATACACCGGGTCTGTTGAAATCCGGTATTGGAGGCGTCCTCCCACACATGGCCCCAGGTGGCAAAGCGCCGGAGGATGTAGGGCTTCATGCTGAAAAGCACCAGCGCCCCGGACACCGCCCCGCCGCAGATGAGGGACAACGTGGCCCAGTCCCCCGAGCGGAGATAGGCGATGACCAGAAAGGTGATGAAGAAAATGGCTGCGGTGCCAAAGTCGCTCATGAGGGCGAGGCACCCGATGGAAAAGCCGGTGAGCAGAATAAAGAGGCCCAGATTCCGCCTGCGGAAGAGCCGATCCAACGTGGCGGACCCGGCAAAGATGTAACAGATTTTCGCAATCTCCGAGGGCTGGAAGGAGATACCCCCGATGCTGATCCAGTTGGCCGCGCCGTATTTGATGTTGCCAATCACCAAGGTGATACCCAGGAGGACCACGGCCGCCCCCGCCATCAGCCAGCGGATTTGCTTGGCCCGGTCTAAATCCCGCAAAAAGACGCCCAGCACCAGAAAGAGAATGATACCCAGCACCATGGCAATGAGTTGCTTAAAGAGGGCCTGGGGCGCGGAAGAGGCGGTAATGGCCAGAGAGAGGGTACAGAGGAAAAAGGCGATAAGCTCCATCTCAAACCCCACCCGGCGGAGCGCCCGCATGGAGAGAACATAGATCCACATGAGGGCCGTGAGGCACCAGAAGGCCAGCGGCAACAGCAGCTCCGCCTCTCCGGCGCCCGCCACCACCAGCTGCATGGCAGTGAGGAGCTGGAAAGCGGTGAGGAGAATCAGCGGCCCCCAGGGGGAGGCGGGGCGCTCCAGCACCCGGCGGCGGCGGCGGCGGTCCTCCTGTTCCTCGGCGGACACCGAGAGGAGCACCGTCTCCACTCCGCCCAAACTCACCACGTCCCCAAAAAAGACGCTGGCGCTGCCGTCCACCGGCCTTCCGTTGACGGTCACGCCCCCTTTGGAACCTAAATCGTGGACGGTCCAGCTGTCGTCGCTGCCCCGGATGAGGGCGGCGTGCTGCCGGGAGACCACCGGATAGTTGAGCACCACATCACAGGCCGTCCCACGCCCCAGGATGTTCTCCCAGTGCATCAGGGGCTCGCTGGCCCCGTTGGGGAGGGTGAGATAGGCCCACACCTCCGGCAGGTTCTTCACCCGCCACAGCGAGCGGATGGCCCCGGCCAGAATGCCAATGGCCAACAGCGGAAAGAGAAAGCGCACAATGGTGGTATACCAGGCCGCAAATTGGGGATACTGGGCCGGAAAAGACAAAAAAGCCTCCAAAGGCGTGCGCAAAAATACGGGAAGCGATTCCACGGCATCCCCTCCTTTCCCCCTCAGTATAACACAGATTTGGTTTGGCGCAAGTGTACCGTGGGAGGCGGCGAACCGGCACGGTAAAATTTGCATGAGCAAAACGCGGTTTTCCACCGCCCCGTCCGGGCAAGCTAGGAGCACTTTCCAAGCAAAGGGGCGCTCAAGATGCAAGAGAAAATCTTTACCCGCCGGGGCCAAATCCGGGCGATTACCTTTCTGGCCGCCGGCGGGGTCGTGCTGGGGGGCTTCGCCCTCCAGGGACAGCTCCGGGCCGCCACCAGCGAGGCGCTGCTGGCCCGCCACTATGAATACGCCTTCTCCGAGCTCACCGCCGCAGTGAGTGAGCTGGACACCACCCTGCAAAAGGGGCAGTATGCCACCTCCGCCGGACTCTTCTCCTCCCTGTGCTCTCAGGCCTTCCGGCAGGCCCTCTCCGCCCAGACCGCCCTGGGCGCTCTCCCCTATGGCAATGTGGAGCTGGAGCAGACCGCCGCCTTTCTGGCCCGAACGGGAGACTATGCCCTGGCCCTCGCCCGTCTGGAGGAAAACTCCCTCACCGACGAGCAGCGGGAGACCTTCTCCGCCCTCTCCCAGCGGGCCTCCACCCTCTCCGCCGCCCTGGAGTCCCTCCAGAGTGATTTGTACGCCGGGACTTTGGCCCTGGACGATGTGGACGCAGTGGAGCGGCGGCTCTCCCAGGAGACGGAGAACGGGGAGGATGTCCTGGCCGGGTCCGCGTTTCAGGATATTGAAGAGGGGTGCTCCGACCTGCCCACCCTCATCTATGACGGGCCCTTCTCCGACCACCTGCTCCACGCCTCCCCCAAGTGCCTGGAGGGGCTGGAGACGGTGAACCGGGACGAGGCCCGGGCCGCCGCCGCCGCGTTTTTCGGCCTCTCCCCCAACCTCTTCACCCCCGCCTCTCAAACGGAGGGCACCCTCCCCACCTATGGCTTTTCCGCCGTAGCCGACGGGGGCGAATTGTGGGTGGAGGTGACACAGGCAGGCGGGCAGGTGCTCCAGGTGCTCAACTCCCGCTCGGTGGGGCCCGCTCAGCTCACCCGGGAGGAGGGAATGCTCCGGGCCGCCGCCCTGTTGGAGCGGCTGAACCTGAGCGGCATGGAGCCCACCTACTCCATGGAGGAGGGCGGGCGGCTCATTGTCAACTTTGCCTACGCCCAGGACGGGGTGCGGTGCTATCCCGACCTCATTAAAGTCACCATCGCTCTGGACAATGGCGCGGTGGTGGGCTATGAGGCCCACAACTACCTGATGAACCACACCGCCCGCACCCTCTCCGCCCCCGCCGTATCTGCCGACGCCGCCCAGGCCAAGGTGGGCAAGGGCCTCACCCTCCTCTCCCGCCGTCTGGCCCTCATCCCCACCGCCGGACAGGGGGAGGTGCTGTGCCACGAGTTCCAGTGCGAGGATGAGAGCGGCCGCCACTGTCTCATCTATGTGAACGCCCAGACTGGGGAACAGGAGCAGATTCTCCTGCTGCTGGAGGACGAGAGCGGCACATTGGTGCGCTAATCCCCGCTGGTTTGCGCCTTGCTTTTTTCCGGTGGAGCGGTTATACTGGGCTTATTCGTATCCGCTCAAGTTCATCTGAAAAAAGGAGCCTGTTATGAGTCCATCCCCTAAGGAACACAAGCCCCACGGTCCCCACAGCAAGGCGGGCAAAATCCTGCTCAATCTGCTCATCACTCTGCTGGTGGGCGCGGTCTATTTCTATGTCTCCCTGCCCGCCATCAACCCCCAGTCCGGCGATTTTTACAGCTTTCTCTTCCTCCTGTGCGTGGTCTATGTGGTCTGCGCCTTCTTTACCTCCGGCTTTAATCTGAACGCAGGGGGCCGCAGCCACCCTGGCGAACAAATTAAGGAGTATTTCCGCTTTATCAAAAGCCAGTGCCTCCCCATTGGGGTGCTCTTTCTGGTGATTCTGGTGGTGGTGCTGGTGGGCCAGCTCATCTCCCTGCCCATCTTTCGGGCGGGGGCCTACCGGGACCTGCTCACCGTGGAAAACGGAGAATTTTCGGAGGACATCAGCCAGATCTCCTTTGATGAGATTCCCACCCTGGACAGGGACTCCGCCAACTACCTGGGGGACCGGCAGATGGGCACCCTCAGCGACATGGTGAGCCAGTTTGAATACTCCAACAATTCCACCCAGATCAACTACCAGGGCCGGCCCGTCCGGGTGGCCCCCATTGACTACGCCGACCTCATCAAGTGGTTTACCAACCGCTCGGAGGGCCTGCCCGCCTATGTGATTGTGGACATGGTGACCCAGGAGGCCAACGTGGTCCGCCTCTCGGAGGGGATGAAGTACTCCTTCTCCGAGCCCCTCAACCGCAACGTTATGCGGCACCTGCGCTTCACCTATCCCACTTATATGTTCGATACCCCTCGCTTTGAGATCAATGAGGAGGGCACCCCCTACTGGATTGCCCCCCGTGTGGTGCGGACCATCGGCCTCTTTGGCGGCACCGACATCACCGGCGCGGTGCTGATGAACGCCATCACCGGCGAGTGCACCTATTATGAGCTGGCCGACGTCCCCACCTGGGTGGACAATGTCTTTAACCCCAACCTTATCATGGACCAGTACAACTACCACGGCACACTGGTCAACGGCTTCATCAACTCCGTCTTTGGCCAGCGGGATGTGACGGTGGTGACCCAGGGTTACAACTACATTGCCCTCAATGATGACGTGTATATGTACACCGGCGTCACCTCCATCAACTCCGACCAGTCCAACCTGGGCTTCCTGCTGTCCAACCAGCGCACCAAGGAGACTAAGTTCTACTCCGCCCCCGGCGCCACGGAGAATGCCGCCCAGGCCTCGGCCCAGGGCGTGGTGCAGGATTTGGGCTATATCGCCACCTTCCCCCTGCTCCTCAACATCGCGGACCAGCCCACCTACTTCATCCCTCTGAAGGACGCGGCCAACCTGGTCAAGAGCTACGCCATGGTCAACGTGGCCCGGTATGATATTGTGGCCACCGGCAACTCAGTCACCGCCTGCGAGCAGGAGTATATCCGCCTTCTGGCCGACAAGGGGGTCACCTCTCAGGAGGAGCTGCCCCAGACGGAGGTCTCCGGCGTGATTGCCGAAATCCGCTCGGCGGTGATGGACGGAAACTCCTATTACTTCCTCCGTCTGGAGGGGGAGCAGGTGTTCTACACCCTCTCCGCCGCCCAGAACCCCATCGCGGTGATTCTCAATGTGGGCGACACCGTCACCATCCAGCATGAGCTTCGCGACGGCTCTTCGGACATCCTCGCCGGCACCTCGGTGACGGTGGACCGGCGGGCCAGCGGTGAGTCAGTGCCCAACATCCCCGAAACCACCCCTGTCATAGAAAACCAGGTGGGGGCTCTCCCGGAGGAGAGCCCCCAGCCCGAAGCGTAAAACCATACACCCCCGGCCGTTCCTCAGGGAAAGGCCGGGGGTGTATGGTTTATGCTGGCTCCCGTTTGATTTTTCTTTCGTTTCTCCAGACCCAAACATTGATTGAATCAAGATAATTTCACCTTGAACTATCCACATTATATGGAATATTCCATATTTTTCATGGCAAATATCCTGGTTTTGGTTTTGCCATCTGAGGC
>DXDX01000049.1 GCA_019115265.1 Candidatus Flavonifractor merdigallinarum | reverse complement strand
AGAGCGCCTCCCGCCCGTCCACCCGGGCGCGGCAGAGGAAGGCCAGCTGTTCCATCCCCACAAAGGTCTCCCGGCGGGTGTCGGTCACCTCGGTGACCGCCCCGTCGCTGACGCAGGACTGGAGGATGGCGCGGGTCTCATAGTGGAAATTCAGCGACTGGGTACCCACACGGCTGATGTCGTCCTCCGGGTCCAAATCGTACTCCACTGCCATGGAGCCGGCAATACCGCCCACATTCAAATCGCCCTGCACCGCGCCGTGGTTGGCACAGTCCCGGGCCTTGCCCAGCGTGGTCTGGTCAATCTCGTCCTGGGAGACATCGTCCCACAAATCGTCGGTGGAGGGGGTGTCCGGCTCGGTGAGGGCGCTGAGCAGCAGATCTGTCACCTCGCGGAACTGGGCCTGGATTGCCCGCAAATCTGCAATCGAATCATCGCCCGCAGCCTGGATATCCCCCCGCAGGGCGTCCATCTCATCTCCCATGCCGCTGACCGCGCCCTGGATGCAGTCCCCCAGTGCGCGGTAATCGGCGCTGACGGTGGGGAAGGAGATGGCCGGGCGGTCGGCAAGGCCGGTAAAGACGCCGTGGAGGTCCTCAGCGGCGGTGCTGAAATCCTGGGCGGCCTGGTTAAAATACTTCATCCCCTGGGCAAACCCGGAGGAACCGTCCGCCAGTCCGGCGGAGAGGCCAGAGAAGGAGCCGGCGGCGCTCTCCAGCTGGTTCAGCCCGTCAGCCAGAATGGCGGCGGCCTGGGAGAGGACCCCGGAGGCGTCTGAGAGGCCGTCCAGCCCGGTGCGGGCCTGGCTCAAATCCAGTCGCCAGCTGTCCAGCCAGGTCTTACTCCCCACCGCCAAATCCCGGATGGCTCCGGCGGCGGTGTGGAACCCCAGACGAAGGCGCTCCAGCGCGTCCAGAAAGGGCTGAAGGGAGGGATTTTCCGCAGAGGGGAGCTGCTGGAGCAGCTGGCGCAGGTCGGCCAGCGCGGTCTGCATGCTGCTGAGGGAGGCGGCGAGCTGATTGAGGCTCTGCTGGACCTGAGCGGCGGCCTGGGCCGCGGCGGCGGGGTCCTCCACCACCACCGTCCGGGCCAGAGCCTGAGTGGCCTTCTGGAGCAGCGTCAAGGCGTCCTGCCCCTCGCGGGCGGCGGACTCCAGCTGGTCCAGAGCCTGGGCCAGGCCGTCCATCCCCTCTGAGCCCAGATCCAGTGCGTCCCGGAACTCGTCCAGGCCGCCCCGCATCTCCTCCAGGCCGTCGGCGGTCTGGTCCAGAATGCCCTGTCCCTGGGCGGTGACCCCCTCCAGCTGGTCCAGGGTGTCGGCCAGAGCAGAGCCGATGTCGTTGACCTCCTCCAGACTGTCTGCGGCCCAGTCCACGGTGGAGTCCGCCAAATCCCCCGCGCTGTCCGCGGCGGCGCTGGCGTAGTCCGAGAGGGAAGAGAGGCGGCTGGAGAGGGTGCTGTTGTTGGCCTGAGCGCGGTCCAGAGTGCGGTTGAGCAGGGTGTCCAGCTCATTGAGGGCGGACTCCAAATCCTGGGCGGTGCTGCGGGAGAAGATGAGCAGGATATTGGGGGCCAGCTGCCCGGCGATGCCCCCCACGTCCTTGCGGCCCTGGATCAGCCCGGCATTGGAGCAGCCGTCGATATACCCGGAGGAGCGCCCGGCCACACCGCCCACGTTGTAGCCGATGTGGGGATAGCCCACCTCACCCTTGTTCTGGCAGGCGCGCAGTACGCCGGTGGAGTAACCTGCGATGCCGCCGGTGTCCGAGGTGGTGTCCAGCAGCTCTGCGGTGTCTGCCGCCAGGCCGGAGAGCTCATTGGGCTCTGGGATGCCCAGGCTCTCCTCCAGACTGCGGTCGGGGGTGTAGGCCGCCGTGTTGACGGCGCTCTGGTTGGTGCATCCGGTGACGGAGCCAGCGTTTTCTCCCACAATGCCGCCGGTGGCCTGTTCGCCGGTGATGGAGCCGGTGGTGGTACAGTTGGAGAGGGCGCCGCCTGCCTCATTGAGGCCCGCGATACCGCCCACCCGGTGTTTGCCGCTCACCGTGCCGGAGAAGGTGCAGTGGTCCACGGTACCGTAGTTGAGGCCCACAATGCCCCCCGCTACCGACTGGCTGCCGGTGGCGGAGAGGGTGCCCTCCACGGACAGCTCCCGCACGACCGCCCCACTCTGGATGCAGCGGAACAGGCCCAAAGTGGACTCCCCGTCAAGGGTAAAGCCGGAGATGGTGTGTCCGCCTCCCTCAAAAATGCCGCCAAAGGTGGAGATGGGGGAGAAGTCTACCCCCGTCAAATCCAAATCGGCCTCCAGGCGGACGGTTTTGCCCTGGGACCAGGTGTCCAGAGTGCAGTTCTGGGCCAAGGCGGTCAAATCCTCCACCGAGCGGATGGAGACGTCCGTTCCGACGGCATAGGCCGCCGGGAGAAGGGGGCTTGCCAGCACGACCCCGGTCAGCAGCAGGGCCAGAAGCCGGGAGAGAGGGGAATTAAGTCTGCGTTTCATGGGCTTCCTCCTGTTCGGATTGGATAGGGTCCGCCTGGTGGACGGTAACCACGGCGGAGACCTCTCCGTCCAGAACGCCGTGGACCTCCGCGTCAATGTGTCCCGAGATGGTGCCCCGCACCCGGCCGTCCAGGTAGACCTTGCCGCTGGCCCCCACGGTGTGGACCAGAGCGGGGTATTTCAAGTTGAAGGCCGTCTTTTCAATGATGGTGTCCCCCAGCAGGAGAATTTCCGGCAGCACGCCCAGCACCAGAGCCATGGAGATAATGGTGCCGCGGCCCAGGCACAGCCCCACGCCGTAGATGGCCTCATTGGAGGTCAGCTTGCTGATGAGAATGCCCGCCGAGGCCATAATGGAGCCGGAGGTGAACACGGTGGGAAAGGCCAGATTCAAGGTCTCAATCATAGCCTCACGGGGGGGCCGGGAGGTCTTGAGCTCCTGATAGCGGCTGGAGATGACAATGGCGTAGTCAATGTTGGCGCCCATCTGGATGGAGCTGACAATGAGGTAGCTCAGGAAGAAGATGTAGCTGTGCTGGAGGGTGGGGACGGCAAAGTTCATCCACACGCTCCCCTGAATGACCAGGATGAGCAGAAGGGGCATACCCACCGACTGGAAGGTGAAGAGAAGCACCACAATGACAAAGAGGACGGACAGGACGCTCACCAGCACATTGTCGTGCTGGAAGGAGGTGGAGAGGTCGTAGTCGCTGGTGGACTCGCCCACTAAGTAACAACCCTCCGGGTAGTACTGCCGCACCAGTGTGTGGAGTTCATCCAGACACGCGAAGGTCTCCTCCCCCTCCTCGGGGAGGTTGAGGGTTACCAGCAGGCGGGAGTAGTCGCTCCCCTGGAGCTGGAGCTGGGCGTCGTGTACCTGCTGATAGAGGTCGTCCAGTTCGCTGCGCAGATCGTCGTCCAGGGTGACATACCCCTCCTCCACCCGGTCGTGGAGGAAGAGAAACATATCCAGAAGGGGGACGCCGTAGTTGTCAATGTTGTTGAGAATGCGGCCATACTCCTCTTGGTCGGTGGCGTAGGCGGTGTAGAGCAGCCGCCCCACCTCCACATCCAGATCGGTGAGCTCGGCAAACTGCCGGGGGGTGAGCTGGTCGGTGAGGACATACTCCTCCCCCTCCACCGGCACATTGGCCAGACCCAGGGCGGAGTCCACATCCGGCCGGGCGCTCAGTGCGTCCAGAAGCTGGCCCTCCCGTGTGTAGTCCCCGGCGGGGACCAGCACTGCCAGCAGATTCTGGGTGCCGAAGGCGCCGTCGATTTTCTCCTGTTCCAGGACGGTTTCGCTCTTCTTCTCCGTTTTCAGCAGGGTGAAGCCGTAGGCATAGGGGCACTGGTTGGAGAGGAAAAAGGCCGCCACCAGCGCACAGGCAAAGAGCGGCGGGACCACCCACTTGAGCCGGGTGACAAAGCGCCCCCAGAGGGTGATGGGGGGGATGAAGTTGCGGTGGTGGGTTTTGTCCATGGCGCGGCTGAAGAGCATCAGCAGCCCGGGCATGAGGGTAAAGACCGAGAGAATGCTGAACAAAATGGCCTTCACCAGCACAATGCCCAAGTCCAGGCCGATGCGAAACTGCATGAACATCATGGCGATGAGGCCCGCCAGGGTGGTGAGACAGCTGGAGGAGATCTCCGGGATGGACTTGCTCAGGGCCAGAATACACGCCTCCCGGGTGTCGGCGCTCTGCCGCTCCTCGCTGAAGCGGTGACAGAAGATGATGGCGTAGTCAATGGCCAGCGCCAGCTGGAGCACCACGGCGATGGAGTTGGACACAAAGGAGATCTCCCCGCACAGGAAGTTGGTCCCCATATTCAGCACCGCCGCGGCCACAAAGGTCAAAAGGAGCACCGGCACCTCTCCGTAGGTGCGGGAGGTGAGGAGAAGTACCGTAATGATGATGATGGCGGCGATGACCAGAATGACCTGCATTTCCTGCGCCAGAGAGGCCGAGTCGTCCTGTCCCACGGCGCTGGAGATGGAGACATCATACCCAGAGAGAGCGGCGCGCAAATCATTCATGGCCTGGAGGCTCACCGAATCCTGTTCCTCTCCGGCGAAGGTCACATCAAAGAGGGCGGCGGAGTTGCGGAAGTGCTCCGCCCGGCTCTCCGCGCTGCTGGCGTCGCCAAAATCCACGGTGGTGATGCCCTCAATGGAGGCGAGGTCTTTGGCTAGAGCGGCAGCCTCGTCGTAGGTCACATTGGAGAGCATCACACGGGCAGTGCCGAAGGTGGTGAACTGCTCCTCCATCAGGCTCAGGCCCTGCCGGGTCTCCGTATCGGTGGGGAGATAGTCGGTGAGGTCGTTGTTCACCGACACCCAGTTGCGGGAGAAGAGACAGAAAATCAGGCTGATGGCGTAGAGCAGGAAAAACAAATTGCGTTTATCCACAATAAAGGTGGCGACCGCCACCAGTGGACGGGGCTTTTGGCGGGTGTTGTCCATAGGCTGTGCCTCCTTGTGCACGGATTGGGAGGAGATGTCTGGACCGCTCAGACGTGTGGAGCGCGTTTGAGTGACGGTTTCACTATACCGCAGAATGGCCTGAAGTCCCATACACAACTGAGGGAAAATGTGCAAAACTACACACTGTGCAAAAAATGTCTGGTGTTTTTCCGCCGTGCTCCCAACAAAACGGGGCGCTTGTGTAGTGTGTGAGCGGCGGGGAAGCGGTATAATGGCGAAAAGAACACCTGGGGAGGGAGAAGGATGACACACCGTATTCTTGCGCTGGGCCGCCAGTTTGGCAGCGGCGGCCGGGAAATCGCGCTGCTGTGCGCCCGAGAACTGGGGATTCCGTGCTACGACCGGGAGCTGATTGATTTGGCGGCCCGCCGGGGGGAGCTGGAGCACCGGCGGCTGGAGCCTTTTGACGAGCGGCGGGAGAATCCGCTGCTCTATGAGGCAGTCTATGGCGGAAATCGCCATGTGCGACAGGGGGAGTCGGTGTCAGCCGTCCTCTTTCAGCTCCAGAGCGCGGTGATTCGGGACATTGCCCGCCAGGAGGACGCGGTGATTGTGGGCCGGTGCGCCGACTATGTGCTGAAGGGCCGCGCCCGGCTGCTGACGGTGTTTCTTGCCGCGCCCTTTTCCGCCCGCGTGAAACGCAAGATGGAGCGGGAGGGGCTGGACCGGCGGGCCGCCGAGGGACTGGTGCGCCGGATGGACAGGCAGCGCCGGGCCTACTACCAGGCCTATACCGGTTGGACTTGGGGCGACCCCCGGCACTTTGATTTGTATTTGGACACGGTGCGGGAGGGCATTGAGGGATGCGTCTCCCGCATTCTGGAAGCCTATCGCGCCCTGCCGGAGGGATGAAAAAAGCCTGCCGCAGAACGATTTCTGTTCCGCGGCAGGCTTTTTACTTGAAGAGAGGAATTATTTCAGCAGCTCCTTGGCGGAGATGCCGGGCTCGGTCATGGAGTAGGGGTCCAGAATCTTGTTGAGGCTCTCCTCGTCCAGCAGCTTCTCCTTGAGGATGAGGCTGCGCACGCTCTCGCCGGTGGCGATGGCCTTCTTGGCGATGTTGGCCGCCGTCTCATAGCCCACATGGGGGCACAGGGCGGTGATGATGCCCACACTGTTCTCCACCATGTCGCGGCAACGCTCCCGGTTGGCGGTGATGCCCTTGATGCAGTTCTCCACAAAGGTGCTCACGGCGTAGGTGAGGGTCTGCACCGACTCAATGAGGTTGTAGAAGATGATGGGCTCAAAGGCATTGAGCTCCAGCTGTCCGGCCTCGGCGGCCATGGTGATGGTCATGTCGTTGCCGATGATGTTGAAGGCCACCTGGTTTACCACCTCGGGGATGACGGGGTTGACCTTACCGGGCATGATGGAAGAGCCGTTCTGACGGGGGGGCAGGTTGATTTCATTAAAGCCGCACCGGGGGCCGGAGGACATGAGGCGCAGGTCGTTGGACATCTTGGACAGGTTCACCGCACAGGTCTTGACCGCGCCAGACACAGCCACAAACTCGTCCAGGTTCTGGGTGGCGTCAATGAGGTTAAAGGCCTGAGTGAGGCGCAGGCCGGTCACATGGGAGAGGTTGGGCACAATGCGGTTCAGATAGGCCTCGTCGGCGTTGATGCCGGTGCCGATGGCGGTGCCGCCCATGTTCAGACAGCGCATTTCGTCCATGGCCCGCTCAAACCGGGCGATGTCCCGGCGGATGGCCTCGCTGTACGCCCGGAACTCCTGGCCCAGACGGATGGGTACTGCGTCCTGCATCTGAGTGCGGCCCATTTTCAGTACGTCGTCAAACTCGGTGGCCTTGTGGAGGAGGGCCTTGTGGAGGTTTTCCAGCTGAATCTGGGCCCGGACCAGCAACTTCAGCACCGCCAGCTTGCCGGCGGAGGGGAACACATCATTGGTGGACTGGCCATAGTTCACATGGTCGTTGGGGTTCACCAGGCTATAATCGCCCTTTTCGCCGCCCAGCAGCTCAATGGCCCGGTTGGCAATGACCTCGTTGGCGTTCATGTTCAGGCTGGTGCCCGCGCCGCCCTGAATGGGGTCCACGATGAAATACTCGTGGAGCTTGCCGTCAATGATCTCGTCACAGGCCCGGGAGATGGCGTCCGCCACCCGGCGGTCCAGCTGACCAATCTCGTAGTTGGTGATGGCCGAGGCCTTCTTGATCTCCGCGATGCTGACGATGATCTCATTGGGCATTTTCAGGCCGGTGATATGAAAGTTTTCCGCCGCGCGCAGGGACTGCACGCCGTAGTAGACATCTTTGGGAACCGCACGCTCGCCAATGGAATCGTGCTCCGAGCGGTACTCGCCGCTCTTCTGGTTGGTAACCGTGGAATCGCTCATCCTGTACCTCCTGATATCCGGCACACACAGGAAAAAACCTCCGACTCCGGGAGGTTTTTTTGTGTGGCGCGGTGCCGTCATTCTGGTGGACGGCACGCCGTTTTTATCCATGTTCCGCCGGCACCCCCGGGGGCCGCCTGGGCGGAAATGCAAGTTCTCTGTCACGATGCCTATCATAGCACGTCTTTTTGAAAGTTTCAACTTCAAATGCAGGAATTATTGCACAAATTTTGCCGTCCATTTTTGTGGAACCCTGCGCGGAAAACAAAGACCGCCGCGGGCAGTGACAGAGCGTGAGATAAGTGGTATAATAAAACAGTATGTGCGCCCCGGATGCCCCCGGGCGCGCCGCGCCACGATTTCTAAAAAGGAGGCTATGCCCACCGTGAAAACACTGAAGCTGAGAGAGGGGTTCTACTGGACCGGCATCCAGGACTATGACCTGCGTGTCTTTGACATTATTATGGAGACCGAGTTCGGAACCACCTATAACTCCTATGTCCTCCGGGCGGGGGACAAGACCGTCCTCTTTGAGACGGCCAAGGCCAAATTCTTTGACGACTACCTGGACAAGCTCCGCGAGCTGGTGGATGTGACCGCCATCGACTACCTGGTGGTGAGCCACACCGAGCCCGACCACGCCGGCAGCATTGAGAAGCTGCTGGACCTGAGCCCCCGGATGAAGATTCTCTCCACCGGCTGCGCCGCCGGCTTTTTGAAGGAGATTGTCAACCGGGACTTTGTGAGCATGCCCATCAAGGACGGCCAGCGCATGACCATCGGGGACAAGACCCTGCGCTTCCTGGTGGTGCCCAATCTGCACTGGCCGGACACCATGTACACCTTCATTGAGGAGGAGCAGATTCTGGTGACCTGCGACTCCTTCGGCTCCCACTACGCCCATGAGGGTGTGCTGCTGAGCATGGTGGAGAACCGGGCCGACTATGAGAAGGCCCTGCGCTACTACTTCGACTGCATCATCGGGCCCTTCAAGCCCTTTATGCTCAAGGCCCTGCCCAAGGTGCGGGCGCTGGATCTGACCATGATCTGCCCCGGCCACGGCCCGGTGCTGGACCAGGACATCCCCTGGATGCTGGATACCTATGAGAAGTGGTCCACCGTCGTCAACCCCAACCCCCGCAAGACCGTCATCATCCCCTATGTGAGCGCCTACGGCTACACCGGCATGCTGGCCGAGAAAATCGCCCAGGGCGTGGCGGACAGCGGCGAGGTGGATGTGCGCTCCTATGACCTGGTCACCGCCGACCCGGCCAAGGTGAGCGAGGAGGTCCTCTTTGCCGACGGCATTCTGCTGGGTACTCCCACCATTGTGGGAGAGGCCCTCAAGCCCATCTGGGATTTGACCACCTCCATGTTCGCCGGCACCCACGGCGGCAAGCACGCCGGTGCCTTCGGCAGCTACGGCTGGAGCGGCGAGGGCGTGCCCAACATCACCCAGCGCCTCAAACAGCTGCGCATGAAGGTGGTGGACGGCTACCGGGTGCGCTTCAAGCCCAGCGAGGCGGAGCTGGTGGGCGCCTACGAGTGGGGCTATCAGTTCGGCTGCCTGGTGCAGAACAAGGAGCCGGTGAAGCCCAAGGCCAAGGGCACCCGCTCCCTGGTCAAGTGCCTGGTGTGCGGCGAGATTTTCGACTCCTCCCTGGAGGTCTGCCCCGTGTGCGGCGTGGGCAAGGAGAACTTTGTCCCCGTGGAGGTGGAGGATGCCACCTACCGGCAGGACAGCAACGAGTTCTACCTCATCCTGGGCAACGGCGCGGCGGGCTTCAACGCGGCCAAGGCCATCCGGGAGCGGGACAAGACCGGCACTATTACCATCGTCTCCAACGAGCCGGTGAGCGCCTATAACCGCCCCATGCTCACCAAGTCCATTCTGGCCGACCTCACCGCCGAGCAGATCGCCATTGAGCCGGAGGAGTGGTATAACGAGCAGAACATCTGCCAGGTGCTGGGATGCACCGTAACCGCAGTGGATATGGAGGGGAAGCAGGTCACGCTGGACGACGGCTCCAAGCTCCACTTTACCCGCCTCATCTACGCGCTGGGCAGCGAGTGCTTTGTGCCCCCCATTCCCGGCAGCGACAAGGAGCAGGTGGTGGCCATCCGCCGCCTGAGCGACAGCGACAAGGTGATTGAGCTCATGGCCAACGCCAAGCACGCCGTGGTCATCGGCGGCGGCGTCCTGGGCCTGGAGGCCGCCTGGGAGCTGAAGAAGGGCGGTCTGGAGGTCACCGTCCTGGAGGCCGCTCCCGTCCTCATGGGCCGCCAGCTGGACGAGCACGCCGCCGCGCTCCTGCGGCAGATCAGCGAGGAGCATGGCGTCACCATCCACACCGGTGTGCAGATTGCCGCCATTGAGGGAGAGAGCGCTGTCTCCGGTGTGCGTCTGGCGGACGGCACCGTGTTCCCCGCTGAGCTGGTCATCATCTCCGCCGGTGTGCGGCCCAATGTGGCGCTGGCTCAGGCCATGGGCCTGGAGGTGGACCGCTCTGTGGTGGTCAACGAGAAGATGGAGACCAACATCCCCAACGTGTACGCCTGCGGCGACTGCGCCCAGTTCAAGGGGATGAACTACGCCATCTGGCCCCAGGCCGCCGAGGAAGGCCGTGTGGCCGGCGCCTGTGCCGCTGGGGACGAGGTAACCTATGCCGGTGTGTCTGCTGCTCTCACCTTCCACGGGATGAATACCGCTCTCTTTGCCGCCGGCGACAACGGCAAGAACCCCAACCTGCTCTATAAGTCGGTGGAGTTCCAGGATGCCGGCAAGAAGCAGTACAAAAAGTATTACTTCCTCAACAACCGCTTGTGCGGCGTCATTCTGCTGGGTGACCTCTCTGAGATGGCCCGAATGACCCAGGCGCTGGAGGAGCAGGCCCCCTTTGAAAAGGTGCTGGGCTGATTCCCTTTTGAACCGTTTCTAGCAGTAAAAACGCAGGCGTTTGGGGGTGCGCTCGCCGCGCGGGCGTCCTACCCGGACGGGGCACCGCTTTCTTTGCAAAGAAAGCGGTAGGAAAGAAAGCGCAAAGGGGGCGCTGCCCCCTCTGCACTCCCCCCAATGCGCAACCGGGCTAAAGTTCCCCTGCGGTGGGATTGCGCAAGTCTGGCGCAGCAAAAAACCAACCCTGGTGCCTATGA
>DXDX01000048.1 GCA_019115265.1 Candidatus Flavonifractor merdigallinarum | reverse complement strand
CGGCGCAGTAAAATGCGTGTAAAATTTGTGCATCATCCTGGAAAATGAACGCATCCCCCATGTGCGGGCATGGGGGATGCGTTCATCCGTCTGGAAAATAGTCCTTTTTCATCCGGTGCAGCGACTGGAGACGCTGCGTACCTTCGTCTCCCAACCGTTCCGCCACAGCGACTGCCAGAGCATCCAGCAGGGCGGCGGGAGCTGCCATAGAGTGATACTCCTTCTCTGTCCCCCGGTAGGCAAAGAGGCTGATGTCCGCCCGCTCCTCCGCGGGCAGGCAGGTGCGGCCCACAAAGGCCAAGGTCCGATAGCCGGCGGACCGGCTGTGCTCCAGGAGGATGCGGCCCTCCCGGGAGAGCTTGGAGAAGCTGAACAGCACCACCAGATCGTTCTCCGCCGCTTGCGCGAGTCCTTCCAGCAGTTCAGAACCGCCGGAGGGAAGGAGAGACACCTGTAAGCCCAGCCGCCGCAGGCGGAAATGGAGCAGCTGTGCCATGGAAGCGGAGGCGTTTTTTCCGTGAAGAAACACCCGCCGGGCAGAACAGAGAGCCTCCACCGCCCGGTCAAATTCCCCGGTGGAGAGCTGTTGTATGGTCTTCTCCAAGTATGCCCGCTGCCGCTCCAGCCAGGCTTGGGGGGAGAAATGATCCCCCTGACTGAGCGTGGCCGTCAGCTTTACCGCCGGGCCGGGAGACTGCTCCAGCACCAGAGATTTCAGCGCCTTGAAGTCCCGGCAACCCACATGGCGGGCGAAGCGGGAGACCGTGGCGTCGGAGAGCTCCAGCCGCTCCGCCAGCTGCCCAATGGACGAAAACAGGAAGGTATCTGTGTTGGTGTTGATATAATCCAGGATCTTCTGCTCCGCCCGGGTCAACTCCCCAGCGGCGGCGGGAAGGCGCAGGTCCATGACAAAACCCTCATTCTTTCAAAATTGTTTGCAGTGCGCTGTGGAGCCGCCCATTGGAGGCCAACAGAGGCCCGCCCTCCGCCAGAGAGAGAGGGGCTCCGCCCGGAGCGGTAACCTGTCCCCCGGCCTCCGCTAAGATGAGCATTCCGGCGGCGTAGTCCCACGGCTGGAGAGACAGCTCCACATAGCCCTCCAGACGTCCGCAGGCCACATCGCACAGCTCCAGGCTGGCACAGCCCATCCGTCGCACATCCTGGCACCGGTCATACAGTGCCCGCATCTGCCGGAAGGCCGCATCCGCCAGCTCCCGCTGGCCGGGAACGGTGCCCGCGGACAGAAGGCTATCCTCCAGCCGAGAGACGGCGCTGACCTGAATGGGAACCCCATTTCGGAATGCTCCGCCGCCCCGGCGGGCGGTGAAACACTCCTCCGTATAAGGATTGTATACCATACCAAAGACAATTTGTCCACCCTCCGCCAAGGCCAGGGAAATCGCGCTGCGCCGGAATTGATGGATCAGGTTGGTGGTGCCGTCCACCGGGTCCAAAATCCAGCAGGGGCGGCTCCAGTCCAAACAACTGTTGTCCTGCTCCTCTCCCATGAACTGGACGCCCGGCGTCAGGGCCGCCAAGCGCTCCCGCAGAAACTCCTGCACCTCCAGATCTACGTTGGTGACATAATCCGTCTCGCTCTTGGCCCGGATGCTTCTGACGGCAGCGGGATCGGCCAGCAGCCTTCCCGCCTCCCATACCGCCCGGACAGCCCCCTCCGCCAGAGGATCCGTCAGGACGGTCATGCAATGGCCTCCTGAGTCAGAATAGCCACATAGTCGCCTCCCAAGGCGTGGATCTCCTTCAGAGACCGCTTCAGCAGGCAGGCGGTGCGCACCTGGAAGGCGGCAATGTCGGAGATATCAATGTCATAGCGTCCGGCTACCATCTCCCCGTAGAGAGCGGGGACAGTATCCACATCCCGTTCAAAAACCGTGGTGACGCAGCCGTACTGCACCGCCTGGTGGGTGTCGCTGCCGGAAACCACAGGGATCTCCAGCTCTTTCCCCAGGGTGTGGGTAAGCCGCTCCGTCCGATCCCGATCCAGCGCCAGATCCTTGCCGTTGAGATCCAGGAACCTCAGCCGCCGCAGCTGATCCTGAGGCAGCTCGGGCACATGGCCGCCGGCACGGAAGGGGTGGCCGCAGCCCACTACCACCGGGTACTCCTCAAACAAATCCATCAGTTGGGCGAAGGGAAGGAAATTCCCCTTCTCCTTGTGGGGCTCCAGCCGCCGGTTCAGTTCCAGGATGGTCTCCAGCGGCCCGATGGACAGGATGTGCCCCCCCTCGGCCACATCGGTCTCCATGCCGGGGAAAATGCGCAGGCCATTCTCCAGTTCCAGAGCGTCCCCGGTTCTCTGGCTCACAGAGGCGATGTAGCCGTACACATCGGCAAACTGGAGGGTGTTGAAGTGTTCCGTCAGGCACAAAGTGTCCAGGCCGGCCCGTCGGGCCTCGCCGAAGAGCCAGTCTGTGTAGGCGGTGGAAAATGGGAGCTTTTTGGCCAGCTTCCCATGGGTGTGAAAATCCAGACGCAAGAGAAATAACCTTCTTTCTTACAGCAGTGTGGAGATCAGGACAGCCACCGCCACCGCCAGGAAGGAGATGGCCAGAAACAGTCCATCGTTATAGGTGACCTTCAGGGCTGCCAGCTTGATCTTCTTTACCGACTTGTTCACCGCCGCGTAGCGGTAGCCCCGTAGCTCCAGGGCCTCCACCGTGGTGCGGGAGCGCTTGGCGGTGTTGAGCATCAGAGGGTAGAAGGACTGCATGATGATCTTCACCTGA
>DXDX01000047.1 GCA_019115265.1 Candidatus Flavonifractor merdigallinarum | reverse complement strand
TATGCCGTGATGCCCGAGCTGTTCCTGAAAATTTATGAGCTCTTCCACAAAGGCGAGATGGCCAAGGCCCAGGAGATTCAGTACGAGGTGGACCGCATCATCTATAAGATGTGCTCCGCCCACGGCAATCTGTATGCTGTGATGAAAGCCATCCTGGCCAAGAAGGGTATCAACTGCGGCTCAGTGCGCAAGCCCATGCCCGCCCTCATTGACAGCGACCAGCCGGTGGTGGACGAGGCCGCCGCGATGATCGATGCCGCGATTGCTAAATACTGCTAATTATTTCGCACTACCAATTCAGGAGGCGTATCCAAATTATGAGAATCTACATGTCTGAGGACTACCAGGCGATGAGCCGCCGGGCGGCCAACATTATCTCCGCTCAGGTCATCTACAAGCCCGACTGTGTGCTGGGTCTGGCCACTGGCGGCACCCCTGTGGGTACTTATCAGCAGCTGGTGAAGTGGTATAAGAAGGGCGACCTCTCCTTTGCTGAGGTCCGCACCGTGAATCTGGACGAGTATCTGGGGCTCTCCTCCCACCATGAGCAGAGCTACCGCTACTTTATGCAGGAGAACCTCTTCGACCACATTGACATCAAGCCGGAAAACACCCACGTCCTCAATGGCCTGGCCAAGAATCCGGAGGCG
Organism: Candidatus Flavonifractor merdigallinarum; assembly: GCA_019115265.1. Lineage (GTDB taxonomy): Bacteria > Bacillota > Clostridia > Oscillospirales > Oscillospiraceae > Pseudoflavonifractor_A > Pseudoflavonifractor_A merdigallinarum. The sequence goes on along the minus strand of DXDX01000047.1, from coordinate 1,982 downwards.
GAGTGCGCGGCCTACAATAAGCTCATCCGCGACCTGGGCGGCATTGATTTGCAGTTGCTGGGCATGGGCCACAACGGCCACATCGCGTTCAACGAGCCCGGCGATGATTTCGGCCTGGAGACCCATGTGGTCACCCTCAGTGACAGCACCATTGACGCCAATACCCGCTTCTTTGAGAGCCGGGACGAGGTGCCCCGCCATGCGCTGAGCATGGGCATCAAGAACATCATGCAGGCCCGGCGCATTCTCATTGTGGTCAGCGGGGAAGAGAAGGCGGAGACAGTCTGCAAGGCGTTCACCGGTCCGGTCACCAAGGACGTGCCCGCCTCGGTGCTGCAGCTCCATCCCGATGTGACTCTGGTGGGCGACCGCGCCGCCCTGAGCAAGCTGGTAGAGGCAGGTGTTCCCGTATGCGGCTGACCGGCGGTAAAGTGTATGACGTCCGGGACGGCTTTGTCCAGCGGGACGTGCTGATTGACGGCGAGTGCATTGCCGACTCCTGCCCGGACGGCGCGTCGTATGATTTGGCGGGGCGCTATGTGATTCCCGGCCTCACCGATGTCCATTTCCACGGCGCCCGGGGCCACGATTTCAGCGACGGTGACGCCGAGGGCCTCCAGGTGATGGCCGACTATGAGCTCTCCCGGGGCGTGACGCAGATCTGCCCCGCTGGTATGACCCTGCTGGAGGAGCAGCTGGTGAAGGTGTGCCAGAACGCCGCCCATCACCGGAAGAACAGCAAGAGCGGCGCTCTGCTGTGCGGCGTGAATCTGGAGGGGCCGTTCCTCTCCTACGCCAAGAAGGGTGCGCAGAACGGCGACTGGCTCCACGCCCCCGACGTGGCCATGCTCCGCCGCCTGGAGGACACCTCCGAGGGGCTGGTGAAGCTGGTGTCGGTGGCTCCCGAGGAGCCCGGCGCGCTGGAGTTTATTAAGGAGGTCGCCGATGAGGTGACCGTGTCCATCGCCCACACCACCGCTGACTATGACACCGCCTCCGCCGCGTTCCGAGCAGGCGCCCGGCAGGTGACCCACCTCTTCAACGCCATGCCCCCCTTTACCCACCGGGCCCCCGGTGTGGTGGGCGCGGCCTTTGACTCGGACTGTAAAGTCGAGCTGATCTGCGACGGCGTGCACATCCACCCCAGTGTGGTGCGGGCTGTGTTCCAGCTCTTTGGGCCCAAGCGGGTCATTCTCATCAGCGACACCATGCGGGCCGCCGGTATGTCTGACGGGGCCTACACCCTGGGCGGCCAGGATGTCAACGTAAAGGGCAAGCTGGCCACCCTGGCCGATGGGACCATCGCCGGCTCGGTGACTGATTTGATGAATTGTATGCGTACCGCCGTCTCCTTCGGCATTCCGCTGGAGGACGCGGTGCGGGCCGCCGCCGTCAACTCCGCCAAGGCCATCGGCATTTACAGCCGTGTGGGCAGTGTGGAGAGCGGCAAGCTGGCCAATCTGGTGGTCCTGGACGAGGAGTTGGAGCTCAAGGCTGTCATCTTCAAGGGCCAGGTCGTCCACGGAAGTCTGTAACCTTTGTGTCCCCTGGCGCGCGGGGCGCCATGAATCAGGCCCGGCCGTCCTACTCCATTCCAATAGGGCGGTGGGAGCCGTATATAAAGGAGGAAATCCGCCGGTCCGGCGGTGCGGCAGTGTGGAGACCTGTCGTAACGTCCGCAGAGTTTCGCTCTCTGCGGGCAAGGGGGTATTTGCGGAGGCATTGCCCCTACGGCCAAAACGTATGGCAACTGTTTCTCTCAAAGGCGTCAAGAAGATCTATGACAACAAGGTGACCGCTGTCCACGACTTCAATCTGGAGATCGCGGACAAGGAATTCATCGTGCTGGTGGGTCCCTCCGGCTGCGGTAAATCCACCACCCTGCGGATGATTGCCGGACTGGAGGAGATCTCCGAGGGCGACCTGCTCATCGGCGACAAGAGGATGAACGACATTGAGCCCAAGGACCGGGACATCGCCAT
>DXDX01000046.1 GCA_019115265.1 Candidatus Flavonifractor merdigallinarum | reverse complement strand
GATGCCGTTGCCCAGAGACTTGCTCATCTTCCGGCCCTTGTCATCCCGAACCAGGCCGTGGATGAACACGGTGTGGAAGGGGGGCTTCTTGGTCTGCTCGCAGGCGGAGAAGATCATCCGGGCCACCCAGAAGAAGATGATGTCATAGCCGGTAACCAGCACGTCGGTGGGGTAGAAGTACTTGTAATCCTCTGTTTCCTCCGGCCAGCCCAGGGTGGAGAAGGGCCACAGGGCGGAGGAGAACCAGGTGTCCAGCACGTCCTCCTCCTGCTTGATGTTGTGGGAGTGGCAGTGCTCACACTCGGTGGGGTCGGTCTCGCTGACGGTGATGTGTCCGCACTCCTGGCAGGTCCAGGCGGGAATCTGGTGGCCCCACCAGAGCTGGCGGGAGATACACCAGTCGTGGACGTTCTCCATCCAGTTGGTATAAGTCTTGGAGAAGCGGTCGGGGACAAACTTCACCTCGCCGTCGTTCACCACCCGCAGGGCCTCTTTGGCCAGGGGCTCCATCTTCACAAACCACTGGGCGGAGATGAGGGGCTCCACGTCGTTGTGGCAGCGGTAGCAGGTGCCCACGTTGTGCTGGTGGGGCTCCACCTTGACGAGATAGCCCTGCTCCTCCAGGTCGGCCACGATGGCCTTGCGGGCCTCGTAGCGGTCCATGCCGGAATAGCGGCCATAGCCCTCCACCACCTTGCCGTTGTCGTCCAGAACGCGGATGGTCTCCAGGTTCTGGCGCAGGCCGACCTCGAAGTCGTTGGGGTCGTGGGCGGGGGTCATCTTCACACAGCCGGTGCCGAACTCCATATCCACATACTCGTCGGCCACAATGGGCATCTCCCGGCCCACCAGGGGCAGAATACACTTCTTGCCTACGATGTCCTTGTACCGCTCGTCGTTGGGGTTTACCGCCACGCCGGTGTCGCCCAGCATCGTCTCAGGCCGGGTGGTGGCCACAATGACATAGCGGCCCTCTTCCCCCTGGATAGGGTAGCGGATGTGCCAGAAGTAGCCGGGCTTGTCTTGATACTCCACCTCCGCGTCGGAGAGGGCGGTGACGCAGTTGGGGCACCAGTTGATGATGCGGCTGCCCTTGTAGATGAGGCCCTTCTTATACAGGGAGACAAACACATGGCGCACCGCCTTGGAGAGGCCCTCGTCCATGGTAAACCGGGCGCGGCTCCAGTCGCAGGAGGCACCCAGCTTCTTCTGCTGCTCCACAATGCGGTTGCCGTACTTGTTTTTCCAGTCCCACACCCGCTCCAGGAACTTCTCCCGGCCCAAATCGTAGCGGGTGAGGCCCTCCTTCTCCCGCAGTTCCTCTTCCACCTTAATCTGAGTGGCGATGCCGGCATGGTCGGTGCCGGGCACCCACAGGGCGGCATAGCCCTGCATCCGCTTGAAGCGGATGAGAATGTCCTGGAGGGTGGAGTCCATGGCGTGGCCCATGTGGAGCTGGCCTGTCACGTTCGGGGGCGGCATAACAATGGTGAAGGGCTTCTTGTCGGGGTCACGGTGGCCCTCAAAGCAGCCGTTTTTCTCCCACATCTCATAAATGCGCCCCTCCACCTCCTGGGGCTCGTAGACCTTCGGCAGTTCTTTTTTCATACGGAAAACACTCCTATTCTTGTGTGAACTTACATCTTGGTGACGGGAAGGCCCGTCTTATCCTGCAACAGGGTGAGCAGCTCCTCTGCGGTGCCGCCGGAAATGCCCCGCTTGTCGTAGACCTGGGCGTGGCGGTTGCTGAGCGCCAGAACAATATAATCTTTCCCCTCTGCGATGCCACAGACACCCTCATAGCTCCAGCGGGTCTGGGCGGTCTGAGCGGTGGTCACATAGTCCTGCTCAGTAAAGACGGTCTCAGTATCTCGGGCGCCGGGCATGGCTTTCCGCCCAGCAAAGTAGCCGTTGACCTGGTCTTCCGTGAGGAGGACGGCCAGCAGCACCACCGCCACCACAAGATCCGCCACCCCCTGCCAGCAGAGCCCGGTGCGCAGGATGGAGACCCCCAATAAAAGGGCCAGAACCATCAGAACGCCACCCACAATCCGGCTGCGGCGGTTTCGTTTCCGGCGCACCGTTTTGCGCAGGCCCCGGGCCATGGCCGTGAGGGCCCGCTGGTCATAGACTGTTTTCACATGGATCTCCATATCGCGCTCCTTTTGGAAGAAATAAAAAACGCCCTGAGCCATTGGCTCAGGGCGAACGAACCGTCCGCGGTACCACCTGAATTCGGGCGTTTGGAACACCCGCACTCTCCCCCCTAACGCGGGGACACGCCAGGCCCTACTTTACTTCAGGCCCGGAGCTCCGGGGCGACCTTCCCCACCTTCCTTCGGAGGCCTCACACCGCGCCGGCCCCTCTCTGCACCTGGAAAATGGGTACTCCTCCCCATCATTGCTATTCTGAACTTGCATTATAATGGAGTTTGTCCCTATTGTCAAGGTTTCCGGCCACTTTTCTCACAGGTGTAAAGGGAGCGGTGCTTTCCGTCTGACATTAGCGCTCCGGCGTCACCGGCAGCACCGGCCTTCCGGTTTTTTCGCTCAGAAAAGCGGCAAACTCCGCCGGGTTTCCGCAGACAAAGTTGCGCTTACACAGGAAAAATTGGATTTTTTCCTGGACCAGATAGAAGTACCCCTCGTCCTCCCAGACGTGGGTGAGGCTCTCATAGGGCTGGATAGTGTTGCCGCACCGGGGCAGCACAAAGAAGCCCTCTTCCTGAAAGCGATAGATGCCGCGGTCCATCCCCTGCGCTTTCCGCCAGACCCGCTCCACCCAGCGGGGACAGGGCTGGCCATTCCGCCAGCGGTACAGGCCCATTCCCCCCACCAGAAAGAGTACCCCGCTGTACAGCCAGTCCATCCACCGCCAGGGGGTAAAGCTGCGGCCCGCCGGACCTACTGCCTGGAGCGCCAAAAGAGCCGCCCCGCCCGCCATCACCAGAAGAAAGACAAGCCGCATTCCCCGGACGGAGAGCCGCCGCTTGGCGGGAGTCCCCGGCTTTTTTTGATAGACCTGTCGGTGGTAATGGAGCAAATCCTCCTTGGTCAGCACTTCCCGAACGATAAATTCCATGGTACACGCTTCCTTCCCGATTGCTGCACGGCTTAAATTTTATTGATAAATAATTTTATAGTTGACTTTCATAAAATGAAAGAATATATTTAAGATAGTGAAAGGAGGTGGCGGAATGGGGCTGGAATTTCTCCCCCCCTGGCTCTCGGGACTCAGTGAGGAAGAGCTCTCCTTCCTGCGGCGGTTTGTACTCTCCTCCGGCTCACTGAAGGAAGTGGCCCGGGAGTACGGTGTGAGCTATCCCACGGTGCGCCTGCGGCTGGACCGGCTGATTCAAAAAATCCGCCTGGCAGAAGAGGAGCAGGCCGACCCCTATATCTCCCTCATCAAGCGCCTGGCCCTGGAGGAAAAACTGGACCTGGACACCGCAAAGGTCCTCATCGCGGCCTATAAACAGGCCACACACAAGGAGGAATCCAAATGAGCAGTGCTTTTTTTATGTCGTTCCTGGCCATTCCTGTGGCGCTCTTCTCCGTTTTGCTGCCGGTGGGACTGGTGCTGGCCTTACAGGTGTTTCTCTGCCGCCGGGGGAGCCGTCTGGGGCTCATCCTGCCGGCGCTGAGCCTGCTGCTCAGTCTGCTGCTCACACTGAGTGTGGGCATCTTCCAGCGCATGGGGGGCAGCACCCTCACCATGCAGACCGTTTCGGAGGACGGTCAGGTGATAGAGCAAGTGGTGGAAGAGCTCCCTGCGCCGCCCCTGGAGGTGGGGCAGGTGCTGGCCATTGGCGGGGTGTTTCTGGTGACCAACATCCCCACGGTGGTATTGATGGGCATCTGGTTTTACCACAAAAACCGCCGGGACTGGAAAAAGGAACTGGAGAAGATGGACATTCAGGACTTGGGCTGAGCGAAAGAGGGATGAAATATGGTACAAAAAGGGGACTGGAAAACCGTTGATTTGCCGGAGCAGACGGCGCAGTTTGTACTGGAGCGCACCCTGACCAATGAAGATCTGGAGGCCATCCAAGAGGGACACCGGCCGCAGGAGATGGAAGATAAGTGGTTTATGTACCAGGAAGATGGTAGGCTCTTTCTCCACCGGAGCTGGACCGGGTACTGTATCTATATGGTGGAGCTGTCCCAGACGGGCAAGCTGTGTGTGACCGTCAACCGCGATCCAGAGCAGTACAGGGAGACGGATTTGGAGCAAGACCGGCTGATGGTGGAGATTCTGCTCAATCAACTGATACAGACAAACCATGAGAATGCAGAGCTGATGAAGCGGTACATGGATCACAAGCTGAAAAAATAAACGCTGCCCGTCCAAGCCGGGGGTTTTGTTCTCGCCGGACGGGCCGCTTACTCAGCGGGAGCACCGCTTTCTTTGCCAAAGAAAGCGGTGGGAAAGAAAGCGCAAAGGGGGTGCTGCCCCCTCTGCACTCCCCCCAATGCGCATCCCGGCTAAAGTTCCAGTGCGGTGGGATTTCCCAGGCTGGGTGTCATTTGAAATGAGCGTTCTGCCTATGAGGAAAGTGTTGTACTGCGGTGCAGGACAGGCAGCCGCAAAAACGGAAAGTCACCGCCAAAAAATGGGGCGGCCCCATAAAAGGCCGCCCTTTTGGAGGGGAGCGGAGAGGGGAACGAGAAGTTCCCCTCTCCGCTTTTTTCCCGGTTTCTTTTCCGTGAAAAGAAAGCTGGATAAGCGGCCTGTGCGGCGTACGGGGAACCACCAGACTGCCCTTTCTTAAAAGGCGTTGAGGGGGATGGAGCCGTCGTCCATGGCCTTTTCAATGGCGCGGACAATGACATCATAGCCGTAGCTCTCATCCACCTGGATGTGGACCCGCTCGCCCACCTTTTTGCCCAGCATGGCCCGGCCTACCGGCGACTCCTTGCTGATGAGGCCGTGGAGGGCGTCTTGGCGCATGGTGGTGACAATCTGATAGGTCTCCTCCTCGTCGTCCTCCTCCACATAGACCGTCACCTTGTCATACAGCCCCACCGCGTCCGCCGTGCCCTGGTCGGAGATGACCACGGCGGTGCGGATCATATTCTCCAAAAAGCGAATGCGGCCCTCGTTGCGGTTCTTCTCCTGCTTGGCGGCCTTGTACTCAAAATTCTCACTCAAATCGCCAAAGCTCCGGGCCTCTTTCACCGCCTCCAGCAGCTTGGGCCGCAGCTGGGTCCGGCGGTAGGTGAGCTCCTCCCGCATCATCTGTATGTCCTTGTGTGTCAGTTCGTTGTGCATGGTACACCTCATCTCCCCGTCGGGGCAAAAAATCGCCGCCTACCCTCTGGTAAGCGGCGACGCGCCCTCAGTCATCCCAGTCCGCGTAGTCGTCATATTCCGAGTGGCAGCAGCAGCATCCACCGGGCAGCTTCTCCTTGGCGCTGTGGAACAGGGACGCGATCTTGTCCCAGTAGGCAATCGCACAGCACACACCGGCGGCAACCGTCAGGGAAAGGGCCACGATTTTCAGCACGAAACGGGCGATCTTCATATCCCGTCGCCTCCTTACCAAAAATGATACCTTTAGTTTACACGGTTTCCGGGCAAATTACAATCATTATCTGAAAGTTTTTCCCTTGTAGTTTACCGGAAAATAGAATATAATATGAAAATGAATCTCCGTATACGCATTTGCGTCTCCAACCGAACTTTGAGGACAGAAAGGAAGGGTCCTTTTATGAAGCTGCAGACCGAAAAGGGTGAGATCAACATCAGCAGTGAGGTCTTTACCTATATCACCGGCGCCGCGGCCACCAACTGCTATGGCGTGAAGGGCATGGCCATCCGCTCCAAGACCGACGGTCTGGTTCACCTGCTGCGCCGGGAGTCCATGTCCAAGGGCGTCAAGGTCATCTACAACGACGATGACACCGTCTCTATCCAGCTCCATATTATTGTGGACAACGGGGTCAATCTCATGGCTGTCAGCCGCTCCATTATGAGTGAGGTGCGCTATATTGTCAGCCGCACCACCGGTGTGGAAGTAAAGAGCGTGGACGTTTGCATTGACTCCATGGTCATCGGCTAAGGCCCATTACGGACAGAAAGGAACAGGGACATGAGAGAACGCATTGATGGGGCGCTGTTTGCCAAGATGATCGTCCACGCCTCCGCGGCCATCAACAGTCAGAAGCAGCAGATCAACGAGCTCAACGTATTCCCGGTGCCCGACGGCGATACCGGAACCAATATGGGCCTGACCATCTCCACCGCGGCCACCGAGCTGCGCAAGAAGCCCGCCGCCACCGTGGGGGAGGCCGCCAATATCAACGCCTCCGCCCTGCTGCGGGGAGCCCGGGGCAATTCCGGGGTCATCCTCTCCCTGCTCTTCCGGGGCTTTGCCAAGGCGGTGAAGGACAAGGAGAGCATGGATGGCCGCGATTTGGCCATCGCGCTGGACTTCGGCGTGGCCGCCGCCTATAAGGCGGTGATGAAGCCCGCTGAGGGCACCATCCTCACCGTCTCCCGTCTGGCCGCCGCCCAGGCCGCCGCCGCCGCCCGGGAGAATCCCGCCATTGAGTCTGTGCTGGAGGCCGCCATCCAGGAGGGCCATGTGGCGCTGGCCGATACGGTAAACCAGAACCCGGTGCTGAAAAAGGCCGGTGTGGTGGACGCCGGAGGAAAGGGATTTCTGGTCATCCTCCAGGGGATGCTGGACGAGCTGAGGGGGTTTCCCATGCCGGAGGATGCCGACACCCCGGTGCAGGAGAAGGCGGACTTTGCCTCCCTCACCGATGAAGAGATTACCTTCACCTTTGATACGGTATTCATCGTGCGCAAGACGGTGAACCGCCCGCTGGAGGCCTTCCGCACCTACCTCAACAGCATTGGCGACAGCCTGGTCATCGGCGAGGACGATGAGGCCTTCAAGGTCCACGTCCACACCGACATCCCCGGCGCTGCCCTCACCGAGGCCCAGAAGTACGGCACCCTGGAGCTGGCCAAGATTGAGAATATGCGTACCCAGTATGAGGACATGGCCGCCGGTAAGAAGCCCCAGAGCACCGACGATTTGGACATGGAGGAGAGCGCCTGCGATCCCGCTCCCAGCGCCCCCGCCGCGCCGGAGAAGAAATATGGCGTGGTGGCGGTGTGTGCCGGCGAGGGACTGGCCGGTGTGTTCCGCGATTTGGGCGCAGACGGCATTATCTCCGGCGGACAGACCATGAACCCCTCCACCGACGACATCATGCGGGAGATTGACAAGACCCCCGCGGAGGTGGTCTTTGTCCTGCCCAACAACGGTAATATTATCATGGCCGCCCAGCAGTGCATCCCTCTGGCCCAGAACAAGAAGGTGGTGGTTCTGCCCACTAAGACGGTGCCCCAGGGCATTTCCGCCCTGCTGGTGATGGACCCGGAGGCCTCTGAGGAGGACAATGTGGCCGCCATGACCGAGGCCATTGGCCATGTGGCCACCAGCGAGATTACCTACGCCGCCCGGGACTCCGACTTTGACGGTTTTGCCATCAAGCAGGGGGATTATCTCGCGCTGGCCGAGCATCAGCTCTTTGGCACGGACCGGGACCTGTCCGCCCTGCTGGACCGTCTCGCCCGGGCAGATGTCCAGCAGAGCGCTGAATTCATCACCATTTTCTACGGGGAAGATGTGGATGAGGCCAGCGCCCAAAAGGCCCTGGAGATTTTCCAGACTGCCTGCCCCAACGCGGAAATCAATCTGCTCTCCGGTGGACAGCCGGTGTATTACTATCTGATCTCCGCTGAATAAAGAGAAGAATATGCCGCTCTGTCTGGTACAGAGCGGCATTTCTGTCAGGAGGTGTCAACATGAATTCCGCGGAACTGACTCAGGCCAGCCGCCGGTTGGCCTACCTGCTGCGCCACAGCACCCAGTACATCGACGCCCACGGCTGGGCACAGGTGAGCGATATTTTGCGCGATCTGGGGAAGCGCTGGCCGTCCATGACGCAGGCGGATTTGGAGGAGATTGTGCGCACCGACAGCAAAGGGCGGTATGCCTTGGATGAGGGGCACCGCCGCATTCGGGCCAATCAGGGGCACTCGGTGCCGGTGGATGTGGGCCTGGAGGAGCAGACGCCCCCAGCGGTCCTTTACCACGGCACGGCGACCCGCTTTCTGGACGCCATTCTGGAGAAGGGGCTGCTGCCTATGAGCCGTCTCTACTGCCATCTGTCCGCCGATATCCCCACCGCTCAGGTGGTGGGGGCCCGCCACGGCAAGCCGGTGGTGCTCCAGGTGGACGCCTCCGCCATGGTGCGGGATGGACGCACCTTTTACCGCTCAGAAAACGGCGTGTGGCTCACCGCCGCCGTCCCGCCCAGCTATCTCACTGTGATCGAATAAAAATGGCCCGCATCCAAACCGGATGCGGGCCATTCGTTTTAAAGCACTTTGGAGAGAAACTCAATGGTGCGCGGCTCTCTGGGGTTGGCAAAGAAGGCGTGTGGCTCGTTCTGCTCCAGAATGTGGCCGCCGTCCATGAAGAGGACCCGGCTGCCCACCTCCCGGGCAAAGCCCATCTCGTGGGTAACCACCACCATGGTCATGCCCTCGTCGGCCAGCTGCTTCATGACCTCCAGCACCTCGCCCACCATCTCCGGGTCCAGGGCGGAAGTGGGCTCGTCAAAGAGCATCAGCTTGGGCTTCATAGCCAGGGCGCGGACAATGGCGATGCGCTGCTTCTGGCCGCCGGA
>DXDX01000045.1 GCA_019115265.1 Candidatus Flavonifractor merdigallinarum | reverse complement strand
GGCCCAGCTGCGCCGCTACACCCGCTACAACGAGGCGGAGCGGGGCTCCGGGGAGGTGCTGGACATCAACGGTCTGGTCATCAACCGGGCCACCCACGAGTGCTGGCTCTACGACCAACCCCTGGTCCTGACTCCCATTGAGTTTGACATCCTCTGGATGCTGTGCGAAAACCGGGGGCAGGTCATCTCCGCCGAGCGCCTCTTTGAGAGCGTGTGGAAGGAGAAATACCTGGACCGCAACAACACCGTCATGGTCCATATCCGCCGCCTGCGGGAGAAGATGGGGGAGCCGTCCCGCAACCCCCGCTTTATCAAAACCGTATGGGGCGTGGGCTACAAGATTGACTGATTGCAGCCGGGGGTACGGTATCTTGGCTCTAGGCTGTTGGAATGAGAAAAAGCCCTCGGCAGAGTTTTGCCGCCCACAGGCGGCAAAATAAAGTTCAAATCTGTTTTTTCTGAGGACATGCGCCTTAGAAAAAACACCTCTCAGCCTGCAAGCGTGCGCGCTTCGCGCGTGCGACGCAGCGGGCTGCATCCCTCGAAAAAATGCCTGCATTTTTGAGAAGCGTGTCGAGTTTTCTCGACACGCTGAGCCGGGGCGCACCGCGTCCCGGCTTGTTACCTGTTCAGGAGGTATTCCATATGGAACGACCCAATCTCCCCTTAGGCGACTACTACCAGCTGCTTATCAAGCACCATCTGCTGGCCGACTCCACCCCACTCCGGGCGGATTTGGGCCGCCGGGTGGCGCTGGTGTCCTGCGACTCTCAGAAGGTGGTGCCGGACACCCTCTTTCTCTGCAAGGGGAAGGCCTTCAAGGGGGCCTATCTGGCCCAGGCCCTGGAGCGGGGGGCCTTTGCCTATGTGAGCGAGCAGCCCTACCCCGAGGGGGGCGCCGCCCCCTGCATTCAGGTCACCGACATCCGCGCCGCCATGGGCCTGCTGGCGGATCTGGCCTACGGTCACCCCTCCGGGCAGCTCACCATTACCGGCATTACCGGCACCAAGGGCAAGACCACCGCCGCCTACTACCTGAAATCCATGCTGGACGCCTGGCTGGCCACACAGGGCCACCGGGAGAGCGCCATTTTGTCCACCATCGTCACCGACGACGGTGTGGAGCGCCGCCCCGCCAAACTCACCACCCCAGAGCCTTTGGATTTGCAGCGCCACCTCTTCCACGCCGTCTGCTCGGGGGCGGACTATGTGACCATGGAGTGCTCCAGCCAGGCCCTCAAATATGGCCGGGTGCGGGGGGTGGACCTCTCCTGCGCGGTGTTTCTCAACATCGGGGAGGACCACATCTCCCCCAACGAGCACCCCGACTGGGCGGATTACTTTGCCTCCAAACTCCTCATCTTCCGGCAGGCCAAAACCGCCTGCGTGAATCTGGACTGCGACCACGCCGGGGAGGTGCGTTCCGCCGCCGCGTCCTGCGGGCGGGTGGTCACCTTCTCCCAGAACGATCCCGCCGCCGATGTGTACGCCTCCCACATCCACAAGGAGGGGAACGGCATCGCCTTCCACCTGCGCACCCCCTCCTATGAGCGGGACATGGTGCTGGGGATGCCGGGGCTCTTCAATGTGGAAAACGCCCTGGCCGCCGCCGCTGTGGCGGAGGTGTACGGCATTCCCGGTGAAATCGTGGCCCAGTGCCTGGCCAAAGCCGCCGTTCCTGGCCGGATGGAGCACTATTCCTCGGAAGATGGGCAGGTGTCGGTGATTGTGGACTACGCCCACAACGGCATGAGCCTGGAGGCCCTGCTCCGCTCCGCCCGGGCGGAGTACCCTGGCCGGGAGCTTACCGTCCTCTTTGGCTGCACCGGCGGCAAGGGGCTGGACCGCCGGGAGGGGATGGGCACTGCCGCCGGGCGCTGGGCGGACCGTATTCTGCTCACCGAGGACGACCCTGGCCCGGAGGAAGTGGCGGACATCTGCGCTGACATTCAGGGCTATCTGAACCCCTTCCACAAGGTGGGGGACGTCATCCCCGACCGGCCAGAGGCGGTGTTCCGGGCTGTGCTGGAGTGCCACGCCCCAGCGGTGGTAGTGCTGGCAGGCAAGGGCTGTGAGATGGAGCAAAAGCGCAAGCACGGCCCGGAGCCCTGTGTCCCCGACGGCCTGCTGGCCCAGAAGGCTTTGGCCGAGTACAATCGGCGCGGATGAACCGGGCCGATCTGAATGCCCGGTTCGCCGCCGGAGGCGCGGCGGACTGGGGCTGGACCTTTTATGAATCCCTGCTCCCCTACATGGACCAGGCCGCGCAGGAAAAGGCACAGGCCCTGTGCCCCAACGCCGCCTGTGTGCTGGTGTGCGCCGTCCCCTACTACGCCGGAGACACGCCGGGCAACCTGTCCCTCTACGCCCGGGGACGGGACTACCACCTGGTTCTGGGGGAACTGCTGACGCCCATCTGCAAGGAACTCCAAGAAAAATACCCGGCGTATCACTTTGTGCCGGGGGTGGACAGCTCTCCCCTGCCGGAGCGGGAGGCGGCCTGGGCGGCGGGAATCGGCCTGCGGGGGCGAAATGGGCTGGTCATTGTCCCCCCCTACGGCTCCTATGTCTTTCTGGGCACTATCCTCACCGACCACCCCGCGCCGCCCACCGACCGCCCACCCAGTCCCCCCTGCTGCAACTGCGGGCGGTGCGCCGCCTACTGTCCCGGCGGGGCGCTGCGGGAGCACCCCTTTGATGTGGAGCGCTGCCTCTCCCATCTGACCCAGAAAAAAGGGCAGCTCCCCCCGGAGCAGGAGGCCCTGCTGGCCGCCCATCCCCTGATCTGGGGGTGTGATGTGTGCCAGCGGGTGTGCCCCTACAACGCCGCGCCGGAACACACTAAGTTATCCACATTTTCCACCGGTCTTGTGGAAAACCTCACGCCGGAAGCGGTGGAGGGCCTCACCAACCGGCAATTTCGGGAGCAGTACGGCCAGCGGACTTTTGCCTGGCGGGGGCCTGCGGTGCTGCGGCGCAATCTGGCGCTGCACCAAAGACAAAAAGAGGAATAAACGCCGCCCCTTCCGGGGATACTCAGGTATCCACACGGAAAGGGCGGCGTTTGCGCGATGTTGGTAAAAGATTTGATGACCTCCCCCATTGTCACCATTACCCCCAGTGAGAGCACGGCCCTGGCGGCCCGGCTGCTGTCCCGGTATGATCTGGGGGTACTGCCGGTGTGTCAGAACGACGGACGGCTGCGGGGGGTGGTCACCGACCGGGATCTGGTGCTCCGCTGTCTGGCCCCCGGCGAGAACCCGGAGCGGCTCCCGGTAGGGGACATTATGACCCGCAACTGCGCCTGGGTCTCCCCCCAGGCGGACGTACACGAGGCCGCCCGGGTGATGGCGGCGGCACAGGTACGCCGTCTCCCGGTAGTGGAGGGACGGAAAGTGGTGGGAATGTTGTCCCTGGGGGATTTGGCCCGCAGCCGCTCCTGCGAGATGGAGGCGGGAGAGGCCTTTGCCGAGATTGCCCGGGGTGTCCTGGAGCGGGAAGAAGAGTAAAAGCCCTTACTGGAAATCCAGGTAGCGCTCCGCCAGCGCCAGCGTGGCGGTGAGGCCCTCCAGATGGGTGCGCTCCATACCATGGGACGCCTGCACCCCCGGCCCAATGAGGGCGGCGGGTACATCCAGCCCCGCCCGCCAGGCTGCGGCGGCGTCGGAGGAGTAGTGGGGGTACACATCCAGCACGGCGGGGATGTTGTGCTCCTTGGCCAGTGCGGCCAGACGGGTGACCATCTTATAATCATAGGGTCCGCAGTTGTCGGCGGCACAGATGGAGACGTGGTACTCATCACACCGGAGGTCCGCCCCCACGCACCCCATGTCCACCACCAGCAGCTCGCTGAGCTCGGGGGAGAAAGTAGCGCCGCCGTGGCCCTGCTCCTCGTAGACGGTGAAGGTCACCTCCACATTGCAGGCTGGACGCTTCTTCTGCTCTGCAGCCCAGCGCAGAAGGGTGAGGAGCACCGCGGCGCTTCCCTTGTCGTCAATGAAGCGGGATTTGAGGAAGCCCGACTCGGTAAACACGGTCTTGGGGTCATAGCAGATGTAGTCCCCCACTTCAATGCCCAGGGCACGGACCTCCTCGTCGTTGGACACCTTCTCGTCCAGACGGACATACATATTGTCCATATCCCGGGGGCGGGTGGCGGCGTCGTCAAAGACGTGGACCGCCGGGGAGAGGGAGAGAACGGTGCCGGTGTACACCTGCCCCTCCTGGGTATAGACGCGGCAGTACTCCCCGTCCAGGGTGGGGAGGATGGGCCCGCCGATTTTGCGGAAGAGCAACTCCCCCTTGGGGGTGATGGCGCGCACCATCAGGCCTAGGGTGTCGATGTGGGCGCACACGCCCACCGTGCGGCGGCTGTCCCGGCCGGGGACCAGGATGGTCAGGTTGCCCTTGCGGCTGCGGCGGGTCTGATAGCCCAAATCCGCCGCCAGCTGTTCGGCCACCTCCACCACCTGGCCGGTAAAACCGCTGGGGCTGTCAACGCCCAGCAGGGTGAGGGAATATTCTTTCAGGGCGGGAAGATAGGATTGGAAGTCCATTGCAATCACTCCTGTTCTGTGGTAAGGTAGTTTCATCAAACAGCATACCCCCGTTTGGGGGAAAAAGCAAGGAAGCGATACACCATGTCACAGGAAAAAACCAATGTCATGCGCCTTCTCACACAGCGGAAGGTGCCCTACACCCCCCACTTCTACGCCTGCCCCGACGGGGCGGTGGATGGCCGCAGCGTGGCCGCCCTCATTGACCGGCCTCTGGAGCGGGTATTCAAGACGCTGGTGACCCGGGGCGCGGGCAAACAGTACTATGTCTTTGTGGTCCCAGTGAGCCGGGAGCTGGATTTGAAGGCCGCCGCCAAGGCGGTGGGGGAAAAGTCCATTGAGATGATCCGCCAGGCGGAGCTTCTCCCCCTCACCGGCTATATCCACGGGGGCTGTTCCCCGCTGGGGATGAAAAAGCAGTTCCCCACCGTACTGGACGAGAGCGCCCAGGGTCTGGAGACCATGGTGGTCAGCGCCGGGAAAATCGGCGCCCAGGTGGAACTGGCCCCCGGCGATCTGGCCAGCCTCACCCGGGCCCAGTTCGCCCCCATCAGCAAATAGAGCATCAGAAACAACAAGGTGCGCCTCTGGACGGCATTCGTCCGGCGGCGCACCTGTTTGCTTTAGTGGTACTCCAGCACACTGCCGCAGCCCACCGCACTCACCTGACAGACGCCGCTGAGCGCCGCCTTGGCCGGGAAGCTGGTACAGTGACAGGGGTGCATCTCCTCCACCCCCACCGACTGGACAAAGTCCAGGGTTTTCTCCATCCGCTCCGCTGCGGGCCTGAGCAGGTGAAAGCCCCCCACCACGTCCCGGATGTGCTCTTCTCCTGTGACCGCCTGAGCCTGCTGGATGGTGTTGCACACTCCCGCGTGGGCGCAGCCGGTGAGCACCACAACCCCCTCCGGGGAGCGGTAGGCCAAAGCGGTGTCATCGGGCAGGGTGTCCTGCACCCAGCCCTCCTCCCGGAGCACCATGGCCCGGTTGGGGGCGTATTCAAAGGGGCAGAGCCGGGGGATCTCTCCCAGGAAATAGAGGTCTTTCCCCAGCGAATAGGGTTGGTCGGTGACCACCAAATCAAAATAAGTCTCCAGCGCCGCCCGGGTCAGCACATTTCCAGTGGCCGCCCCGTCCAGCACCCGGTGGGCCAGTGCCCAGGGGTGGAGCACCAAGGTGGGCCGGCGGGTAATGCCCCGGAGCTTGAAGTGCTCCATCAGGTAGTAGAGGCCGCCGATATGGTCGTCATGTCCATGGGAGATGACCACTGTGTCCACATCCTCCAGCGTCAGTCCCAGATGCTGGGCATTGCGAAGGAAGAGGCCGCTCTGTCCGGCATCAAAGAGGATTTTCCGCTCCCCCTCCACCAGGGCGCTGAAGGCCGGCTCCCCCTGACAGGGCTGTCCAATGGGCACCTCGTTGTCGGTTAGAATGGTAATTTTCAAGGGATTACGCCCCCTTCTGGACAGGTGTCACCGCACAGAGCGCCCGCTCCAGGCGGTGGAGGAATTTCTCAATCTCCTCCTCGCTGACGGTGTACACCGGTTTGAGCACAATCGCCCTCTCATTGAGGGAGGTGTAGACCCGCTCCTGGCGCAGATGCTGATGCACCGCTTTGGCTATATCCACACTCTCCAGCTCAAAGCCCAGAGCCAGGCCCTCTCCCCAGAGCTGAGTCATGGCGGGGAATCGCATTTGCAGCTGCTCCAGACCGCTATGCAGATGGCGGCCCGCCGCCTGGATGTGCTCCAGGAGGCCTCCCTCCGTCAGTGTCTCCAGCACATAGCTGGCGGCGGTACAGGCCAGCTTCTCGTCGGCGCTGCCGCCAAAGGCCGCCGCCCGGTCCGCCTGGTCCGGCACCTCCTGGAAGAGGGCGGCGGCAATGTGCATCCCGTTGCCCAGGGCCTTCCCCAGCAGCAGCACATCGGGGACCACCCCCTCGGCCTGATAGCGGTACAGGCTGCCGCTGCGGCCCATGCCGCTCTGCACCTCGTCAAAGATGAGGAGAATGCCCTCTTGCCGGGTCCACTCCCGCAGCGCCTGGAGGAAGCCCGCCGGGGGGAAGATATTGGCGTAGGCCTGTACCGGCTCAATGAGCACGGCGGCGATGTCGCCGGTGGACTCATAGCGGATTTTCTGCTTCAAAATCTCCAGGCAGGCAAACCCGCACGGGCCGCCGTTCCCGCTCAGAGGACACCGGCTGCACCGGGGATAGGGCGCATAGACATGTCCCCCCTCAATGGGGCCGTAGCCCTGCTTGCGCCGGGGCAGCCCGGAGAGGTTGGAGCTGAGCTGAGTACGGCCATGGATGCTGTTCCAGAAGGTCACCGTCTCACTGCGCCCGGTGAGCTTGTGGCAGAACTTGACCGCCCACTCCACCGCCTCCGAGCCGGAGCTGGCCAGCAGCACATGGGGAAACTGCCCCTGGGTGGAGGCAATGAGCCGCTCCACCAGAGCCTCTTTGCATAAATTTCGCCCCTTGGTGGTCAGGACGCCCTGGTCCAGGGCGTCCTTAATGCGCCGGGTATAGGCCTCATTGCCCTCCCCCAGACATACCGTCATCTCGTGGAAGTTCAGGTAATCCCGCCCCTCCTGGTCCAGCAGGGTGGCGCCGCTGCCGCGGGTGAGCACCGGCGCGTTGCCGCTTTCGAAGGGGGAAAACACGTCCCCCCGGTCCATCTCATGTCTCTCCATATCCATTTAAACCTTCAATTCTTTGAATTCCTCCAAAAACGCCACCAAATCGTCCACCTTGGCCCACATCATGGCCTCTCCCTTCTCCTTGGTGGCGAGGGTGCTGTTGCCGTTGGTGCCGTGGGGGGTGTCGGCGTGGCCGGGGAGATAGATTTTTTTGATGCCGTTGCGCACCACCGTCTCCATCTGGCTGAAATACTCCTCCACTGTCTTGTCCATGTGGACCAAATCCTCCCGGATATAGAGCATGGTGGAGGTCTCCGCCTCGTCGCCGTGTCCGCCCTTAGCCTGCTGACACAGGGCGTCGTCCACCTCCTGCCCCAGACCGGCACAGCAGGACACCGCCACTTTCACGCCGTAGCGGTTGCCCAGAGTGGCCGCTGAGATCATCAGGGGGATGTGGGTGGAGATGCCGCCGTCAATGATGAGGAACTTTTTCACCCCAAAGCGGATGTAGTTGTGTAAAATATCCTCCACAAAGTGGGAGAAGTGCTCCGCCTCCACGCTGACCGAGCCCTTCCACTCCACAAAGGCGGGGAAGTAGGCATAGGGCAGGGTGGGAAGGGTCACCACCTCGCACCGCTCGGTGACCTGCTTGGCCAGCCAGTCGGTGACAAAGTAGTCGGTGCCCATGGGCAGATGGCCGCCGTGCTCCTTCACCCCGCCGCCGATAGGCAGGACCACAATGCTGTTCTCGTGGATGAGGGACTGGGCCTCCTCGCTGGTAATCTCACTTAAAAAGACGCCTTTCATCCGATCTGCTTCCTTTCTCTTCAAACCGCGTCAGTTACTTGCACAGATGGCAGGCCACAAAGTGGCCGGGCCGCACCTCCGTCAGTGCCGGCGCGGCGCTGAAGCACTGGGGGGTGGCGTGGGGACAGCGGGGCGCAAAGCGGCACCCGGGCTTGGGGTCGATGGGGGAGGTAATCTCCCCCTTCATAGCGATGCGCTGGGACCGGTTGTGGATGTCTACCGACGGAATAGCGGAGAGCAGTGCCTTGGTATAGGGGTGGAGCTGCTCCTCAAAGAGCTCCTGGGTGGAGCTCTTTTCCACCACGTTGCCCAGATACATGACCACAATCTCGTCGGAGATGTGCTTCACCACGCTCAAATCGTGTGTGATAAACAGATAGGTGAGCCCCTTCTCCTCCTGGAGGTACATCATCAGGTTGAGAATCTGGGCCTGGATGGACACATC
This sequence comes from Candidatus Flavonifractor merdigallinarum, assembly GCA_019115265.1. Classification (GTDB taxonomy): domain Bacteria; phylum Bacillota; class Clostridia; order Oscillospirales; family Oscillospiraceae; genus Pseudoflavonifractor_A; species Pseudoflavonifractor_A merdigallinarum. The sequence goes on along the minus strand of DXDX01000045.1, from coordinate 3,108 downwards.
CAGGGCGGAAACCGGCTCGTCACAGACAATGAACTTGGGTCCCAGGGCCAGGGCGCGGGCAATGCCGATGCGCTGGCGCCGGCCGCCGTCCAACTCATGGGGATAGGAGCCGGCCAGACGCTCAGCCAGGCCCACCGTCTCCATAATCTCCGACACCCGCTGGGAAAGCTCGTCCCGGCTGGCGCAGATTCGGTAATTCTTCAGCGGCTCTTCAATGCTCTCCGCCACGGTCATGCGGGGGTTGAGACTGGAGAAGGGGTCCTGGAAAATCATCTGCATATCCTTGCGAATCTCTTTCATCTGCCCCTTGTTCAGGTGGGTGATGTCCTGCCCCTGATAGAGGATAGTGCCGTCGGTGGCGTCCAGCAGATGGACAATCACACGGCCCAGGGTGGACTTGCCGCAGCCGCTCTCCCCCACCACGCCCAACGTCTTGCCCTTGGGGATGGAAAAGTTGACGCCGTCCACCGCGTGCAGCATTCCGCGGGGGGTTTTGAAGTATTTTTTCAAGTCCCGGACTTCCAACAGCTGTTCCATTAGGCCATTCCTCCTTTCTCCACCAGATGGCAGCGCACCGTGTGGCTGCCGCCCACCGCGTGCAGCGGGGGATTTTCCTGGCGGCAGCGATCTGTGGCGTGGGGGCAGCGGGTCTGGAAGGGGCAGCCGGGGGGCAGGTTGGAGGGGTCGGGAATCATCCCCGGAATGGGCTGGAGGCGGTCCACATCCTTTTTCAAATCGAGAATGGAGCCAAAGAGTCCGATGGTGTAGGGGTGCATGGTGTGGTCGTAAATCTCCTCCAGGGTGCCGTACTCCACAATCTGGCCGCTGTACATGATGGCCACGGTGTCGCACATCTCCGCCACCACCCCCAGATCGTGTGTGATGAGGATGGTGGAGGTGTGAAACTCCTCCTTCAAGCCCCGCATCATCTCCAGCACCTGGGCCTGAATGGTCACGTCCAGGGCGGTGGTGGGCTCGTCGGCAATGAGAATCTCCGGGTTACAGGCCAGCGCGATGGCGATCACCACCCGCTGTTTCATGCCGCCGGAGAACTGATGGGGGTACTCCTCGCTGCGCTCTGCGGGGATGCCCACCTTCTCCAGCATGGCCTTCGCCTTTGCCTGGGCCTCTTTTTTGGAGCATTTTTCGTGGTTGCGCACCACCTCGGCAATCTGCTCCCCCACGGTGAGCACCGGGTTGAGGGAGGTCATGGGGTCCTGAAAGATCATGGAGATGCCCTTGCCCCGGATGTTCCGCATGGCCTCTTCTCCAATGCTCAGAAGGTCGATGTCGTTAAAGTGAATCTCTCCGCCCTTATACTGCCCCTGGGGCTTGGGCAGCAGGCGCAGAATGCCCAGCGCTGTGGTGGTCTTGCCCGCGCCGGTCTCCCCCACCAGGCCCAGACACTCCCCCTGTTCCAGGGAAAAGCTGATGCCGTTGACGGCGTGGACGGTGGCGTCATCGGTGTGGTAGTCAATATACAAGTCCTTGATTTCCAGTTGCTTGCTCATGGCGCTCCCCCCTTACTTCTTCATTCTCGGGTCCAGTGCGTCCCGCAGGCCGTCGCCCAGCACATTCAGGGCCAGCACCACAATGGCAATGGTGAGGCCCGGGAAGGTGACCATATACCAGTAGCCGCGGATGTAGTTGCGCCCGGCGGCACACATGGCCCCCCACTCCGGCAGCGGCGCGGACACGCCCAGGCCCAGGAAGCTCAGGGCGGAGGCGCTCAGAATGGCCAGCGCCATGCTCAGCGTCACCTGCACAATGACGGGAGCCAGGATATTGGGGAAGATGTGGCGGAGGATGATGCGCAGATCGGAGCAGCCGGACAGCCGGGCCGCCTCAATAAATTCCTCGTCCCGGACGGAGAGGATGGAGGCGCGGACAATGCGGGCGTAGCTGGGCACCGAGGAAATGCCGATGGCCAGCATCAGATTGCCCATGCCGCTGCCCAGCACCGAGGCGATGACGATAGCCATGAGCACACTGGGGATGGCCAGCATCATATCCATCAGGCGCATGATGATGTTATCCGCCATGCCGCCATAGAAGCCGGACACCGCGCCCAGGGCGCCGCCGATGGCCACCGAGATGGCCACCGAGACAAAGCCGATTTGCAGCGAGATGCGGGCGCCGTAGATGAGGCGGGAGAGGATGTCCCGTCCCAAATCGTCCGTCCCCAGCAGAAACTCCTTGCAGGGGAAGAGGAATGTCTTGTCCAAATGCTGCTCGGCGTAGTGATAGGGCGCGATGAAGTCGGCAAAAATGGCCATGACAATAAACAGCCCCAGCACCACCAGGCCCACAATGGCCAGGCGGTTTTTCAGAAGGCGCTTCCACGCATCGGCCCAAAGGCTCTTTTTCTGGGTCTTTTTCAAGGATTACGCCTCCTTCTTCGCTTTCTTGTACAGAGAGGAAATCCGCGGGTCCACAAAGCCATAGAGGATGTCCACCGCCAGATTGACCAGGCCGTAGACCACCGCGATGCAGATGACGCCGCCCTGTACAATGGGGATATTCTTGATGCTGCACGCGTCCACCAGCAGCTTTCCGAGGCCGGGAATGGCAAAGATGGTTTCGATGACGAACACGCCGCCCAGCATCTTGCCAAATTGCAGCCCCATGAGGGTGATGACGGGAATCAGGGCGTTGCGCAGGGCGTGCTTGCAGATGATGGTGCGCTCCTTGAGGCCCTTGGCACGGGCGGTGCGGATGTAGTCCTGCCGGATGACCTCCAGCATATTGGAGCGGGTGGTGCGCATGATACCGGCGATGCACCCGGTGCCGGTGGCCAGAATGGGGAGCACCATGTACTCCACCCCATACCAGCCCGACGGCGGGAACCAGCCCAGATTGAGGGCGAAGGTGATAATGAGCATCAGCGCCAGCCAGAACTCCGGCATGGCCAGGAAGATGAGCGAAAAGACGGTGGCCACATTGTCCAGCAGGCCATACTGCTTATAGGCCGCGATAATCCCCAGCGGAATCCCCAGCAGGCCCGCCAGCAGGGTACTGGTGATGGCCAGCGTCACGGTGATGGGGAAGCGGCTCCCGATCTCGCTGGTGACCTCGTGGCGGTTGACATAGGACACACCGAAATCACCC
>DXDX01000044.1 GCA_019115265.1 Candidatus Flavonifractor merdigallinarum | reverse complement strand
TACCCGGACGCCACCCGCTGGGCCACCTGGCTGTAGGTCTGGGCCACGTCCTGGAAGCTCCGGCTCCGCTTCACCTGGTCCATCTGGATGGTCCCGGATTGGAGCTCGATGCGGAAGCGGTTGTAGCCGCCATAGGTAATGAGGCCGGCGGAACGGATCACACCGGCGAACAGGGGCTGCTCCGCGCCGGTTTCATCCCGCACCATGATGACCTGTTCCCGGCCCGCCACAGCGCCCTGAAGCTGCTCCAGGGCGTTCTCACCCGCCTCGCCCTCCACCACAGCCCAGCCGTGTTCATTCACGCCCACATGGAGCTCCAGGGCCGTCAGGCGGTTGATGCACAGCGCCCCCGTCAGGCGCAGGCCGGTGTAGTCGATTGTGACCATCACAGATCATCCCCTTTTGCGGTCTGCCGCTATTCTGCTATCCAGCCAACTGGCGCGGCCTCCATCGGCCGGCCCAGTGCGCTTATGGCGGACGGAGCCGGCCGGCCGCGGTCCTTATCTTGTCCCGTCAAAGAAGTTGGTGACCCAGCCCTCCGTCTCAAAGCGGAAGAACTGGTCCGGCCCGAGCTGGAGCTGCCCTTCCCGGCGCAGCACCGGCACCACCGTAAAGCCCCAGCGGTTTTCGTCTGCCAGGATGAAGAATTTCAGCTCCCGGTCCACAATATCATCCAGGTCATCCTGCCGGATCTGGCCGCTGTACCGGGCCACGATCTCCTCTGCCTTTTGGTTGCTGAACTTGTCGGGGTCACAGGAACAGTTGTAAATATACCTCTGCCGCCCCTCCAGGTCTTTCAGGTAGAGCTTCAGCGTCAGGTCGGCCATGTTGCGGGAGATGAAGCCGCTTGTGTTCTCCCGGTCCAGGCTGTGGATGAGGGTGACCTCCTGGTTGGTGTGGGTAAAGGCGGTGACCATATAGGGGAAGGCCGCCTGCTCATGGGTGATCCTCACATCGGCATACCCAAACATTTTGTCTTTCAGATACTCGATGGCCCCGTTCAGGCAGATGAGCTTCAGCTCGTAGTCCTGCTGGCCCTGGTCGCTCCGGGAGGACTTGATGACCTTCCCGGGGATAAACTCTTTCAGCGCGTCCCGGAAGATGTCGATCTTGCAGGACTGGCCGGTGAGGCGCAGGATGCTGTACTCCGGAAGCTCCCCCTCCTTATAGGGGCCCTCCATAAACTGCCGGACGATACCGTAAATGTCCGCCCGCAGCAGGAGGTTGAGGGCATAGATGTTGATGTAGGCCGTGGGGATGTCTTTGAGCACCTCCAGGGCGCCGCTCTTGCCTTGGAACGCGGACAGCTTCCATCGGTCCACCAGCATACACTCCGTCGCGGTCTCCTGGACCGGGATGCTGGACACGGCCATACGCAGTATGTTGGCGTGGCTGTAGAAGCTGGTCTTGATCCGCTCCGCCGTCTCGAACAGGAAGTAGAAGTTGTTCTTGACTGCGTAGTAGTCCGCCCGGCTCCTGTGCTCGTAGTCCCGGAACCGGGTGGGGATCACCCGCTCCGCCTGGGCGTAGGCCCGGTCCAGCTCCGCGTAGACGCTGTCCACTCCCTGCCGGTCCACCGTGCGGAACACGTCAATATCAAAGGCCCGGATCAGCTCGTCCGTGTCCGGGAGATCGTCGCCGCCCAGCTGGCGGGCCAGGGACAGCTTCAGAAGCTGCATGACCCGGAACGTCAGGTTATTGCCTCCAAAGTCGGTGTTCCCGTTTTCGTAGGCGGTGGCAATGTCGATCTGGTAGGCCACCCGGCGGTCTGTGATCCGGAAGCGGCAGGAGGACAGGTCGGTGGTGCCGCCGCCGCAGTCGATGATAAGTGCGCGGTAGGTGGCGCCGTCTTTATACTGCTTCTCCTTGATCAAGGTGGAAATCGTGTTGTAGAGGACGGCCACGCCCTCGTCCAGCATGTTTTCGCTCTCCAGCCGGTAGCCGGGCAAAAGCTCCTGGAACAACTGGATGAAGATCGGCTTCTGCTTGACCGGCGCGGAAATGTGGATGGACTTGAAATTGCACTTGAACCGCTGGCGGGCGCATTCAATCACGTATTCCAAATAGACCCGGATAATCTCCTTGCGGGGAACGAAGCTGCGGTGCCCCTCCCGGTCTACCACCTCCTCCAGCCGGTCCGCATCGCCCACCCACCGCTTCAGGTCGTAGAACACGCAAAAGCCCTCGTCGATGTAGCTCAGATGGAACAGCCGCCTGGCCTCATAGCCGAACCGGTACTGGATCTCATCCCCCTTCACTCCCACCACCGCCACGGCGCTGGGCAGGATCAGGGATTCCGCGTCCTTGTGCTCAACATCCAGGTAGGATACATAGTTGACCTGATCCCGCTTGAGCATTTGGGTGATGGGGTCGCCGGCCAGCTGCTCAAAGTAGGCGTTGTCCAGATAGACGCCCGCGGTGGTGTTGGAGGAACCAAAGTCGATGGCCAAAGGCGTCCGGCTCTCCAGCAGGGAGCGCACTTCAAAATTCAGGACGGAGACGGTGCGGAAAGTCAGGTGCTCCGGCACGATGGCCGCGTCGCCCTGGTAGATGTGGTAAAGCAGGTCGGACTGCTTCCGATCCATGCAGTAGAGGGTATAGTTCCGGATGGTGGATTCCCGGCATGTCAGCTCCGCGGACTTAGTGATAAACAGCTTTTCCGGTTCACTCTCATACGTCCGGAGATTGAAGATGGCGCAGATCTCCCCTCCGCTGACCAGCAGCGCGTTGGTGTCCGCCAGCTCCTTGTGATAACCAATCGTATAACGGTCAAAGTATTCTACAGAAATCCCGCCATACACAATCAGCTTGGCGCAGCCCTGCAGGGCGGTGTTCACCAGGTTCAGCTTGGCGGTGGAGAGCAGGGAGCTCAGGCGCTCCATCCCCTCCTCGGAGTCCCGCGTGATAAAGAGCCTGTCGGCGCGCCCGCGAAAGCGCAGGATCTCACGGATCAGCACGTCCTTATCCAGCGGGGCGTGGATGCCGTTGATGATGCGCTCCCGGTAGCAGATGTCCCGGAGCTGATAGGTGGTCATCAGCTCCAGCTCCTCCCGGGTATAGTAGCGCCGCTCCTCTTTCACGCCCGCGTTTCGGTTATATGTATAGGAATACTTGCTCAACTTCCACACCGCCTCTGTCAGGTCTCGTCAGTAAATCTCAATTTCATCCATTACCAGGGACGCCTCCACATCCCAGACGCCGAAGTGCTTTGTCCAGAAAATGCGCACCTGGTACTGCAGGGGGAGGAACAGGTCCTCCAGCATCTGCACCGTCTGCCGGTCGGCGTCGGTCAGCCCCAGGTAGAGCAGGAGCTGTTCCGGGTGGGCCTTCAGCTGATAGAGCATGGCGTCCGGGTAAAAGTAAGTCAGTGCCTTGCGGTACATGAGCAGGGAGGAGCCGGTCTCATACTGCATCAGGAGCAGTGAGGCCACCCCGCGCTGCCGGTCGTCGGAAAATGCCTGGACCGTCTGCGCCACAGAGCCGCAGAACTCTCCCGCCAGCAGGTCCCGGCGCAGCTTCTGCACATAGAAGTCCCGCTTACTCAGCCCCATCATGGTCTCCTGCGCTGCCAGGACGTGGACGGCGGCGTCAAACAGGAACCGCAGGTACTCGGAATCCCCCATCTCGTGAAGCAGCTCCTGAAAAACCGCTGAAAACCGGTATAAGCTGTTGATCTCCACCACAGGCCCCGTCACCGTGTCCTCGTTGAGGCAGGGGAAAGACTGCTCGTACCACGGACTGCACTCTTTAGCCTGGGCGAAAAACAGCTCCTGATCCGGCACGCCCCCGGCCCGGGCCCGCAGCAATATCTCCCAAATATAATTCATACCACAACACCACTTTGCCTAAGCGTCCAAGATCCCGACACAGACATACTCCGAGAACAGCTTTTGTGCCTTGGTCACCAGAAAGCTCATCAAATCCAGATTCAGATAGTTGTCCGGGTCAGCCGCGCTGAAATGGAGCAGCATCGTCTCCCGCGCCTCTTTCCGCCGCAGCTTATCGGTGATGAAACGGTCCATATCATAGGTTTCCGGTTCCGGCGGGATCTTGACGCCCAGCTCTACCCGGCGGAACGAGACCACGTCATCATATCCGTAGCTCAGGATAACGCGCCGAAGCTCCCCCCGGGTCTTGACCCCCTGCTGGTAAAGCGCGTTCAGATCCGACGCGAAGCTGTCGGCCGGTTGGTTGACCAGCGGCTCATACTCATACCGCAGCTTTTGAGAACTGGGATTGAGCTGGAGCAGGTCCCAGCTCACCGGCCCCCGCTCCTGGCAGGTAATGAGCATATCTCCATCCACCAGCCGTACATTCTGCAGGGGGCGGTCCAGGCCGGCCACCAGGTAGTGGCAGCCCGGCGCCAGCCGGTGGGCGAAGATGCGGTGCTCATAGTGAACATGATCCGCGCAGGGGGAGGGGTACATGCTGGTGCTCACCTCCACCCGGCTCAGGTTCCAGAGGGGGACCATCCCCCGGTGGAGAAAGGGATCGTAGGCGCCGAAGTCTACGGATACAGCCTGGACCTCATCCCCGCAGGCCGCGTCCAGCCCCTCCACGTCCGACAGGTAAACATCGAACATCTTGTAGAGGTAGGCCGCGCATACGGTAGACCAGGGGATATGGTTGGCGTGAAAGATCTGATAAAGCTGCTCGATCCGCTCCAGATACTTTGTGCTCCGCTTGACAAAAAACACGGCGGGGAAGTCGCCCTTGTCCGTGGT
>DXDX01000043.1 GCA_019115265.1 Candidatus Flavonifractor merdigallinarum | reverse complement strand
TCCGTTTGGGCCGGAAATAAATCCAATTATCGGTATGAAAATACGGTTGGCCTGGCTGCCGGCGACACCAAGATTGATGATACACCGTTGGCGGAATCTGTGTTCGCCTCCGGTTATCTCACGGTAACGGGTGGAACTGTGTTACGGAAATGGCCCATGAACGCTTACAATCCGACAAGCAAAACCTTGACATGGGAACTCTACCTGAATGAGAGAGAAGCAAATCTGGGGGAGATCAAAATCGAAGAATCTCTCCCTGCTGGAATGAGCTATGTGTCTGGCTCTGCCAGAATTGGCTATCAAAAAGGCGCCAATCCGGTACTGGAGCCCCTCTCGGAGCAGCAGGTCGTGTATACACCGGACAGCAACACCTTGATCCTCTCCTTGGAGCAAGTCACAAAATTCTGTCGGATTCAATTTGATGTGCAGGTAGATGTGGACCAACTGACGCAGACAACCTCCAGTTTCACCAACACAGCCAAGCTGTTTGTGAAAAATGAAGCGGCCGCAGGAAGCCCGTGGCTCAACACCGCCACTGCCCGTGAAACAGCGAAACTGGTCAACCAGCTTCTCACCAAAACCAGCAGCGGTGTCACAGATGTTAGCGGAAGCAAAGCAGTGACCTATACGGTAAAGCTCAATCCCCTGGGCATGGACCTGGAAAAGCTGGTGGAAAACGCCCAGGACGGTGTGTATCTGGTGGATACCTTGGATTCTGGACTGGTGCTGGATATGGAGAGTGTGAAGCTGTATGAAGGTTCGGTGGGAACCGCTGCCAAGCCCAGCTCTTCCAATCACACATATACCCCTGTGGTGAAGCAGGGAGCTATCATTGATGCACCAGATATCTCCTTTGACTCCTGGGAAAATCAGCTGCGCATCCGTATTCCAGATCCCACAAGGTCTTATTATCTGACCTATACCGCCTATGTAGTGCAAGCCAACACCGCACTGAATAATCAGATTGCGCTGGAAGGAAGCAATCTGCAAGCGGGCAGCGGCTCTTTTGGCACTGCCGGTGCAGAAGTGGAGGTCCGTGTTACGGTGGGGGTCAAGCTCCGTCCGCCTGCCGCTCAATATTTCTCCGTTGCTGTGGAGAAGGTAGACCGTGATGATCCGTCCAAAAAGTTGTCCGATGCTGAATTTGGTCTCTATACGGTCAAAGATGACGAGTCCTCTCTGGCAGTTTGCGGAGTAACCGGCAAGGACGGCATCTGTGTCCTGTCTGTACCAAAGAGTGTCCTAAAGGGGATATCTACCGTTTATATCAAGGAGATTGCCGTACCGGACGGTTATCTGCTGGACCGCACTTGGCATGAGATTTCCACCACTGGGAGTATGGGTTCTGCCATTACCATTGAAAACACGGAACTGACCCAGGACAATAGCGGTCGAGTGGTCGTTGATGTCAAAATGGAGTCAGACGATCGGTCTGACCCATGGAAAATTACCGAATTTACATTTTTGGTCTATGAGAAACCGGAGGGCACAGAACCCCTGGGTGAACCGATCTACCACTCCATTCACCCCAACCGGGACGGTGAATTGATGATTGACGGGCTAGATCCCAAGAAAGAATATCTCATTCTTCCAGATGAGGATCAAATGCCAGATGGATACCAACCACCGGAAGAGATCTCTGTTACTCCAAACAGTGGAACCGAAACCATCCTCATTCATGCCGAAAAGCCTGGAGACGGCGAAACACCAGGCGGCTCCGAAGATGGCGAGAAGCCGGGCGGTTCAGAAGAAAGCGGCAAGCCGGGCGGCTCGGGTGACAGCGAAAACCCAGGCGGTTCGGGAGACAGCGGCAACCAGGGCGGCTCGGGTGACAGCAGCAATTCGGGTGGCTCGGGTGACAGCAACAACCCAGGCGGCTCAGGAGGCAGCAGCAATCCGGGCGGCTCAGGAGGCAGCAGCAACCCGGGCGGCTCGGGTGGCAGTGGCAATCCGGGCAACTCGGAAGAAAGCGAAACCCCAGACAACTTGGAAGAGAGCGAAAATCCGGGTGACTCGGAAGAGAGCGAAAATCCGGGCGGCTTGGGAGACACAGGAAGTCCGGACAGCTTGGATGACCGTGAGCATCCAGATAACCCAGGAGATAACGAGAATCCAGAAGACTCGAATCTTACGCAACAGCACGAAGCATCGGAGACCGCCAACATCTCCAAGTCAGAAAACGACCTCCATTTGTCAGAGGAGTTGTCTTTCTCGGAAACCGTTTCGGATTCCAGCCGTAACCAGTCGTCCATTCCGAAAACAGGAGTAAAAGACAAGAAGGAATTGTGGTTGGTTGGCGCAATTGTCAGCCTTGGGGCAGCCCTTCTTCTGCTGTGGCCGAACAAAGGCCGAAAATCCTAATGGTTCCAAGTCTGCTTTTTTGGCCATACGGTAACGAGCATCGTTAAAGCCTACATCAGCCAAATACCCCCGACACAGGTAGAAAACCTGTGTCGGGGGTATCTTTGTTGCTGGGAAGAGAAAACAAAACTCCCTCATTCGCTCAAAATCCCCCGTTCATTGGAGAAGGCATATGTAATCTCAATGTTTCCATCCTCAAAAATCAGAATCTGCTGAACTGTCTCCACCACGGTAACACGGTCCAGACTCGTCAGCTTCCCATCCTGGAGCAGAGACTGGACCCAGGGGTGGGGGCGTGGGTGCCTCCCCTGTGACTGCTCCAGCTGTTGAAGCTGGGCCGTCAGTTCCCCCTCCTGCCGTTCGTAGTCCGCCTGATAGCGCAGAAAATCCTCCCGGCGGAGCAATCCGTCCCGGTAATCCTCATAAGCCGACTTTTTCAGCCGGTAGAGACGCTCTAATCCTCCCTCCAGACGCTCGTAATCCCCAAAGCTCCCTTTGGCCGCTGTCTGTTCCGTCTCCTCCGCCAGAGCCTTGAGGTTTTGTACCGACGCAATGATCTGGTTCAGGTCCTTCAGTACAATCTGCTCTAGAATGTTATGGGGGATGCTGTGCCTGGTACATACCGTAGAGCCATATCGCTTGTAGGAGCCGCAGCAGTAATAGGTTCCCCCTCCACACTTCATTTTGACCATCGCCCGCCCGCAGTCCCCGCAGCGGAGAAACCCGGCAAAGGGGCTCTGATTCTGCTCAAAGCTGAGCTGCCGGGTCCGCTTGTGGAGCAGGGCCTGGACCCGCTCCCACTGGTCCGCCCCGATGATGGCCTCATGGGTATCGGGGACAACCGTCCAGCTGGAGCGATCCAGCTGGACGGCTTTCCCGTGCATGGTGGGGCGGTAATTTCGCCCCTGTTCCATATGGCCTGCGTAAATTTGATTTTGCAGAATGCGGTGAATGGTGGCATAGGTCCAGTAGGTGGTCTGCTCGATTTTCCGGCCATTGTGGTAGCGCTCCCCCAAAATCCGCTTATACTCGCTGGGGCTTGGAATTCCCTCGGCGTTGAGGTATTTGGCGATTTTGATTTTGCCCCACCCCTGCTCAAAGAGCTCAAAAATCTGCCGTACCACCTGGGCCGCAGGGGGGTCAATGACCAGATGGTTGTGGTTGGCCAAATCCTTCTGATAGCCATAGCTGGGGAAGGCCCCCACAAATTCTCCCCGCTGCTGTTTGGTGTGGATGGCAGAGCGGACCTTGTCCGAGATGTCGCGGGCATATTGGGTATTGAAGATGTTTTTCATAGGCAGGAGCATATCGTAATGCCCCTGGACACTGTCCACATGGTCATTAATGGCAATAAACCGCACGTTTTGTGCGGGAAAGACCCGCTCCAGATAGCGCCCCATCTCAATATAGTCGCGGCCAAACCGGGACAAATCTTTTACCAGCACGCAGTTGATTTTTCCCGCCGCAATGTCTGCCTCCATCCGGCGGAAAGCGGGGCGGTCAAAGTTGGTGCCGGTGTAGCCGTCGTCCTGGTAGAATGCCACCAGATGCAGCTCCGGGTGGGCCTCCAGATACTGCTCCAGCAGCTTGCGCTGGTTGGCAATGCTGTCGCTCTCCGACTTGTCTCCGTCCTCCCGCGACAGGCGCAGATAGCCAGCCGTGTTCCATACCTCCATAACCGCCCCTCCTTTCCGCCCCATGCGCAGATGGCTCAATGCCCCGTTCATATGGATTGTATGTGAACACCGGCCGGAGATATTCAGTCCCTCCCAACACCACCTGTCTGGCCGTATCTTGTGGGCGTCTTTTGCCAGCTTCCCGCATCACTGTGCAGAACCTCCTGCGGCAGCTCTGCCGCAATCTCCCATCACCCTGGGGGAACGAGGACACCCAGGAGCTTATCGACATTCTGGGCCGGTATCAGGTCAAGGCCACCTTTTTTGTGGTGGGACAGTGGGTGGACAAATACCCCGAGTCGGTCAAGGCCCTCCACGACGCGGGGCATGAGGTGATGAACCACTCCGACACCCACCCCCATTTCAACTCCCTCTCCGCCCAGCAGATCTGTGCGGAAGTGGAGGCCTGCAACGACAAGATTGAGGCTGTCACCGGTGTGCGCCCCACCCTAATCCGCCCGCCCTACGGGGAGTACAACGACCAGGTGATCTCCGCCATCCGCTCCATCGGCATGGAGCCCATCCAGTGGGATGTGGACAGTCTGGACTGGAAGGAGATCCCCGCCAGTGAGATCACCCAGCGGGTGACCTCCAAGGTTTGCCCCGGCTCCATTGTCCTCTTCCACAACGCGGCCCTCCACACCCCGGAGGCTCTCCCCGCGATTTTGGAGAAGCTCTTGCAGGAGGGGTATACCTTTGTCCCCATCTCCCAGCTCATCCTCCCCCAGCCGTATACCATTGACCACACCGGGCGGCAGTTCGCGGACGCTCCCGCCTCCCCCTCTGCCACCTGACTACCGCAAACAGAGACGCCCAGACGGCTCTGAAATCCGTCTGGGCGTCAAGCTTTGGAAACTTACCGGGAAAATTGGGCGTTGGAGGTGTCCAAACTGTGATTGCACCGGTTGTCGATGTCGGTGCCGTTGCCGGAGAAAGTGGTGCCGTCAAAGTAGAGGGTCATGTCGGTGGGTACGCTCATGAGCAGCACAGCGGTGCCGTTATTCGTGAAGGTGTTGTCAAAATAGCGGTCATCGGTGGCAGATTGTCCGGTGCTGTTGAAGAAGAATCCCACCTCATTTCCGGTAAAGGTACACTCTGTCACGTTGACCCAGGCGCCGCCCTGGGTCAGCAGGCCGGTCTGGTAGCCGGTGAAGGTGCAGCCGATGGCCCACACCTTAGCAAGGGCCGTGATGCCGGTGTTGGTACCGTCCCCCACAAAGTCCATGTCGTAGAAGTAGTTGATCCACTTGTAGCTGCCCGTCTCCAGCATGGTGACACTGCCTTTCAGGATAGTGCGCTGATCGCCGTCGGTACAGCCGTGGAACTCAAAGGAGCGGCCAGGCAGCTCCAAATCCCCCTCATAGGTCACCGGCGGCAGGTAGAGGATCACTTCATCCGAGGGGGCAATCTCCTCCGCAATCTGCTCCATCAAGTCCTGAAGCTCCTCCGCTGTGTTCATGGGGTAGTCCTGCCAGTGGTACTCATGGGTGAAAATGGGGGTGATGTGGAGATTCTGCCACACCCGAATCACATCCCCGTTTTTCATCTCCGCCGTCCACACCACCTGCGGCTCCCCGGAACTGCCGGTGAAGTCCAGATAGGACACCATAGCGGCGTCGGGGGAGTAGTCGTCATGGCTGGGTTCGGTGGCGGAGAGGAGGGCACTGGCGCTCTCGTCTTGGACGACCTCCACCGTGACTTGCTCCACCAGGGATTCAAATTCTGTCCAGGCGTCGGCGCCGGTGGCGGCGTTATTGACATAAAACCGGGAAGGCCACCGGGTTGCATCATTCTCCCGGCCATATTGGTTGATGTCGGCAGCGGGCATACAGCGGTCATTGGGCCAGGCGACCAACAGCTGATAGGTGTTCTCCCCGCTCTTGTAATAGACTTCCCCAACTCCGTCATACATTTGGGGTACATAGGGGCGGTTGACGTACCAAAGCCCCGCCCCGGCAGCGAGGACAACCGCCAGAGCCAACAAGCCCACTATCAGCTTTTTTTGCAGCGGAATGGGCTGTTTTGTTTTCTTCCGGGGGTGGACATTCCGGGCGCAGTGGGGACAAAAGGCCGCGTTTTCCGGCAAATCCGCGCCGCAGTGGGGACATTTATGTTCCATATTTCTCTCTCCTCTTCTACGCAAAGGTGGCCTGTGAGGTATCCAGCGGCTGTTCACAGCGGTTGTCAATGCTTGTCCCATTGTCCCGGAACACCGATCCCTGGAAATTGAGGGTCACATCGGTGGGCACGTTGTCCAGCTGTACGCCCACATCGTTGCCCACAAAGGTGTTGTCATTGAACATGGAGTGGTTGGCATACTCCCCATTGCTGTCAAAGCGGAAGCCGATGAGGTTATACCGGAAGGTACAGCCGATGACATTGGCCCAGCTGTTGCCATAGGCGAGCACCCCAGTCTCCCAGCCGGTAAAGGTGCAGTTGGTGGCCCGGAACGGAGCAGAGCCGGAGAGGCCAATTCCGCTGCCGCTGCCCACAAAGTCCATGTCGTAAAAGTAGGTGATATTACCGGAGCCTTCCAGCACCTGAACGGGACTTGTGAAGGTGGTGCGCGTTCCGTCCTGGTCTGTGGAGCCATACAGGTTCATGCTCCGGTCCTGGATGGTGATTCCTCCCTCATAGGTGACGGCGGGCAGATGGAGATTTACCACCGCCACATCCTCCACCTGGCCGTCGATGGTGTCGATGAGGGCCTGGAGTTCCTCCACAGTCTCCATGGGATACTCCTCCGGGTAGTAGTCATAGACTGGGATTGGGGTAATCTGATACATCTGCCGGAGGCGGATGGTGTCCCCGTTTTTCATGGTAAAGGTCCAAATCAGCTCTGCCGTGCCGCTTTCCCCAGTGAAGTCGATGAGAGAGATGAGGGGGCACTCCGGTACACCCGGGTTGTAGTCGGGCTGGGAACACTGCATGGGAGAGGGGCTGTCCTCCTGGCCGGTAAACTCCGCCGTCACCGCCTCCACCTCCGCTAGAAAGGCATCTGAGGCGTCCTCGCCGCTGTCGGTGTCGTTGATGAACAGACGGGCGGGTGTCCGATACTGGCCTTCCGGCTCACCCTGGAGGGAAATCTCCGCCGCAGGGGTAAAGCGGTCGTTGAACGAACTCAGCAACACCTGATAGTCCCCGTAGCGCACCTCCCCGTAGCCGTCATAGGTCTTGGGTGCAAGGGTTAGCCGCAGACCTCCCCCCACCGCCACAGCCACCACCAAAACCAGCAGGGCCAGCAGCGCCTTTTTCCGCAGGAGCATGGGCTGTTTTAGCTCGGTTCGTGGGCGTATCCCCCTGGCACAGTGGGGACAAAAGGCGGCGTTTTCCGGCAACTCCGCGCCGCAATGGGGACATGTTCGCTCCATTTCTTATCCTCCATTGCCTTGGTAGTCCAGCATGGTGTAGCCCAGCAGCTCATAGTTCTCATCCAGAAACAGGTAGCACCGCCACCGGCCCTCGTTGGGCAGGAACTCCTCCAGACGCTGGATTTCCCGGCATTTCTGCTCCAAGTCAGGAGCGTGGAGGGTATGCCACAGATAGTAGAGCTGGGCGTCGTCCTCCCGCAGCACCGGACCCTGGCCGGTGTTGTAGCCGCTCACAAACCACACGGTCCCAAAGCTCTCCAGCTCCTCCGGCGGGATGTAGGTGGAGAAGTCCTCCTGCCAGCTCTGCTCAAAGGCGGAGCGCTGCTCCTCATAGAGCTGGGTAAAGTCATAGTCGCAGGACACCACATCCATCTGCCACCGGCCATCCCCCAGGTGGGTGGGGGAGCCGATAAAATAGCCCATGAGGTGTGTGTTTTCATCATAAATCAGCAGACACACCCGGTTGCTGGAGTCCTGGCTGGCCTTGTACTGGCCCCACTCCCCCACCGAGCTCTCAGTGCCCTGAGAGGCCACCAGAATCGCCATCTGGAAGCTGTCCAGAAGATAGTCGTCAATATTCTCGCTGGTCTGGCTGGTGGTACCAAAATTGATGCCGGTGAGGGTGGGAAAGTATTCCTGCATCAAATCAGGCGTGACCGTGACCATGCCGTTCTCGTCCTCTTCCAAAATCACAGGCGTTGTCTCTCCGGGTGGAAATGTGGTGGACGGCTTGTTGTGGTAAACGGCCCAAGCGGCCACGGCCACCGCCGCGAGCAGAACCAGCGCGAGCACCCATTTCAACCCCTTCCGCCACAGGTGGACGGGGGCATCCGCTTTTTCCCGTGTTCGGATACTCTGGGCGCAGTGGGGGCAGAAGGAGGCGTCCTCCGGCAGAGGTGCGCCGCAGTGGGGGCATTTGTACTCCATGGAGCTCATCCCTTTCATTCAAATGTGGCATAGGAGATGTCAATGGGGTGGTCTGCCGGGTTCAAAAGATCGGTGTCGTTGGCGGCAAACCGGCAGCCATGGAAGAAGATGGTCTTTTCGCCGGGCACCCGGAGCAGCTCCACAGCGGTGCCGTTGCGGAGGAACGTGTTGCCCTCAAATAAGTTTGCGTTGAAGTAGCTCCCTCCGCTGTCAAAGCGGAACCCCACGCCGTTGTCCTCAAAGAGACAGCCCACCGGGTCCGCCCAGTCCTCTCCGCCAATCAGCAGCCCAACATCCCAGTTGCTAAAGGAGCAGTCCTCCACATGACAGTCCGCCGCCACGGTGAGGCCAACCCCGGCGCCGTCTCCCTGAAAGCTGATGTGCTCCACATAGCCCTGGGGGTCCTCCTCCGGCGCCACCACCACCGGGCCCCGGAAGGTCGTGCGCCGGTTTTGCCCGTCCACGCTGCCATAGAGGTAGATGGTGCGCGTTTGGATGGTCAGTCCCCCCTCGTATTGGACCGGGGGCAGATGGAGCCGCACCACGGTGGGCAGCGGGACCTCCGCCTCAATCTGCTCCACCAGGGCCTGGAGGTCCTCAATGGTGTCCATATCGTAGTCCTCCGGGTAGTAGTCCAGGGTGTCCACCGGCTCAAACCGCAGGTTCTGGCGCAGATGGATGGTGTCGCCGTTTTTCAGGTTGAGAATCCACTCCAGCTCCACCGGACCTGCACTCTGGCCGGTGAACTGGAGTTCCGAGAGCAGAAAGCCATCCACGGCGGGATCATTCTGGTATTCCGGCTGGAAACAGACCACCGGGGATGGACTGTCCTCCGGTTGGATGACCTGGACATAACAGGCCTCAATTTGCTGGCCAAACATCTGCCCCGCGTCCACCCCGGTATCTACATGGGTGATAAACAGCTTGGCCGCCCTATCATAGTTTCCCTCCGCCTCCACCTGCACAGTGTACTCCGGCTCCGGGGTGGGATCGTTTCGGAAGGTGACCGCCAGGTGGTAGGCGTTTCCATTGACGGTGTAAGTAAGCTCCCCATAGGCGTCGTACACGTCGGGTGTGAACAAGTCGTACACCCCCGCCGCCAGCAGCGCCAGCACCACAAGGAGTGCCGCCCCCTTGAGCCACTTCCGCCACCGGCGGGAGGAGACGCGCACGCTCTGGCGGGCGTGAATATCCTGGGCGCACCAGGGGCAGAAGGCGGCCTTCTCGGGCAGCTCCGCTCCGCAGTACGGGCAGGACTTCTCCGGCCTATCCATCTCAAAGGGCCTCCATGAGACGGAGCACATTTTTATACCGCCGCTGGGGGTTGACGTGGGTGCAGCGGTCCACAATGCGCCCCATTTTCCCCGACGCCAGCTGGCGGGAGGGGTGCTCCCCGGTGAGCATCACATTGATGAGGATGCCCACGGCGTAGATGTCCGCCCGCAGATCGGACTGGGACAGGCCGTACTGCTCCGGGGCGGCGAAGCCAGTGGTGCCCAGAATCTGGGTATCGTTCTCCGCCTCCAGCTTGTGAAAGCGGGCGGCGTCAAAGTCAATGAGCACCGCCTCCGACCCCCGCAGGATGATATTCTCCGGCTTTACATCCCGGTGGACCGCCCCGAGGGAGTGGAGCACCCACAGCGCCCGGCACACCTGACGGACAATCTGTTTGGTCTCCTCTTGTGAAAAGAGGGCCCCCTGCAACAGGAAGCCCAGGGTATCCCCCTCAATATACTCCTCCAAAACCAGGTTTTCCGTCCCCTGCCGGGCCACCTCAAAAATGGTGGGCAGGTTGGGACAGGTGTAATCCAGCAGTTTCTGATAGACCTCGGGATTGCCGGTAAACTTCCGCAGAATGAACCGCTGCCCGGTGCGGTTGTGGCGAATCAATTGGACACTGCCGCGGGGGCTCTCCTTCAGGACCTGGAGCCGGGTATACTCTGTTTGGAGCGCATGGGACAGCCAAGTGTAAATCGAAATCACCCCCCAAAATTTTGTATACCATGCAGCGAGCATATTGTATTGGAATGGAAAGTATTGTACATTAAGTATATCCGATCTGAAATAAAATGTAAAGCGAAGTGGAATGTATGGAAGATAAAACCACCGACGATCTGAATCAGGAGCTGATGAGCCGGCCTGATATTGACTCCTATCTCCAGGAAAACCGGGGCTGTTTTTCCGATCAGAAAATCTGCCAGCTGCTGACCAAGCTCTATCAGAACAAGGACCTCTCCAAGGCGGCACTGGCCCGGAAGGCCGGGATGAGCGAGGTCTATCTCCACCAGGTCTTTGCCGGGCGGCGCAAGCCCTCCCGGGACCGTCTTATCTGCCTGTGCATTGGGCTGGAGGCCTCCCTGGACGAGACGCAGCGCCTGCTCAAACAGGCCAGTTATGCCCAGCTCTACCCTAAAAACAAGCGGGATGCCATCATTCTGCACGGGCTGCTCCACCAAACTGCTCTGGATATGATCAACGACAAACTCTTTACTGAAAATGAAAAGACCCTATTTTAATGTGAGGAGGAAATATAATGAAAAAGAGAATGAGTTCCGCACTGATAGCCCTGGTATTGGTCCTGTCGTTGCTGCCGTCCTCGGTCCTGGCGGCGGGACCCGGCCTCTCCAACTTCCAAAAGAGCCAGACCTATACGCCCGGACAGTTTACGGATGTGTCCGCCACGGCCTGGTATGCCTCCGCGGTCCAGGCCGCCTATGAGTACGGTCTGATGCAGGGCCCCAGCGCCACCCTCTTCAATGTCAGCGGCAAGCTGACCATTGGAGAGACGGTGGCCATCGCCAGCCGCCTCCACGCCACCTATCAGGGCAACGGCTATGTGTTCGCCCAGGGGAACCCCTGGTATCAGCCCTATGTGGACTACGCCGCCGCCAACGGCATTGCCGGGGGCTACGCCGACTACAACGCCGCCATCAGCCGGGCCGCGTTTGTGATGATTCTGGCCAACGCCTTCCCGGAGAGCGCCCTCACCGCCAAAAATACCGTGGAGGACAACGCCATTCCCGACGTCCCCGCAGGCTCCAACTATTATAACGCGGTGTACCGCTTCTATCGGGCAGGCATCCTCTCCGGCACCGGCTCCACCCGCGCCTTTGCCCCCTTTGAGCAGATTACCCGGTCCGAGGTCGCGGTCATTCTCTCCAACATGGTCAACCCCGCCCTGCGCGCCAGTTTTACCCTGGCCGCTACTCCGGTCACGCTGTATAAGGGGCAGAATCAGACCGTCTCCGTGTTGCCCAATCAGGTGGACAGCTACCTGTCCCAGGGCTGGTCCCGGACCAAGCCCGCCCCCATCACCCGCAATACCCCCATTCGCATCCTGCGCCAGCCGGTGGTGGGCCATCGGGATTCGGTGGGCGGCATCAGTTTTGATATTATCTGGAACAACCAGAGCAACAAAGTCATCAAATACGCCCACTTCTATGTGACCCCCTACAACCGGGTATGGGACCCGGTCAAGTGTGAAATCCGCGGCTACTCTCTGGCGGACTGCTGGGTGACCGGCCCGGTGGCCAAAGTGTCTGCCTCCACCAATTTGCTGGATGACACCGCGGGCGGCTATGGTGTTCTGGCGCCTCGGGAGTTTCTGGGCGAGTGGGACGCCGATTATATCTCCAAAATTTTTGATGACTTGACCTATTACGGCCCCAATGGAGATTACATCCCCATCACAGCCGCAGACTATGACAACATCTTCCTAGTCACCTATTGGGACCGCATGTGGTACAACAACGACATTCAGAACCTGCTCATCAGCAAGGTGGTGCTGGAGTACATGGACGGCACCAAGACCACCCTCACCGGCGACGCCCTGCAAAAGTGCTTCTATTAAAGAGAAGCTGCACTTGCTATGCCAGCTGCTATCCCCCCAAATTACAACGCCCCCATTGCGCGAAGCGCCAATGGGGGCGTTCTCTGTCTCACAGGCGGCCATGGAGCCAGTCTGCCTTTTTGTAATAGAGGAGGAACGTAATGGAGCTCAGCGCCCAGGTCAGCGGATAGACCCAGTAGACCATCTGGATGCTGTGGGTCAGGGGCACGGTGATGGAGAGGAACCCAACCCGCACAATGCACCAGAAGGTCAGCATGACCATCATGGGCACAATGGCCTTGCCGGAGCCCCGCAGAATGGCCGAGATGGAGTGGGAGAAGGCCAGCAGGAAAAAAAACAGGGTGGAGGTCCGGGCTTTCTGGACGCCAAAATAGATGACCTCCGGGTTGGAGTCAAAGGCGGCGATGAGCTGTGGGGCAAACACAAACACCGCCACCCCAATGAGCTCCGCCAAAATCACCGTGACCCAGATGCCGAACCGCGCCCCCCGGCGGGCCCGGTCCAGCTGTCTGGCCCCCAGATTCTGCCCAATGAATGTGGTCAGCGCCATGGTAAAGCTGGTGATGGGCAGAAAGCCAAAGCCCTCAATTTTGGCATACGCGCCGCACCCCGCCATTGCCATCTCGCCAAAGGCGTTGATGTTGGACTGGACCACCACATTGGCAAAGGCAATGACTGAGTTCTGAAGGCCCGAGGGGAGGCCCATGCGGACAATCTGGCGGAGCATGGCGCCGTGAAAGCGGATTTTCCGCAGCTGCAAGCGCCAGCTGGTTTTCAGCCGCAGCAGCTGAGTCATGCACAAGAGGGCGCTGACCACCTGGGAGATGACGGTGGCGATGGCAGCCCCCTCCACACCCATTCCAGCGCCCCGAATAAAGGTGATATCCAGCACCACATTGATGAGGGAGGAGACAATGAGGTAGTAGAGCGGATGGCGGCTGTCCCCCACCGCCTGGAGGATACCCACAAAGATGTTGTACATCACAAAGCCCAGGGAACCGGCAAAGTAGAGGCGCAGATAGGCCACAGAATTGACCATCACATTCTCCGGTGTGGCCATCAGAATCAAAATCTGAGGGGAGAGCGCCATGCCCACCACGGTCATCACCACACCGGCCGCAAGGCCGAAGGCCACGGTGGTGTGGATGGCGCGGTCCATATTCTCCTCATCCCCCGCACCAAAGTACCGGGCAATCACCACCCCCGCGCCGATGGACATTCCGCTCAAAAAGCCGATGAGCATGAAGATGAGGCTGCCGGAGGAGCTGACCGCCGCCAGGGCGCTGCTCCCCAAAAAATTACCCACAATCAGGGAATCCGCTGTATTGTACATCTGCTGGAAGAGATTTCCCAGAAAAATGGGCAGTGCAAAAGAGGTAATCCGCTGCCCGATAGACCCTTGAGTCATGGGCGCTGTCTGTATACTCACACCAATGTCTCCCTCTCTTTCTGTTATCTGGCTGCGCAGTAACGCCCATTATAGAACCTCCGGCGTTTTTATGCAAGAGTTGCTTCTTTTTTCCGATCAAAAACCGGGCGGGGAGTGACTCTCACTCCCCGCCCGGTTTTCAGGCGGTATCAGTCCAGAAGTTGGGCCGTCTGACGGCGGTCCCGGTGCTCCATGCGGTAAAAGTGCCGCTCCTCCGGCGGAATGCCCAGCGCATCCAGCACTGCCCTGGCGTTCTGCCACTGCTCGGCCGGCAGGCGGAGAGACAGACCGCAGCTGACGGACACCTCCCGGGGGGTGGGCATCACGCAGACCCGCAGACCGGCCTCTTCCAGCGCCTTTCGACCGCTCACCGCCGTACTGGCGTTGGCGAAGGCCTCCAGATCATATTCGTTCAGGCCCATTTCACACACCCTGGTTTAACCGGCCTGCTCCTCGCCGCTGTGCATGGGGGCCACATAGACGCCGTCGCCGGTGTAGGGCTCAATGGGGCTCTCGGTCTTGTTGCCGTTCTCCATCCACTTGTCCAGCTTGCCCACGGTGCTCTCGTGGTCAATGCCGTCCACCGTCTCCGCCATGTACAGCCAGTCGGCATAGCTCATGCCCACAGGCTGAATCTCGTCAATCTTCTCCTCGTTGATGAAGGTCTGGAAATCCTCAATGCCGCACTTGTCCAGCCAGCTCAAATCCATGAAGCCATCCACGTCGGTGACCAGGGTCCGCTCTTCCTCAGGCACGCCCAGCTGGTCGTACCAGTGCTCATAGTTCTCCATGTTGCTCTCGTCAATGGTCCAGCACAGGGTGCGGCCCTCGGCGTTGGTCTTGAGGTACATGGTGCGCAGGCCCACGTCCACCGAGGTGCCGAAGGTCTCCGCGAACATCTCAGCGGCGCTGTACGGATGCTGGTACATGTACTTGATGGCCAGGCAGTGGGCCAGCACCAGACGAGTGGCGAGCTCGGGGTGGGCCTCGGCAAAGTCGGCGTTGATGTAGTAGCCACAGTGGATGCCCCAGCCGGTGGACTTGTCCTCCTTCACGTCGGCGTGCCAGGCGGTGGCCAGGATTTTACCAAAGCCCTCCTGCTCAGCAATGGAGGCATAGGGGTCACAGCAGGTGAAGATGTCCAGCTGACCGGCACGCAGGGCCATCATGGCGTCCTCGTCGCCCATGTCGGAGCCCTGATAGTAGGTGCCGATGTCAGAGGGGATGCCCAGCTTGTCACAGATCTCCAGCCAGAAGGTGCTGTACTGGGAGTCCGGCCCCAAGTCCAGCGTCTTGCCCACCACGTCATCCAGGGACTCCACATCAGGGCTCACCACCAGATACATGGCGCCGCCCAGGTGGGAACCGGCAGGCATAATGACCCGGGCGCCCTTGTTGTAGTTGTTGATGAGGCCGCTGAAGCCGGCGTACCCCACCACCATCTCACCGGAGGCCATGGCGGCGGCCACCTGGCCGGTCTTGGTGATGTTGACGTTCAGGCCCAGGGCCTTATAGAGCCCGGTGTCCTGGCCGATGATGGCGGCCACCATGTGGTCACAGTTGTTATAGCCCATCTCCACCACATAGTCCTTGTCCGCCTCGGGGATTTCGGGCAGGTTGTCCAGGTAGGGCGCAATCTCCGCCGCAGGGTCATAGGTGACCTCGGTTAGTTCCACGCCCTCCCCCTGGCTGTCGTGGCAGGCGGCCAGAGCCGAGATCAGCATGACTCCGGCGAGGGCCAGCGCCAGCACTCTCTTATGTTTCATGTTTTCTTCCTTCCTTTCTCCATTCTTGCAACTCTTTCTCACACGCGGCTGCCGCCGCATCCTCCGCCCCTTGAAAAGGCAGAAACCTGCTCCCGGACCGGGAGCTGTCCATTGCAGCCCTGACGGAACCGCCGTCCCGCCACTGGAGGATTTACCGCTTCCAGCGAAGCAGCATCCCCTCCAGCACCAGCACCACCCGGTCCATCAAGAATCCCACAATTCCGGCCATAATCATATAGGCCATAATGGCAGTGGTATCCAGCTGAACCTGGGCATCGTGGATCAAAAATCCAAAGCCAGTGGTGGTTGCAATGAACTCCGCTCAGACGACGGCCCCCCACGCGCTGCCGATGGACACCCGCAGTCCGGTAATGAGTCCGGCCAGACTGGCGGGGAACACCACATCGGTGATGGTCCCCAGGGTTTTGGCGCCCATGCTGCGCACCGCGTTATAGTAGTCGGGGCTGATGTCCTGCACCGCCACCACGGTGGAGAGCAGGACATTGAAGGTCGCCTGAAAGGCGATGATAAAAATAGTGGGGCCGTCCCCCAGGCCGAACCACACCACGGCCAGAGGCACCCAGCACATGGTGGGAATCTGGCGCAGGGAGTTGATAAAGGGGGCAATGGTGTACATGACAGCCTTGGAAAAGCCCATGGCCACCCCCAGCGGGAAGCCGATAACCGCTCCCCAGAATACCCCCACCGTCACCCGGCGCATGGTGATATACAGGCTGCGCCAGACGTGCAGGTCCATGAGGGCGTAGGTGATCTTGTCCAAAATGTCTTCAATCATGGGGAATCGGAAGGCATCGTCCACCGCGTGGGCCGCCACATACCAGATGGCGATGAGACACGCCAGGGAGATCACCAGGTTGCCGTAGTAGGACACCCAGCTACGTACCGCGGCGCCCACATGCCGGCCTCCCCGCCTGTCCGGTCCGGCGCTTTGGGCCAGACTTTGCTCTTGTTTTCGTATTGCCATTCTCTTCGGGGTCACTTCCTTTGCCGCCGCGCTGAATCGCGGAGATTGTCCCCAGGCCCTTGTGCCGGGGAACGCACATGTTTCCACATGCCTTCGCCCTGTCTCCGTCGGGGAGAGGGCGGAACAGCCTGTTCCCGAACCGGGAACTGTACATTGCGAGAAGCCGCGGGGGTATCCCCGCAGACTATCAGCGCTTCCAGCGCAGCAGCACGGTCTCCAGCAGCAGAACCAGCCGGTCCTGCGCAAACCCCAGAATGCCCACCAGCGCCATATAGGCCATTACGGTGTCTGTCCAGAGATGGCTCTGGGCATAGCTGAGAATAAAACCGAAACCGTCACTTGTCGCAATGTACTCCGCTCACAATACCGTCATCCACGCGCCGCTCAGGGCCATGCGCATGCCGGTGATGAGGCCGGACAGACAGCCGGGAAACACCACGTCGGTCACAACATCCTTGGTGGTGGCGCCCATGCTGCGCACGGCGTTATAGTAATCGGGGCTGATCTCCTGCACGCCGGCGATGACGTTCAGGATGACTACAAAGGTGGCGTTAAACGCGATGATGAAGATGGTGGGCCCATCGCCCAGTCCAAACCAGATGATGGCCATGGGCACCCACGCGGTAATGGGAATCTGGCGCAGGGCGTTGATGTAGGGCGCCAGGGTGCGCATGAGGAAGGGGGAGAAGCCCATGGCCATTCCAATCGGAAAGCCAATGAGGATTGCAATTCCCACACCCTTGAGCACCCGCACAAAGGTGATGAGGAAGTTGGTCCAAAAATAGGGGTCTACCAGTGACTCAAACAGCCGGGCCAGCACATCCTCAATGTAGGGGAAGGTGGCCACATAGTTGACCTTATGCGCGGCAAAGTACCAGATGAGCAGCAGCACCGCCAGACATCCGGCAAAGGCGAAGTAGTAAACCACAGACCCAAACAAGTTCCGAAAATTCCGCCGGTCACCCAGCCGGACGGAGGTTTGCATCCGTTGTAAGTCTCTCTGACCTTGATCCATAATGCTCTGTAATCGCCTCGCTTCCGATGGAGTTGCCCGGCAGGCTTACAGGGTGATAACCTGATCGACGTTGGCCCCGGCCAGGGCGGTGTAGACATTGGGGAAGCAGCCGATGCCGGCGGGGGGAATGAGCTTGTCGTCAATCTCCCGCTGGATGCAGCAGCGGTCACAGGCCATCAGGAGCATGCCGGTCTTTTCCGCCAGCGCGGACAGGCGGGCGGCGATGTCGTTGCCCTCCACCAGCATGTAGCAGTTGTCAAAGAAGAACATCATCCCGGCCACCTCGGCCACATGGGTGCCCTTCTCCAGCTGAGGGATGATCATGTTCTCCAGAATCTCCCGGGCGTGCTCGGACTCAAATAGGTACGCGACTTTCATAGGTATTCCCTCCATAGATATTCAAAATGGTTTCTGGCTACACACAACTTACAGCTTGCAGTTTTTATCGTGACACTGGTGGATGTTGCGCAGGAAGTTCTTCCGCTCCTTTTTGGGGGCGGAGGTGGGCTTGTCCTCGCCCAGAATGGTGCGCCCCTCGGTAAGGTCCACTCCGGTCTCCACATTCTCGATGAACTTCATCAAATCCTTGTCCTCGTCGTTAAAGACCTCGCCGTTGAGGGCCCGCTTGAGGATTTCGGTCAGCTGGTCCATATAGGCGTGATACTGCTCTGAGGTACGGTCCCGGGGGCGGGGCAGGTCGATTTTCACATCCGCCATAATCCGTCCGTGGTCGCGGGACATGACCACCACCCGGTCGCTGAAGTAGATGGCCTCGTCCACATCATGTGTGACCATCATAGTGGTCACCTTCCGCTGCTGGAGCATGGCCTCCATCTGAATCTGGAGGAGCTTGCGCATCTGGAAGTCCACCGCGCCCAGCGGCTCGTCCATGAGCAGAATTTTGGGGTCGCAGGCCAGGCCGCGCAGGATGGCCACACGCTGTTTCATGCCGCCGGAGAGCTCATAGATGTAGCTATTGGCGCTGCTCTCCATCTGGGCGATGCTCAAAAGCTCCTTCAATCGCCGCTCCCGCTCGGCCTTGGGGATGCCCTGTTTTTTCATGGGGTACATGATGTTGTCCCCCACCTTGAGCCAGGGGAGCAGCGCGTAGTTTTGAAAGACAAAGGCCCGGTCCGGCCCCGGCTTGCTCACCGGCTGGCCGTCCACCAGCACCTGACCGGCGTCGGCCTTCTGAAATCCGGCGATGATGGTCAGTGTGGTGGTCTTGCCGCAGCCGGAGGGCCCCACCAGACTGACAAACTCTCCGTCGTGAACCTCGAAGGAGATGTCCTTCAGCACCAGTTTCTTCTCCTTCTTATTGCCCTTGTTGGCAAAGGATTTGGTAATTCCCTGGACAGAAATTGACATAGCCGCAACTCCATTTTCTTCTCTCGATTTTTTCCAAACGCCCCCGCCTATGGCTCGGGCAGATACAGAAATTTGAGGTTCACATTCTCCCAGAACGCATCGTCCATCCCATAGAGGGCCTGGAGGTTCTCTTTGTTGTTGAGTTCCTCCACTATCTCATTGTAATATTGGATAAAGGTCTGAAACTGGGGGGTGTCCACAATGTCGTCCCGCACCACCAGACAGTAGGACACATAATCCTGGTCGGAGACATGGGTATACTGGTACTCCGGCATCTGGAAGGCCCGGGCGATGTCCATCACCGCCCCGTCCACCTGCCGGTCCCCGAAAGCGTACAGGATGGAGGTGGCGGAAATCTCCCGAATGCTCTCCACCCAGGGGTACTCCTCCCGCACCAGCTCGGCCAGATGTTCCCGCTTCATGGGGATCGCCATAGTGCGGATGTCCTCCGGCTCCTCCCAATAGCCCAGCACCTCGCCATTCATCACGGCGGGGCCGTAGATGGAAAATCCCTCGCTCTGGTTGACAATCGCCACGGAAATGTGGCTACAATAGAAACCCAAATCAATATCCTTGGTCAGAAGGGACCACTGACCGGCATTGGAACAGCAGTCAATGAACAGGTAGGAGTCCAAATCCTGTTCGCCCATCTGAAGCGGAGTGCCCTCTTCTCCGGCCCGGGCCAGACTCTCCTCTCCGTCGGCCTGATAGCGCTGGAGAATCTGCTCCATCAGCCGTCCGGTGATGTCGTCTCCCACCCCCACCAGGAGCTTCTTGTCCTCTGCCGCCCGCCCTCTCTCATGGGGCAGCACAAAGGCCAGAAGCAGTCCCAGTACAAACGCGATGGCCAGAAAGACCGCGCCCCGCTTGATGGCATCCATATCCGTGTCTCCTCCCGCTCAGCAGCAGTCCTCCATATCCTCGCCGAACAGGTCGATCAATTCCCCGTCGATGATGCGATAGATGGCATACCCCACTTCTCCATCCTTTTCCCCGGTGATGACAAACTCCATCTCGCCCTCTTTATCCATATTGAAGAAGCGGATGGCCTGGTTTTCAATGGGCGCCCGGGTGGGATGGGTAATCACATAAGTTCCGTTCCCCTGATTCAGAAGGGCCACCATCCAATTGAGGCGCCCCTCCTCCGGGTTGTGGTACACGACGACCAGGTCTTTCAGCCCGTCGTCTGTGAGGTCCTCCTCACAGGCCAGAAAAATGTCCCGGCCCGGATTGGCCGTTTCAAAATATTGCAGCGCCGGATGGTCCGAGGAGACCGATGGAGCATACTCTAACCCGTTGCTGCCCTGACTCTGCCGCTCTTCCTCCAGCGCGTAGATGTACTGACGGAGAAAAAACACCCCGACTACCAGAACCAGAACCATCATCAGCCGTCCCCACAGGGGGATGGATTGCTTGGTTTTCGCTTTCTCGCGCTCTTGCCCGTTCATGGCTCCCCCTTTGGATTAAGCAGTTTCCGCATCCCGCCTCCGGGCCCGGCCCCGCAGGGCGCAGAACCCCGCATACAAGGCGTAGCCGATGAGGATGCAGGTGCAGACGTATTTCAGCCAATCCGGTCCGTTGTGCATCATGGAGTTGGCCGCCGAAATGGAGTGGCTCACCGCGTCATAGTTCAGCACCGGCACAAAGTCGGGGAAGATCTGATTGGTGAGGTAGCCCACAAAGTTGGAGATCAGCACCACCAGGCCAAAGTACATCAGCATGGCCCGCTTTCCAATGGTGCGGTTGATGGTAATGAGCTCGGAGATATTGGTAGCCGCGCCGGCCATCAGGAAGGTGATGGCCACACCGGGGGCGGCCCCGCTGGCCACAATGGCGGCGATAAAGGGGATGTGCCCCACCGCGCAGACATACATCACCGCCGCGATGACGGTAATGCCCAGCAGAGAGATAAAGCTGGGGTCGCCCAGATAGCGCTGAATGGCGGTCTGGGGGAAGAGGCTGAAGATGAGCGCGGCGGTGAGCATCCCCAGCACGGTGTACTTGCCAATCATCAGCGCCAGCTCGCTGAAGGACCACTGAAGACCCATCAAAATCCGGCGGGGAACGGAGGGCTTCTCCATCTCCAGCTGGATGCGCTTGGGGCCGTTCTCATCCCGCTTGAGGTAGAGCTCGTTGCCCGCGAAGCGGTTGGCCACAATTCCGATGATCATGGGGGCCACAAAGCCGGTGATGACATACACTGTGGCAATCTCCGGCCCCAGCAGCCCATAGCACAGGATGATGGCAATGGGGTTAATCATAGGCGAAGAGGTCATAAACGCCAAAGTGGGGCCCAGATAGGCCCCGGAGTGATAGAGCCCGATGCCCAACGGAATGCTGCCGCAGCTGCAAATGGGAATGAGCATTCCAGTCAGAGTGGCCCACAGAACGCCGGTCACTTTTGTGGTGCCCAGATTGCTCTTTTGCAGGGCCTCCGGCGTGAGGAATTCATGGAGACAGCCCGCCACAATCAGACTCAGCACCATCCAGTAGGACGCGCCATTGATCATGTTGACAGCGGACTTTAATACGGTCCAGATAAAGTCGAAAAACGCGCTCATGCCGTTTTCAACGCCTCCTCAAATGCGTTTCGTACTGCGCTTTTGCTCAGCTTGGCGATGGCTTTGCTCTCATTGACAATCAGCATGCTCTTGGATATGGCGCCATACTTGGCCACATAATCGGTATCCACACCGGAGCGGTAAATTTTCACCTCCACCCGGTCCCGATACTCCACAGCCAGGGATTGAACCAACCCCTCATATACCTCGCATCACCCACAGGCGCTGATGTATTCTATACAAGGATGTTTCATTTTCGTCCTCCTTCTATAAAACGCGGCATTTCCGCCTTTTTCTCCCCATAAGAGGTGTGAAAATTATAATGTGTTCGGTCTTTTGACGCACGAAACAGATTTCCCCGTTTA
>DXDX01000042.1 GCA_019115265.1 Candidatus Flavonifractor merdigallinarum | reverse complement strand
ACCCCGGATAGGCGCGACAACTCCTGAATGGAATACTCCATAAGCATCCCTCCTTGGGAACAGGGTAGCAGTTGACGGAGCGTCAAAGTCAAGAGAAATTTTCAAAGTTTTTGGATTTCCCGCTGCAGCCGCTCTAAAAATTCCGCCGCCGGGATGCCGTCCAGCTGGGTGTGGTGGAACTGAAAGGATACCGGCAGGGTGGCCCGCAGCCACTTTTTCCGGTACCTGCCCCAGATGAGGAATGGATTGTTGTAGCACCCGGCGTAGATGTTCACCGCGCCGTCGATCTCGTACCCCGCCAGGGCGGAGGTGCCAATGACCATGTACTCCTCGCCCAACTCATAGCTTTCCCCGCTCTCCCTGACCTGTCCGGTGAGCTTTAAGTAGTCTTGATTGAATTGCTCCAAATCGGAGGAGACGGGAATGTCGCAGGTGGCGATGCCGCCGTCCCGGGTGGCCGCCACCGTATTGACAGCCAGACGGTCGTACTGCATGAGCTTGTCACCCACCGGCAGCAGGTAGAAGTCCTTCATCTCCGCCGCCGCCTTTCCGATGCACCAGCACAGGAGCATATTGAATTTATAATTCCGTTTCCGGCTCAGACGCACCAGCGCCGTAACATCCAGGGCCTTCATCAAGGTCACCATGGGCATGGGCGCCTTCATCCAGAGTTCAAAGGCAAGCGCCCGGGAGGTGCTTTGTGGATCTACTTCTTTCATGTCGTTCTCCATTCTGTTTATGATGTCCGGTTTGGTTGGCTGTGGTAAGTATCCCTTATCATAGCATAGTGTCTTATGGGCGGCAATGGATTGCAGTATTCCAAACCCAGGACTTTATGCTATAATGAAATATCACAAACCACTTGCACTCTATGCAAAGGCAGCAAGCAAAGAGGATCAGACATGAAACACATTTTTCTTTTAGAGGATGACGAGACCCTGGGGCGGGGCATCGTCATGGCCCTGACGGGGCCGGAGGCGTCCGTCATGTGCCGTTCCACCCTGGCTCAGGCCTGGGGAGCTCTGGCGGAGGAGCGGTTCGACCTGCTGATCCTGGACATCAATCTCCCCGACGGCAGCGGTCTGGACCTGCTGAGGCAGGTGCGCACAAATGGGGACGCCACACCGGTGATTCTGCTCACCGCAAACGACCTGGAGTTGGACGAGGTCACCGGTCTGGAGGCCGGGGCGGACGACTATATCACCAAGCCCTTCTCCCTGGCTGTACTCCGGGCCAGAGTGAACGCCCAGCTCCGGCGGAGTGCTCCCACGATTTCTCAAACTATGTCCATAGGCCCCTTCATCTTCGATTTTGACCGGATGGACTTCCGCCGGGATGGGGCTGCCGTGGAGCTGAGCAAAACGGAGCAGAAGCTCCTGCGGGTGCTGGTGGAAAATCGGGGACACACCGTGCCCCGGGCCACCCTGGTGGACCGGGTATGGACGGACGGCGCGGAATTCGTGGAGGAAAACGCCCTGTCCGTCACGATCAAACGGCTGCGGGGCAAGCTGGAAGCCGACCCGGCCAAGCCTGAATACCTGAAAACGGTGTACGGCATCGGCTACACCTGGGCGGTGAAACTATGACGCAATATATAACGAAATGTGCGACTGTAATTGTACGGCATCGGCTACACTCGGACGGTGAAGCTATGATTTGGTACATTATAGCGGGTATTTTCATTCTTTTGGTATTGGCAGTGGTCCTGTTTTTCTGGTGGAAAACCGCCCGCACCATCCGGCGGCTGGATGACATGCTCACCGCAGCCACGGACGGCACCTTTTCCGAACAAACCTTTGATGAGAGCCGCCTCTCCGCTCTGGAGAGCCGGTTGGCCCGGTATCTGGCGGCCAGCGCCTTGTCCGAGCGGAATGTGCGTGAGCAGAAGGATCAGATCAGCGCCCTGATCTCCGACATCTCCCACCAGACCAAGACTCCGGTGGCCAACCTCCAGCTCTATGCCCAGCTGCTCTCGGAGCAGCCCCTCCCCCCTCAGGGGAAGGACTGCGTGGCCGCCCTCTCCGCCCAGGCGGACAAGCTCCAGACCCTCATTGAGGCCCTGGTCAAGACCTCCCGGCTGGAGACGGGGATCCTGGCCCTCCACCCCCAGAGCGGTGAAATTGCCCCGGTGGTGGAGCGCTCTGTCGCCCAATATGCACCCAAAGCGGCGGAAAAGGGCATCACCCTGACCGCTCGACAGACAGAGGGCTCCGCCGTCTTTGATCCCAAGTGGACGGAGGAGGCGGTGTGCAACCTGCTGGACAACGCCGTGAAGTACACCCCCTCCGGCGGCACCGTAACGGTGGAGGTGAAAAACTATGAGCTCTTCTCCGCCATCTGGGTGAGCGATACCGGCCCGGGCATCTCCGAGGGGGAACAGGCCAAAATTTTCGGACGGTTTTACCGTGCGCCCGGCGCTTATCAGACGGAGGGCGTGGGCATCGGCCTCTATCTCACCCGGCAAATTGCGGAGAAGCAGGGCGGCTATGTGAAGGTGGAGAGCGTCCCCGGGAAGGGAAGCGTGTTTTCCCTCTTTCTCCCCCGTCCGTAGCGGACTTCTTTCAAAACTGTCACATTCTCGAAAGGACCAGGACAGATTTCCATGCTAAAGTCTGTATTGTCAAAAGACGGTACAGACTTTTTCTTTGGAGGAGAACAGTCATGACAATTTTAGAGACCTGTGATCTGAAAAAATACTACGGCGCCGGGGACACTCAGGTAAAGGCTCTGGACGGCGTAGACCTGAGTATCGAACAAGGAGAGTTTGTGGCCATTGTGGGCACCTCCGGCTCCGGCAAGTCCACTCTGCTTCACATGCTGGGGGGCCTGGACCGGCCCACCTCCGGTACCGTCACCGTGGACGGCAAGGACATCTTCGGCCTGAAGGACGAGGCCCTGACCATCTTCCGCCGGAGGAAGATCGGCTTCGTGTTTCAGTCCTACAATCTGGTGCCGGTGCTCAGCGTGTGGGAGAACATCGTCCTGCCCATTCAGTTGGATGGGGCCAAGGTGGATCGGGCCTATGTGGAAGAGGTCATCGCCACCCTGGGGCTGGAGAAGAAGCTCACCAATCTCCCCAACCAGCTCTCCGGCGGCCAGCAGCAGCGGGTGGCCATCGCCCGGGCCCTGGCCACCAAGCCCGCCAT
>DXDX01000005.1 GCA_019115265.1 Candidatus Flavonifractor merdigallinarum | reverse complement strand
CGGGTATTCCCGCTCCAGCTCACTCTTTTTCTCTTGAGAAATTTGTTGTCCTTTTGGGTTGTGCGCCTTGGCTCTCATCTGGGCCGTGCGGCAGCCTGAGCAAAATATTTTGAAATACCCTGAAACTATACACACAGGGTCCGAGTCTTACTATACGAAAGGAGGCCGGTTATTACATGCAGCTGCAAAAAGAGAACAAACCGATATCAGACGCTGAATTTCTAACTTTAATTGAAGATAAGAGCGACTCGTTTTACCGGGTGGCTTATGGATATGTCCGCAACAGTGAGGACGCAAAGGACATCGTACAGGAGACGGTCTGCAAAGCCTATGTCGCCAAGGGACGCCTGAACGATCCGAATAAATTCTACCCGTGGTTTTACCGCATTCTGGCCAACACCGCCATCTCCTACCTGCGCAAGCACTCCCGCACCGTAGCCTGGGACGAGGAGATTCTGGAGCGCGCGGTGCTGGAGGAGGAGAACTGGGGCGACTCTCTGTGGATTCGGGAGTCTCTCAAGCGGCTGGAGGCCAAGAGCCGCACCGTCATCATTCTCAAAATCTATGAGAATATGACCTTTGCGGAAATTGCCCAAATCCTGAAAAAACCCGAGAACAGCGTCAAATCCCTGTACTACCGCGGACTGAAACTGCTGAAAGAAAGGATGCAAGTCAATGGATAATCCTTATAACGTCGATGTTGTCATTCCCGACGACCTGGACGAGGTGATCCAGCGGGGTTTTTCCAGCGGAAAACGGAAAGCGGCACAACGCGCCCGGACCAAGCGCCTGGTGGTGCGCTCCGTCTGTTCCCTGGCGCTGGCAATGGGGCTCTTTGTGGGCGGAATCCGGGTCTCCCCCGCCTTTGCGGCGGCCGTAGGGGAACTCCCGGTGATTGGTGAACTGGTACAGGTCTTTGGCAAAAATGAACCCCTGGCCCAGGGCGGGAGCCAGACCGGTACCGGTCAGGCCACCCTCACCATGGAGCGCAGCGGCACCACGGAGCAGATGCGCCTGGAGTTCCAGCAGGCGGACGCCTCGCAATACCGGGCGGAGTTTGCCTCCTACCCCAAAACCGTCACCATCACCCTGCCCGGGACCACCGGGGTGGAGATTCTCTCCCAGATCTCCCGGGCCACCGACACCAGCCAGTATATCAAATCGGTCTGCCAGCTGCCCACCAGCACCCCGGAGACCGCGGTGATTCAGCTGGAGCTGGAGAGCGACGCCGATGTACAGATTCAGGAGTACCGCCAGCCGGGCAGCCTGGTCATTGAGCTGACCCCCGCCGACATCCAGCTGGACACCGTCTACTCGGTGCGGACCCTCTCCTTCGACGCGGAGGGCGCGGCGGAAGTGCTGAGCGCATATCCCAATCAGAGTCTGCGGATTCTGCGGGATGACGCTGGGACCTTCTTCGCGGAGTTCGGGCAGTACTCCACCCGGGAAGAGGCCGAGGCGGCCAGCCGCACCCTTCCGGGTTCGGTTCTGGTGGAGCAGCGGACGGGCAACAACGTGCCGGTCTCCTTTCAGAGCATGGAGGCCTATGAGAGCAGCCGTTTTTTAGACCAGTTCTATGAGGTGCTCCTCCGCGCCGACACCGTGGCGCCCGTTCTGGATTTTATGGACCAGCACTTCACCCAGTCCTCTCAGGAGGAGCAGGCCGTCATGCTCCAGGGCCTGAAGGGCCTTCTGGAGGATGTGACGGAAGAGGAGCCGGTGGACTGGGAGCGGGCCGCCGGATTCTTCCGCCAGGCCGGTGAAGTGCTGCCGGAATCGGTGCAGCAGCATCTGGCCCAGTAACCCACGAAACCGTTCCATTTTTATTACGACTCTACAAACAGAAAGGAAACTCACCATGAAACGTACCATTTGTCTGATGCTGACCCTGATGATTCTGGGTCTGTCCCTCACCGCCTGCGGCTCTACTGGAAGCAGCAAGGAGCAGACGCCGCCCCCGTCCAGCACGCAGACCGCCACGCCCGCGCAGGATGTGAAGGTCGTCCACGGCATCATCAACCGCATCGACTCCTACCTGGTTCTCCTGACCGACGACGGCGAGTACCAGGTCATGGACTACGGCGACAATGTCACTCTGGACGACTTCCAGGAGGGCGACAAGGTCGATGTGACCTACACCGGAGAGCTGGGCGTGGAGGACAACAATCCGGTGATTACCGGAATCTCCAAAGTCGAATAATTCCCCCGGAATACAGAAGGGCGGGACAGTCAGTACTGAGCTGACTGTCCCGCCTGTTTGGTTTTTATGGCGTTTTTAGCGGCTGGGCGGCTTGGTCAGGTTTAGTCTCCTCGGCGGGCACCCGCAGGGCCCGCATGGAGTTGAGGATGGCGATGACGGACACCCCCACATCGGCAAAGACTGCCTCCCACAGATTGGCCAGCTTGAAGGCCGCCAGAGCCAGCACCAGGAATTTAACGCCCAGGGCAAAGGCAATATTCTGCCGCACAATGGTGCGGGTTTTGCGGGCAATGCGGATAGCCAGGGCAATTTTGGAGGGCTTGTCGTCCATAAGGACCACATCGGCGGCCTCAATGGCGGCGTCTGAACCCAGCGCCCCCATAGCGATACCCAAATCGGCCCGGGAGAGCACCGGGGCGTCGTTGATACCGTCCCCCACAAAGGCCAGAGCACCATTGGGCGCGCGCTGCTCCAGGAGGCGCTCCACCTGCTCCACCTTTCCGGCGGGCAGGAGCTGGGTGTGGACCTCGTCCAACCCCAGCTGGCGGGCCACATCCTCCCCCACTTCCTTCGCGTCGCCGGTGAGCATCACCGTCTTGCGCACGCCCACCGCTTTCAGCTCGGCGATAGCGTCGGCGGCGTCCGGCTTGAGCTCATCTGAGATGACCAGATGGCCCATATAAGTCCCATCCACCGCCACATGGACGGTGGTCCCCACCCGGTGGCAGGGGTGCCAGGCCACGCCGATCTCCTCCATCAGCTTGTCATTGCCCACACATACCATATGGCCGTCCACCTGGGCCTGAATGCCCCGCCCGGCCAGCTCCTCCGCGGACTGAACCCGGGCGGCGTCGGGCTCCTGCCCATAGGCCTCCCGGATGGAGCGGGAAATGGGGTGGTTGGACCAGTGCTCCGCCAACGCGGCCAGCTCCAGCAGCTTCCCCTCGTCCACATGGTCGGGATGGATGGCGGTGACGTTAAAGACACCCCGGGTCAGGGTGCCGGTCTTGTCAAAGACCACCACGTCGGTGCGGGCCAGCACCTCCAGATAGTTGCCGCCCTTCACCAGCACACCGGCCCGGGAGGCCCCACCAATGCCGCCGAAGAACGCCAGCGGCACCGAAATCACCAGCGCACAGGGGCAGGAGATGACCAGGAAGGAACAGGCCCGGAGCAGCCAGTCACTCCACGCCCCCTGGAAGAAGAGGGGCGGCACCAGCGCCAGCAGCACCGCCGCCACCACCACGGCGGGGGTGTACCAGCGGGCAAACTGGGTGATAAACGCCTCCGCCTTGGCCTTCCGGCTGGAGGCGTTCTCCACCAGCTCCAGAATGCGGGAGACAGTGGACTCCTCAAAGGGCTTGGTGACCTGCACGCGCAAAACGCCGGTCAGGTTGACGCAGCCGCTGATCACATCCCCGCCGGGGGCCACCGAGCGGGGCAGCGACTCCCCCGTGAGGGCGGCGGTGTCCAGTGTGGTGTTCCCCTCCAGTACCACGCCGTCCAGCGGGACCCGCTCGCCGGGCTTGATGACAATGATATCCCCCACTGCCACGTCCTCCGGGTCCACCTCTTCGACCTCACCGCCGGGGCGCTCCACATTGGCGCTGTCGGGGCGAATGTCCATCAGCGCGGCGATATTCTTGCGGGAGCGGCCCACCGCCACCGCCTGAAAGAGCTCCCCCACCTGGTAGAAAAGGAGCACAAACACCGCCTCGGGGTACTGCCCCGTGGCCAGCGCCCCGATGGTGGCCAGCGCCATGAGGAAATTCTCGTCAAACACCTGTCCGTGGGCGATGTTGCGCACCGCCTTCCACAGCACATCCCACCCCACCAGCAGATAGGGCACCAAAAAGGCGGCCAGTCTCCCCCATCCGCTCAGCGGCAGCAGCGCCGCCACAATCAGCAGCACCGCGCTGGCTGCAATGCGGGCCGCCGTCCGCTTTTGCTTGCCTGACATGTCCAGTTCCCTCCCCGTTTTTCACTCAGCGCACCAGTGTGCAATCCGGCTCCACCTTGCGGCACGCCTTGGCCGCCTCCTCCACAATCTCGTCAAAGCGGTCGTCGTCCGCCTCCAGGGTGAGCTTCTGGGTCATAAAACTTACCGTGGCGCTGTGGACGCCGGGCAGCTTCTGAATGGCCGCCTCCATCTTGGCCGCACAGTTGGCACAGTCCAGGTTCTCCAGCTTGAAACGCTTTTTCATCCCAGGTTCCTCCTCATAATATAAATATTTGTTCTCGTTTACTCTGCCACATGCTCCATGCCCTGGTCCAGAATGGTGCGGACATGGCCGTCGGCCAGGGAGTAAAAGACCGTCTTACCCTCCCGGCGGTATTTGACCAGCTTGCTCTGCTTGAGGGCCCGGAGCTGGTGGGAGATGGCCGACTGGCTCATACCCAGCAGCTGCGCGATGTCGCACACGCACATCTCCGATTCAAAGAGCACATACAAAATCTTGATGCGGGTGGAGTCTCCAAAAATCTTGAACAGCTCCGCCAAATCGTAGAGAATCTCCTCATCGGGCATATTCTCGTTGACCTGGGCCACGATGTCCTCATGGACGTGGATGTACTCACAGGTCTCCGGCTCCCGGATATCTGGGGTATCCAAAGAAACACCTCCTCAAATAAACATATGAGCTTTTGTTCATATGTAATTATAACAGCCTAGCTCCGGTTGTCAAGGGGAAATTCTTGAGGGGAAGGGTGAAATTTTTTTCAAAGTTTTTGGAAATGAGGACTTGCAATTTTGAGAACAAGCTGGTACCATAGGACCCGCGTATTTTGGCACAGCCAAAGGCGCGAGAAACGAGAAAGGATGTTGATAAGTGAAAAAGACCAGACAATGCATCGCATTGACCGCAGCCATGGTGCTGCTCGTGTCCTCGTGTACCCAGAAAGAGGTACCGGACTCCAGCGCTTCCCCCACAGCGGGCGGCGCAGTGACCCTCCAGGCGGCCCAGCAGGCCTATCTGGAGCATGTGGATGTGGATTACTCCTACAACTTGGCGCTCAAGATGGAGGAAATCCGCTCCAATGAGGCGTTGGGCTATCGGACTGCCGGCTCCCAGGCGGAGCTGGACACCGGCGATATGCTCAAAGCCGAGATGGAGGCCATCGGCCTCACGAACGTCACCAAGGACCCGTTCACGTTGGATACCTGGACTTTTGAAACCGCGCAGCTCACCTACACCAAGACAGACGGCACCTCGTACACCGCCGAGCTGGGCGGCTACCAGGCGGACTTCACCACCGACGGTCCCACCCAGTTCACCATCATTGACGGCGGACAGGGCACCGAGGCCGATCTGGCCAATTTGGATGTGGAGGGCAAGCTGGTACTTATTGATATCAATCAGCGCGACAACTGGTGGATCAACTACCCCGCCTATGAGGCCCATCTCCACGGCGCCGCCGCTGTGGTGGCCGCTCAGGACGGCGGGTATGGCGAGGTCAGCGCCGACGCCCTCAACGCCCAGGACATCTGCGGCCCGGAGGACGCCCCCGCCTTCTCCATCTCCCGCACCGACGCCGACGCCCTGCGGGCGGCCATGGAGGCGCTGGGCACCAACGAGCTGACCGTGACCTTCGACGCCCGCAGCAACGTGGAGCTGGACGGCACCTCCTATAATATTGTCGGCACCATCCCCGGCAAGGACCCCGACGCCATGGTGCTCATGAGTGCCCACTACGACTCCTACTTTGCCGGCTTCCAGGACGATAACGCCGCCATTGCCCTCATGTTTGGCATTGCCAAGGGCATCATTGACAGCGGCTATCAGCCGGAAAAGACCCTGGTGTTCTGCGCTATGGCCGCCGAGGAGTGGGGCGTATCCAACACCCGCTACGACTGGTCCACCGGCGCCTACAACCAGATTTTCCGGGTTCACCCCGAGTGGGTGGGCAAGGTGGTGGCGGACATCAACTTTGAGCTGCCCGCCATGAACGAGGGCACCACCGACCAGATCCGCTCCTCCTACGAGCTCAAGACCTTCCTGGAGGACTTCTCCTCTGAGGTCCCGGCAGTGGACGGGGTGTTTGCCGACGGCATTGAGGTCATTGTCCCCACCCAGACCTGGTCGGACGACTTCTCCCTCTCCATCGCGGGAGTGCCCTCCACCGTCACCGCCCTGCGGGGCGGGTTCTCCGAGACCCACTATCACTCCCAGTTTGACAACGCCGATACCTACAGTGAGGAGGCCTTTCGCTTCCACCACAACCTGTACGGGATGCTCATGCTGGAGTATGACCACTGCGCCGTCTCCCCCCTGGGCTTCTCCACCCGTCTCAGCGCCTTCCGGGACAGCATGGACACCGAGCGTCTGGCCGGTGTGACTTTGGCCGACGGCTCCAACGCCCTGGACACGCTGAATGCCGCTCTGGATACGGCGGAGCAGGCCGCCCAGACCGCCTGGGCCAAGGTGGAGGAGGTCAATGCCGCCTACGCCGCCGCCCTGGACGCGGGGGACACCCAGCAGGCCGACACCCTTCTGGCGGAGAGCCGCACCCTCAACACACAGGTGCTGGAGGCGTTCCAAGACGCCGAGGACCAGTTTGTCCGCCTGACCTGGGAGGATGTGTCCATCTTCCCCCATGAGCACAGCCAGAATAACCTGGCCGCGCTGGATGCCGCGGTGGAGTGTCTCCAGGCCGGGGACGCGGCCACCGCGCTGGATGAGTACCTCTATCTGGTGGACAACAACTGGTATGCCTACGACTGGAGCCGGGATACCTTTGACTACTTCACCAACTATGTACTGGACCAGCCTGCCGACCGCCTGATGTGGGGCGCGGGCCGGGTGCAGGGCCATGTGGACCTCTTTGACGTCATCAACTCCCTCCAGACGAAAGTGGAGAGCGGGGACACCGACTTCACCCAGGAAATAACTGCCCTCACGCAGGCCCAGAGTGAGGAAAACGCCCGTCTGCTGGAGCAGGTGACCCACGAGCTGGACTCCCTCTCCGGCCTTCAGGAGAAGCTGACCGCTCTGGCCGGTTAAGCGCAACAAAACAAAAGCTCCCCCGTGCCGCACAGCGGCACGGGGGAGCTTCTTTTATCCTCGATAGCGGCGGTATCCACTCTGGGGACGGTGTCTCCCCTTCAGGCCCCGGCTCCGGCGGGTGCGTCTGCGGACCAGAAGCACCACCACCAGCACAACCAGTCCAATTAGCAGAACCACAACGGCATAGACGGCCAGCGCAAATTTGCTGGGGGCGCGCAGCAATTCGATGGGATTCCAGGAGGGCGCCACCGTTTTGCGCCCCTCTGGCGCCTGATACTGCTCCCCCACCGTACCCATGGACTGGAGATAGGAGGCCAGCGCATACCACTCCTTCACCTCCGCGCCATCGGCGCTGTGGACAATGCGGCTCTCCAAATCGGTGATGGGGGCTCCCGTCTCATCCCGTGGGGTGACGGCCAAAATGCCAAAGGACTTGCTGTTGACCGTCCCCAGCATCTGCCCGGAGTACAGCCCGGTCACCACCCGATAGAGCTTGTCCTCCTCAATGGGAAGGTGGGTTCCATCCGGGAGCACCTGAGCACAGTGGGTCACCTTATTGAAAATCAGGCGGTTGGGGTTGAAGGTCCACTCCATCCCCGCGCCATAGAGCTGGGCGTTGGGCATAAGGGGCGTGACGGAGGCGTCTACCTCAAACACATCCTTCAGTTCCCGACCGGTGAGATAGACGGACACCAGCGGATAGCCCGGTGTACCGTCCGCCCCAAAGCCCAGAGAGGAAATTTCAAAAATATCCGAGGTAGTCACCTCTCCCTGGGGCAGGGAGGCGCGGATGACCCCAGCGGCCACCACCGCGAAGTCCACCGGCACAGAGTTCTCCCCCTCCGCCTGCTGAACAGCGTAGACATAGGAGTCGGCAATCAGATTGCCCAACGTCTCCTCCCGCTGGACCTTGCCCAGCTCCTGAATGGTCGGGAAAGTCCAGGGGTTCTCCGCCACCACCTGGTCAAAGGTCAGACCGTAGCGGGACAGATACCGCTCCTCCACCAGGGTTTGAAAGCCGTTGGCCAGCTCGCGGAGCGCCGGGTCCTCCGCCACACTGTCATCCACAGGCCGCAGACGGTACTCCTCCAGCTGGACGGCCCCGTCACTCCCCTTCCCAATGGTCAGGACACCCAGATTCTGGGTATACGCCCCGCACGAGACAATCAAGGTGTCCCCCACCTGGATGGGCTCCTCTAAAGTGGTGTGGGTATGGCCGGAGAGGATGACATCAATGCCGTCCACCGCCTTGGCCAGCTCATAGTCCTCCCCCTTCCCCTTGGTGGTCCCCGAGTGGGAGAGGCAGATGATGTAATCCGCGTTCTCCTCCGCCTGAATCTGCTCCACCACCCGGCGGGCCGCGTCGGCAATGGGCTCAAACTCCATCTGGGACATGGGCGAACAGGCATCGGCGTCCACACCCAGAACGCCAAAGACGGCCACACGCACTGACTCTCCGCCGGACGGGTTCTCCTTCTCCAGAACCACATAGTCGGTGACGCCGTACTCCTTCCAGGCGGCCCAGCTGGTGGTGTCCTCCGCCGGGGGCTTATAGTTGGCCTGTACCAGGGCGGGGAGAGCCGCTCCGCTTCGGGCTGCTGCGGTGAGCATCCGGGCCAATCCCTCATCCCGATAGTCAAACTCGTGGTTGCCCAGGGTGGTCACACCATACCCCATGGCCCCCAGCGCCCGCAGCTCCGGCGCGTCGGTGTCGTAGATGGTCTGAAAGAGGGAGCCCATGGAAAAATCGCCCCCATCCAGCGTCACCACCGGATGCTCCGCCGCTCCGCGCTCCTCTTGTAACAGGGTGGCAAGGCGCACATAGCCCCCATAGGTTCCGCCGCTCTCATTTGCCGACGGCAGAAAATGGTCGTGTGTGTCGTGGGTGAACAAAATTGTCAAGGGGGCGGTCTCCCCCGCTGCTGCCTGCGCGGTTCCAAAAGGCAAAATCCCACACAGCAGCAACACTGCCAGACAGAGCGCCCCCAGTAAACTATCCCGTTTCCGTCTCATCCGCTTCTCCTTCCCATTGTAAGCGATATTTGGATGGTTCTATTGTGCCATATTTTCCCCCAAAAAGGAAGCGGCAATTGCAAGGCCCTCGACACGCAAAAAAGCCCAGCTTTCGCTGGACTTTTTTGTCTGACAGAGGCTTGCATATGAAGTCTCCGTCCATTTTTCTGTTTTAAAGCTGTGTTACAACCTGATACATGAGCACAAAATGGCTGATGCTGCCCAGCAGGATAAAGACATGGAAAATCTCATGGCAGCCAAAGCGGGGATTATTCCGGCCGGGCCACTTGACTGCATAGAGCACCCCGCCCACCGTGTACAGCACGCCGCCCAGGACCAGCCAGAAAAAGCCCTCCGCCGGAAGCACCTTGGTCAGCGGATAGAGGGCGGACAGCGAGAGCCACCCCATAAAGAGATACACACCGGAAGTGAGCCACCGGGGGGCGTTAATCCACAGCAGCGTCAGCACCAGGCCGGCCAGCGCCAACGCCCAGATCACCCCGAACAGCCCCCAGCCCCAGGCGCCATCCTCCCGCAGGGCCACCAGACAGATGGGGGTGTAAGACCCCGCAATGAGGAAATAGATGGAGCAGTGGTCAAACTTCCGCAGGGCAATGCGTCCCTTCACCGAGGTATTGACACAGTGATAGAGGGTGCTGGCGGTGTAAAGGGCAATCATGGAAATTCCATAGATGAGGAAGGAGATCACATGCCAGCGGCTCGTCCCCAGCTGCGCACAGCGCAGGAGCAGCGCCACTGTGCCCACAACCCCCAGTCCAGCGCCCAGCCCGTGGGTGATGGCCGACCAGGGACGCAGGCCGTCATACGGGTCCCGTCCTTTTTCCCCCAGCCGGGTCCGGCGGGTCTCCTGTTTGTGGTAATACAAAGCACTTGGATTTCCACGAAGAACATGTTCCTGGCTCATACAATTCACCTGACGATTCTAGAAAGACTCGAGCACGATGTGCTCCTTCTGGTAGTAGTATAACACACACAGCGTAAAGCAGTCAACGACAACGTGTAATATAATTCTGAATATTAGATTGCAGTTTTGTGACATTTGACCGATGGGATGGACCTTTTATAAAATGCCCGCGGCCTCGCCGGCTCCTATCCCTCCTCCATCGCCAGGCGCAGTTTCTCCAGCGCCCGTTTCTCAATGCGGGATACCTCGCGCCGCGCCTAATGGAAGCGATACCCGCTAAGAATGCGCTTCCGGCTCACGGAAGCGAAATTCGATGATAATATTTTTGTGCTCGGTCAGCTCCACCCGTTTCATGAGGCTTACCAGCAGTTCCCGACTCTCACAGGCCGTCTCCATAAACCGCTGTACCAGCTCATTTGCCCTCTCTTCTTGGCTGGCTGCGCTTTGCTGACACAGCTCCCATTTCTGACGCGTTTCCTCCAGCCGTTCCCGCTCTTCCTTTACCCGACTGAACATACGCTGGAAGTCCGCTTCTGGCAGCAGACCACTGAGCCGGTCGGTGTACAGCTGGTCCAGATGGGCGGTCAGTCTGTCAATTCTGGCCTGCATCGCCTGTCTCTCCTCCACTGTCTCCCCTCTCTGGGCCTGTTCGAGGGCCCGCCGGGCGATGGGCAGGAGCTCATCTGGATGCAAATATAGCCGGCATATCTCCCCCACTTTTGCAAGAACTGCCTTGGTCACCGTCCGCTCCTGGATCGCGTGGCAGGTACACACCCCCGCCTTGGTGAATCGCTGATAGGTACGGCAGAGCAAATACAGGACATCCTCTCCCCGGGCGTTTTTGCGATTGACCACCGCCAGCGGATAGCCGCACTCATGGCAGAAAATCAGACCTTTCAGCAAAAAATCATAGGTCCGGCTGCGGGTGTGTTTGCGGCTGCATAACAGCATTCCCACCTTGCGAAAAGTCTCCGCATCCACCAGCGGCTCATGGGTCCCCTCCACCACCACCCAGTCGGCCCGGTTCTGTCTCAGGCACTTTTTCGATTTATAGCTGACCTTCACTCTGCGCCCCTGGACCATATTGCCCAGATAAGTTTCATTTTGCAGTATATCGGAAATCCGCTCGCCGCTCCACAGACCGGAGTACGGGCCGGGCCGGGCAATGGGCAGGTGGGCATAGGTGGCCGGAGTCGGCACTTTGTCCCGGTTGAGGAGCACGGCAATTTGGCGGCAGCTCATTCCGCCCAGGGCCAGGGCGAAAATCCGCCGCACAACGGGAGCCACCTCCTCGTCTATGACAATCTTGTTTTTCTCGGTGGGGTGCATCTTGTAGCCGTACACCGGCTTGCCGCCGATGAACTGGCCCTTGCGCTGTT
This sequence comes from Candidatus Flavonifractor merdigallinarum, assembly GCA_019115265.1. GTDB lineage: Bacteria > Bacillota > Clostridia > Oscillospirales > Oscillospiraceae > Pseudoflavonifractor_A > Pseudoflavonifractor_A merdigallinarum. The sequence goes on along the minus strand of DXDX01000005.1, from coordinate 9,128 downwards.
TGTCCCGCTTGACGCTCTTGATTTTTTTGGAGATGTCCTTGGCGTACATATCGTTCATGATGGCACGGAATGGTGTGATATCGTTGGCGCTGGAGTCCACGCCGGTGTCAATGCCATCCAGCAGGGAGATGTACCGCACCCGGTGCTCCGGGAAGTACCGCTCCATATAGTGCCCGGTCATGATGTAGTCGCGCCCCAGACGGGAGAGGTCCTTGGTAATGACCATATTGACCTTTTTCGCCTCAATATCCGCCAGCATCCGCCGAAAATTGGGGCGGTCAAAGTTCGTTCCGCTCCAGCCGTCATCAATATAAGTGTCATAGACACTCAGACCGTGCTGCTGCACAAACTCCCGCAGCAGAGATTCCTGATTCTGGACGCTCTGGGAGGGCCCTTCGCTCTCATCCTCCTTGGACAGTCTGATGTACAACGCCGCACAGTAATCCACAGCCTCGCCTTTCTCACTCCGTCCGGCAGACCGGATGCTCCGCCACAGGCACAAAGTCCCCTAGCTCCCGGACCAAAAAGCACTCAAAAGACGCCAAGAGAAGCTGGCGCAGTTCTTCCCCTTCTGCTGGATAGCGGCAGATTACCTCCAACTCGTTCCATTTCATTGGCTGCACCTCCTTCCTATGAAACTATGAAAATGGAGCGCTCTTCTTGCCTGTCAGAAAAAGAAAAGCAGGAAACCATTTCTGGTTTCCCGCCGGATGGTATTTGTCATGGAAGCTTATTCATGCTCCTTGCAGGAGAGCTCGGTCACTTCCAGTTTGAAAACCGACATGTCATTCAGAAACTCTTCGGCAAAGGTCCAATCCGTTTTTCCGGTCAGATGGAACATAATCTGCTTCAATGCGTGAATCCGCTCCTCCGGGTCCTCAATCAAAGACGGATACCCGGTCCCGATGACGCTCTGAAATTTTGCGGTATAGCCGCAGGCCTCCCGGGCTGTATGCAGCTCATACCCGGTGTCCAGTTCAAAGCCGACCGGATTTCCGGTTTTGATCAAATCAATTTTTCTCCCCTCGGACGCGCCGTGAAAATAAAAGGTTCTCTTCTCTCCCACCTTCTCATACCCGAAGCTCAACGGGACAATATAGACGGCTCCATTGTCGCAAAAGCCCAGCCGGCAGCAGTGACACGCCCGGATGATGTGCTCGATTTTCTCCGGGTCGAGCACTTGTCGATCGTTTCTCCGCATTGAGATAACCTCCAAATGTAATATAGTGTTATCGTACCATATCCCGCCGCCGGTGCAAAGGGGGGCGGCGAGAAAAATCCCACCATTTCGAATATACAGTTTACGGGGAAAAAGCGAGAACGGAACGACCATTTGGTGCCGTTTGCTCGTAATACCCCCTCCGGCGTTGCAAATTGGGCGCGTTCTGCTATAATAGTCTTATCAGGAAAGGGCACTCGTTTTGGTGGACAGTTGATACCATAAGGGGGCAATTACATGGAATATGAGGGCCAAATCTGCCGCGGTCCGATGGAGCGGGCTTCCTACATGCTTCCCATCTCGGTGGGATGTTCCTACAACCAATGCCGGTTTTGTATGCTGTTCAAACACCTCCATTACCGCGAGCTTCCCCTGGAACAGATTGAGGCGGAGCTGCGCCGGGTCAGCTCCATTGGCGGAAACCCCAAGCAGGTGTTTCTGGGGGACGGAAACGCATTTTCCGCCCGGACGGAGCGGATGCTGTCCATCCTCGAGCTGGTCCACCGCTACTTTCCCGCCTGTGAAACGGTCAACATGGACGCCACCGTCCACGATGTTCTCCGTAAGCCGGCACAGGAGCTGGAGGCGCTGTCCGCCGCTGGAGTGCGGACGCTGTACTTAGGGATTGAGTGTGGACTTGACGATGTGCTGGCCCAGATGAACAAGGGACAGACCATGGCGCAAGCCGGTGAGGCGATTGAAAAACTGCACCAGGCGGGGATGCGCTATGGCGCCCATATGATGACGGGAATTTCAGGGAAGGGGCGCGGCCTGGAAAACGCAGAGGCCCTTGCGGCATTTTACAATCGGACCAACCCGGACCGCATTGTAAACTTCTCCCTGTTCCTGCACCGCAGAGCCCCCCTATATCAAATGATTCTCTCGGGACAGTTCAAGCCCGCGGATGAACTGGAGAATCTGCGGGAAGAGCACCGGCTTTTAACCCTCCTGGAGACGGAGGGGCTTTCCTACGACGGTTTCCACGACTACATCACCTTCCGGGTGCGGGGAATTCTGCCCCGCGACCGGGAAAAAATGCTCCAAAAGCTGGAAGGGGCCATTGCGGAATGCGAAAAGAAAGAACCGCTGTTTGCTGTGGTAGAGTAGCAGATGCAAAAACCGAGCGGCGAGGCAGACTGTCCTGCTTCGCCGCTCGGTTTTTCGGTCAATTTGGTGTTACAGCCCCGCGAAAACGCGTATCGCCTGTTCCGCGTCGGCCTGCATCGCCTGCTCTGCGGCCAGGGCCAGATCGTGGAAGAAGGTCACATCCTCTCTGGCCAGCAGTTCCCTCACCGCCTGTGTGCCCGCCTTGGACATGTAGCTATAATAGTTAATCTTCCGCAGGCCGTTGGCAATCCCGGTGCGGTAATCGTCCGGGGAGACGCCTGAGCCGCCATGCATCACAAGGGGCAGGCCGGTCTTTTGCGCAATCACCTTTACGCGCTCCAAATCCAGCACCGGCTTGGCCTTATAAATACCATGGGCAGTGCCGAAGCTGGGGGCAAGGGCGTCAATGCCGGTTTCGTGGCAGAACGCCACCGCCTCATCGGGGTCGGTGTACACCGGACCGGCGGCATTGGCCCCGCCGCCCTCCCGGGAAGCCAGCGCTCCCAGTTCCGCCTCCACGCCGCAGGCGTATTTTTTGGCCAGCGCCACCGCTTTTTTGGTATTTTCCAAATTTTCCGCATAGGGGAGTGTGCTGCCGTCGTACATGACGCCGGTAAAGCCCAGCTCCAGCGCCTGGGCCATATAGTCCAGCGTCTCACAGTGGTCCAGATGGACACAGACGGGCACCTTGGCGCGCTTGGCGGCCTCCACCATCACGGGGCCAATTTTGCTCAGCGGCGCCACCGCCTCATGGAGCTGGGCATGGGCAAGAATGACAGGGACATGCAGCTTTTCCGCGGAATCCAGCACCGCATAGATGCACTCCAGATTGGGCGTGTTGAACGCACCCACGGCAAACTGCTTTTCATTTGCCAGCTTTAAAATTTCCACCAGGTTTACCAGCATATCCGATTACCTCACAAGTGGGCGGACGGCGCTGTATACGCCCTTATACCGCTCGTAAATTGTCATATAGTTCTGGTGCATCTCCGCACGGGGATAGTACGTCTCCCGCTCCTGCACCATATGGGCGGCCGCGTCGCGGAGATCGGAGAACAGCCCCACCGCCACCCCGGTCAGCATCGCCGAGCCCACCGTGCCCGCGTCCACGGTTTTCAGGGCTGTAATGGGCAGATTCAAGACATCCGCCTTCATCTGCATCCAGACCTTGGAGTGGGCGCCGCCGCCTGTGGCGTGGAGTTTGGTAAAGTGGATGCCGGAGCCAGAGAGCGCCTCATAATTGAGGCGCATCTCATAGGCCACCCCCTCCATACAGGCGCGGTAGAGGTCCGCCGCGGTTGTGGCGGTGGTCAGCCCCAGAATCGCGCCCTTGGAGCCAGTGTCCATGTAGGGGGTCGCGGCCCCTGCGAAGTGCGGCAGCACCAGCAGGCCGCTGGGTGTGTCCGTTCCATAGGCCCGCTCCATGCTCTCGTTGCTCTCCCCCTTGCCGAACGTCTCCATACACCACTGGAGCAGCGCCCCGCCGGTATAGGAGAAGGCATAGGCCACATATTTGCCGGGCACCACATAGGGCACAACGGAGAAGAAGCCCTGGCGCATGATTTCAATATCCGGGATGCTGTCGTAGATTGGGGTTAAACACTCCACCGTGCCCGCACCGTCTACCGCCACACTGCCGTCAAAGGCGCCCGCGCCCACCGCGGCAGCCACCTGGTCGTGGCTGACCGAGACAATCACGCACTGTTGGTTCAGCCCCGTCCGTCGGGCGGCCTCCGGTGTGACCGTTCCGGCCGGGGTGCCGGTGGGGACCGGCTCACTCATCCGGGAGACATCGATTCCGGCGGCCTCAAAGATTTCCCGGCTCCAGGTCAGTGTCTGGATGTCAAAGGCCATGGTGCGTGTGGCTAAGGAGTAGTCAATCTGTGCCCGGTGTGTCAGGTGCCAGACCACAAAATCCTCAATCAGATGGATGCGCTTGGCCGCTGCGTAGAGTTCAGGGCGGTGCTTTTTGAGCCACATCAGCTTGGAGATGGAGTACATCTCGTGGGGCGCAAGTCCGGTTACCGATGCGATGCGCTCCGCGCCCAGGCGGCTGACCAGCTCGGTACACTCCTCCGCGCCTCGCGGGTCGGTGTAGAGCATGGCGTTGTGCAGCGGTTTTCCCGCGCCGTCCACCATAACAAAGGTCTCCCCAAAGCTGGTGACGCCAATCCCCATCAAATCCGGGTATTTCGCCGCCATCTCCCCCAGCACGGCATAGACGCTGTCCATCAGGGTGGAGATATCCATTTCATGGGTACCGGCCGCCCGGCACACCGGGTAATCCCGATACGCCTTGTCCAGCTGGTTTCCGGTTTCATCAAACACCGTCAGCTTGCAGCCGGTGGTGCCGATGTCCAATCCTCCAATTTTCATGGCTCAGTCCCTGTCGATGTCCACCCAGTCATAGTGGAGATAGGTGGTAAAGGCTTCCTTCAAAATGTCCTTCATATGTCCCACACCCACACTGGTGTGGTGCTTGAAGCCGCCCCGAGCGAGGCGGATCAGCTTGTTCTCCAAATCCGGGATTTGACACACGCCCGCACAGCCGAAGTAGCTCTGCTCGATGGGGTCATCGGTAAATTCCGCCTCAGAGGCGTAGACGATGATTTTCCCGTCCTTGGTCTGGCAGTTGGAGAGGGTGGTGGGGAAGGGGCGGATTCTCCCCTCATTGCTGCCCCAGCCGGATCCGGGGTCGGTCTTATCGAACATCTTGTGATTGGTGACGGTGCCCTTGGCGGTCATGAGGGACTGCGCCACAGGGCCGCAGTGGAAGAGAATCACCTTGTTTTCTTCCTCGCCGTAGTTGTTGTTCCAGTCCAGAACGGCAGTGGGCTGCTCACTGGCCAGGCTCATGGCCCGCATGGTGATGGCCGAGCACATGTCAATCTCACAGGAGGCGGCAATCCCCCGGTCGTTGAGCTCCGAGAGCAGCACACAGGGGCAGATCCGCAGCACCTGCTCCATCTCATTCCAGCACCGCAGCGCCAGCGCGTCCAGGTGGTATGCCTGGATGTAGCCGTCAATGGCAACCGAGACTTTGGCCAGGGTATTCTTGTTGCGCTCGGGCACCTGGGAAAAGTCGGAGTATTGCTCCAGGTGGGCTTTCTTGGCGACTACCTGGGGGTCGTCGTCGGCCATGTTCTGTACCTGGAAGAACAATTCACTGAGGTCAAAGGACTCCACATTGATGCCGTACTTCTGGAGGGCAATCTCATCAAAGCGGGTGGTTTTAAACGCGGTGGTCCGCGCACCGATGCAGCCGAGATTAAACCGCTTCATACCGTTGACCACACGACAGATGGCGGCAAAATCCCGCAGGTTTTCCTGAAATCTGGGGCTGAGCGGGTGCACTACATGGGGCTTGAGCACCGTAAAGGGCACGCCGTACTGGGTAAATACGTCCGTCACAGAGAACTTGCCGCAGAAGGCGTCCCGCCGGTGGGCAAAGTCCATCTTGCCAATCTCATCGGGATAGGCCTGCATGAGGATGGGCACCCCCGCGTCCTGGAGGGCGGTAATAGCGCCGTTTTCGTCCGCAAAAATGGGCATGGAGAAAATCACGCCGTCGTATTCCCCCTCATGGGATTTTAGCCACTTGGCGTACAACAGGCCCTCGTCCCGGGTCTCAATGCCGCCGTAGCGGGTCAGCTCCGCGTCCATGGCGATGTAGTCATAGCCCGCGGCGGTGACCGCCTGAATCATATCGTCGCGCGCGCCGTAAATCAGCTCCCCGGGCATAAAGCCGCGGTTGCAAAACGCCAGTGCAAAGGTCATCTTTTTTGCCATTTCACGCTCTCCCTTTCTGTTTGTCTTTCTCCGCTGAATGGAGCGGCCTCAGAGCTTCATAAAGTCGATTTTCACGGTATTTGTAACCTGTTCAAAGGCTTTGAGCACCGGCAGTGTGCCGTTCTCCCGCTCGTCGTGGCGGCCCATGATATAGCAGTTGGTGGGCTCCAGGCCGAGAACATAGTCTCCGCTGGCCATGCTGCGCCACTGGGAGAGGATTGGCAGCGTGTCACCCGACCAGGAGAGGACCATGCGCACGCCCAAATCGGGGTTTTCCAGCTGTGCCCAAAAGTCCATTTTCATTTTTTGGAAGAATACCCGCTCCTCCTCGCCGGGGACAGGTTTCTCAAAGGTACACTCCCGCCCCAGGCCGGTTTTGGCAAACTCGGTGCGGGGAATGGTCTCCCGCTCCTGCGGCAGCACCAGATGCGCATGTTCGCTGAGCAGCGGGTAGCCGAAATTGCAGTGATAAATCTGCATGATCTCCTCATCGCGCGGCGTGAGGTTGGTTATAGTGTCGTTTACGGTGACGGAGGCGCCAAAGGCCGGAATGCGGATGGTGCGGACAACCTCCAGGACATGGCCGAACAGGGCCGTCTCACGGATGGTGCCCTGGACGATAATCTCATTCTGTTCGATTCGGGCGGAGATGTGCTCGGCCGCCAGGCTGTGATAGCGCCCGTGCAGCGGGTGCCACTCGCCGCCGTCCCGGTTGGCCGGTCCCGCCGAGCGCAGGCCGCAGGTATACAGCAGCCCGCCGGGAAAGGTGTTCAAAAACTCCGTCTCATAGGGGCTGATGGCCGCCGGGCTGTCATAGCCGTTTTTGCTCATCCAGCTCATGGTGATACCCTGATAGCGGCACTGGCCGATGTCCAGCCCCGCATCCGGCCGGATGTCCAGCGCCAGACCGCCGGCGGTTGCAACCTCAATGATCTCCGTTCCCCGGGCTTTTCCCTCGTTCACCGTGACCCTGCGCAGCGTCACCAGCTGGGCGGGGTTGCCGAGATAGCCCTGCCTCAAAAGCTCGTTCACAGGTGATCCCCCCTTCTCTGCCTGGTTTTTAGATACCCCCATTATAGGAAATTCCCCTATGGCAGTATAGAGAAGATTGTTCTTTTTTCTTTGTTTTTGTTCGCAGGTGTGGTACAATTTATCCGTTGGATTTTGTGCAACTTGCGGAGGTAGCCCTATGATCTCGGTCTTTGATTTCAACAAGCTCCGCGGCCTGCTGAAAGACTTTTATCAGCTCTCCCGGATTCGGATTACCGTTTTTGATGAAAACCGGAATGAGCTGTGCTCCTATCCCGAGAGCATCGCGGAATTCTGTAAAATCATCCGCAGCTGTGAGGCCGGGCGATATGCCTGCGCCCAGTGTGACAAGGCCGCGTGCGAGCGGGCCGCAAAGGAGCGCAAGACGCAGATTTACCGCTGCCACGCGGGATTGACGGAAGCCGTCACGCCGCTGATTGTCCAGGATGTACTGGTTGGATACCTGCTCTTTGGGCATGTGTACGCCTATCCCGATCGGGAGAGCGGCTGGGCGGAAATTCAGCGCTGCTGCAAGGCCCTGCCTCTGGATCTGGAACAGCTGAAAGCCGCCTGTCTGGAATGTCCGCAGGTTGAGCCGGAGTATGTGCGCTCCGCGACACAGATTCTGCTGGCGGTTGCCTCCTATCTGGTGATGGAGCGCATGGCCACTTTGCAGGCAGACCAGCTGGCCGTCCGGATTGACGAATACCTCTCCACCCACTTTACCCAGCAGATGAGGGCATCCGACCTCTGCCAGCAGTTTCAGATTGGCAAAACACAGCTCTACAAGCTGTCGCAGCAGCTCTATGGGTGCGGCATCTCGGAGCATATTCGGAATTTGAGAATCAAGCTGGCAAAAAAGTTGCTGGAAGAGCGTCCGGAGCTGTCTCTGGCCGAGATTGCGGTGCAGTGCGGCTATCACGACTACAATTATTTCATCCATGTGTTTACACAAGTGACCGGGACCTCACCGGGGGCATTTCGCCGCTGGTGCACACGCCCTGCCGGCTGTGGCCGACCAGACCCGACGCCATCCAAATACCATGACCGTCATTTTCATCTATAAGGAGAGAGAACTATGATTCGAGAAATCTGTAAAGATGAGGCGTTTCTCGCCCAAAAAGCGGAACCTGCCACACCGGATGACCGTTCCGTTGCCGCAGACCTCCTGGAAACTCTGGAGCACCACAAAGACGGCTGCGTCGGCATGGCGGCCAATATGATTGGCGTCAACAAGCGCATCATCGCCTTTGACAACGAAGGCGCCTATATGGTGATGTTCAACCCGGAGATTATCAAACGGGCGGACCCCTACCAGGCGGAAGAGGGCTGTCTCTCCCTCACCGGCACCCGCCCGGCCAAGCGGTGGAAATCCATCAAGGTGCGCTGGCAGAATGAGCATTTTCAGGAGCGCTTTAAGACCTTCACCGGCTGGACCGCTCAGATTATCCAGCACGAAATCGACCACTGTGAGGGCATCATTATATGAAAAAGTGCAGAATCACCGTCATGCGCATCACCCGGTATGAGGATTTGATGGCCCAATACGAAAACCCCATCTCCCACGCCTGTGACATGGAGGTGGGGCAGGTTTTCATCGCCAACGGCTGGGAAAAACCGGAGGGCTTTTGTCTGAGCGCTTGGGACACCCTCTCCCCCTTTGTGCTGGCCCTGAGCCATGGGGGTGAAAACTTCTATGACGGCTGGATGAAAAATCCCAAATCCGCCATGCTCTCCTGCAACGACGGCTTCCGCCCGGTGAGCTTTCTGGTGGAGGCGCTGGACGAGGACGCAACATCATGAAACAGGTCTATATACATGGTTTGGGGCAGACGCCAGCCAGCTGGGAACCAGTCCTGCACCTGTTGGATACATCATCGGATGCTATCTGTCCGGACCTGACAAAGATGGTCTCTGCCGAAGATGCGACCTATTCCACGCTCTACCATTCATTTACCCGTTTTTGTGATGGATTGGAGACACC
>DXDX01000004.1 GCA_019115265.1 Candidatus Flavonifractor merdigallinarum | reverse complement strand
AAAAAATAGGCTGTTTTTTGTGCAATGTGAGGGGAAATCAAAAAAGAGAGCAAAATTGTAAAAAAGAGCTTGCAAAAAAACGTTTCACGGATATAATGAAGTTGTGTTCATGAAATTATATAGAATGTATGTGATACGTTTCACGTTAGGAAAGGCGGTGGTGCGGATGAGGCGGGGTTCCGCTCCGACCATGAAAGATGTGGCCCAGGAGGCGGGCGTGGCGCTGGGGACCGTATCCAAGGTGTTCAACAACGGCTCTGTAGGCGAGGACTACCGCCGGCGGGTGCTGGAGGCAGCCGAGCGGCTGGGCTACCAGGTCAATCGCTATGCCCGGGGGCTAAAGACCAACCGGACCTATACGGTGGCGGTGGTGCTGCCCAATATCATCAATCCCTTCTTCGCGCTCCTGGCCCAAAATCTCTGCCAGGCGCTGACCAAGCGGGGCTATCGGATGTTTTTGTCCATCACGGACTTTGACCCGGAGGCCGAGCAGCGGTATATCCACATGGCCCAGCAGAACCAGGTGGATGGGATTATTGGGCTGACCTATAACCCGGATTTGCAGGTGACGGATAAGGTCCCCTTTGTCAGCTTTGACCGCTATGTAAGCCCCGACGTCCCCTGTGTGGCCTCGGATAACTTCGGCGGCGGACAGCTGGCGGCCAAAAAGCTGGTGGAGCTGGGGTGTGGGCGGCTGCTGTTTCTGCGCATCGGCTCCACCGTGGCCGGGGAGTCCGACAAGCGGCGGGACGGGTTCGAGGCCTTCTGCCGGGGGGCGGGGGTGGAGCACGATGTCCTCTACCTGTGCGATAGTGACGGCATGGAGCCCTTTCGGACATTTTTACAGAATCACATCCACCAGGGTCAGCTGGACTACGACGGTATTTTTTGCTGTACCGATGTGTTGGCGCTGGAAATCCAGAAAATGCTCTCTGAGCTGGGCATCCGCACTCCGGAGGAGGTGCAGCTCATTGGCTTTGATGGGACCGCTATCTCCATGGGCTGTGTGCCGGAGTGCTCTACTATTGTCCAGCCTATCCCTCTTCTGGCGGAGACCTGCGTCGACATCCTTTTAAAAGAGGATAAGAGCGATTTGCCCAGTCTGATCTGTCTGCCGGTGAGCTATGCCCCCGGCGGCACCACCCGGGACAGGGCGTAGCGGCACTGTGGAGGGAACGGCGTATGGCCAGTGAGTATCTCAAATGGAAATACCGGGATGTGCAGCCAGAGCAACCAATTGAGCTGACTCCCCAGCAAAAGCGGGCGAATTGGTGGTACTACCACAAGTGGCAGGTTCTTTTGGGAACAGGGGTATTTGCCGTTGTGCTCTATCTGGTTGCCAGAGGCCTGGGGTTTGGGCAGGTGACGCCGGATTATCAGGTGGCCTATGTGGGCTCCGCCGCCCTGCCGGAGGATACGGTGGCCGCGCTGGAGAGCGCCTTGGCCGATCTGGGGACAGATTGCAACGGCGATGGCCGGGTGGTAGTGCGTCTGAATCAGTATGTGATGGGGGACAACTCCGGCGAGGGGGCGGTGTACGCCTATGCCAGCAGTACCAAGCTGATGGCTGATCTGGACGCCTGTGACAGCTATTTTTTCCTGCTGGAGGACCCGGCGGCCTTTCAGGAGAACTATCAAATCCTGCGCCGCCTGGATGGCAGCCTCCCCGAGGAGACCGATGGAGACTATGAGAGCTGCTGTCTCTCCTGGTCTGCGTGTCCAGCCCTCCGGGAGCTGCCGCTGGGAGGATATACCAAGAACATCCTGAACCAGGAGATAACCGGAGACAGCCAAGAGCTGCTTGCGCCTCTCTTTGTGGCCCGCCGGGGCTTCTGGACGGAGCACCTGTCCCATTTCCCGGAGGAGTGTGACGCGCTTTGGGACGCCATAACAAGGGGGAGTGACCAGTGAAACGGTGGAACTATGGGGCGGCGCTGCTCCTGATGGCCGGTCTGCTGGGCCTGAGCGGATGTAGCCAGTATCCAGACAAAACCGCCGATGGAGCGCCGTGGGACCACAGCTGGACCATACTGGGCTCTGTGCTGGGGGTGGAGGAGCCGGGGAACGGCTTCTCCCTGCTGGACAATTATTCCGTTCTCACAGGGGAGGACATCTACTACGCTGCCTGGGTGACCGGGGAGCCCGCCCCCTACACCAATGAGGACGGCGAGGAGGTCGAGGTCTACGACGCCCAGATCTATCTGCTCGCGGCGGGGTGCGCCGATGAGGCATACGCCCAGCAAAATGAGGAAGAGTGGATGGCCCGCCAGCAGGAGACCTATACCGTGACCAAGACTTGGACGGAAACCCGCAATGGCCAGGAGTATACCCTGCTGGCCTATGAGTGCAGCTCGAAAACAAACCCCTATGAGCGGGGGGTATCGGCCTTCACTGTCTATGGAACGTACGCAGTCAGCGCGGAGCTGGTCTGCCAGGCGGATTTTACCGAACAGGAGCGGGAGATCCTGCTCCAGTTCCTGGACGGCTGCCATTACAGTTTGTAAACGAGAGGGGGAAGGATTGTGGGTTTGTTTGTCCATGAGGATTCCGACTATGATCCCGAGGTGCGCCAGGTGGGGTTCAACCGCTATAAACAGCTGCTCTCCCAGTACGCCTTCTCCTGGGTGAAGCTCAATCTGCTCACCATGCTGGGCGCGCTCCCTCTGGCGGCTGGGATTGGGTACGCCATCCTGTCCAGCAGCCTTTTGCTTCTCATCCCCCTGTCCATCCTGGGCGGAATGATTTGGGGACCCTTTCTGGCGGGGCTCTATGACGGCATCCTTCGGGGATTGCGGGACGCGCCCGAGTCCTGGTGGACGGCTTGGCGGAAGAGCTGGCGTCAGAATGGGCGGGAGAGCGTCCTTCCGGGCGCTGTCTTTGGCCTGCTGGTGGGGATGTATGCCTTTATGGCGGCCCTCTTCTGGTGGTCTGAGACGCCGCAGACCATGGGCACCCTGGCCCTGTATCTCTTTTCCGGAGCTCTGTTTCTTCTGATCAATACCCTCTACTGGCCTCAGCTGGTCCTGTTCCGTCAGACATCGGTGAACCGGATGCGAAATATCATCCTGTTTACAGCGAAATATTTCTGGCGGATGGCGGGGGTAAGCCTGCTGCAGCTCGTTTACATTCTGATCTATGTGCTTCTGGTCCCCTGGACCCTGCTTCTGGTTCCGGTTCTGGGGCTGTGGTACAGCACCTTTTTATCCCAATTTCTCCTCTATGAGCAGATGGATCAGGAGCTGGGGATTGAAGAAAAGTTTCGGGCCTCTGACTCCCAATCGCTTCCCCGTTCCGAGACGCTTTCTTAAGGACGAGAATATCTTGCCGCGGCCCCGTTTTTCCCGGACCTGGAGTGCAAAAGCTGTGCGCTCCAGGTCCTTTTTTCGCTGGAGGGTCTCTGAGAGGCGGGGAGGCGGGGGAAACGCGCCGGTGGAACGATACGAATGCGAACAATTTGTAAAAACTTTCGTTTGAGGCCTATGCAAACTGCGGAAAATAAGTTACAATAACGGAAAGCACAGCCGGAGGTCTGCCCGCTGTCTCTCAGGACGGGGGCGCCCTGGACTTTCAGAGCGATCGTAAAGGGGTTGAAGCATGATGAGCGAACCGCAGTACAAGCGGGTACTCTTAAAAATCAGCGGCGAGGCGTTGGCCGGTGAGGCCAGCCGCGGGCTGGATTTTGGCGTCATTGGAGAAGTATGTGACGTCATCCGCCAATGCGTGGAACTGGGCGTGGAGGTTGGCGTGGTCGTCGGCGGCGGCAACTTCTGGCGCGGCATCAAGGACGGGGGCAACCGGATGGAGCGCACCCGGGCCGACCACATGGGGATGCTGGCCACCACCCTCAACTGTCTGGCCCTGGCCGATGTGCTGGAGCAGCTGGGCGTGGAGGTGCGGGTGCAGACCGCCATTGAGATGCGCGCCATTGCCGAGCCCTACATCCGCTCCCGGGCCATCCGGCATCTGGAAAAGGGGCGCGTGGTCATCTTTGGCTGCGGCACCGGCAATCCTTTCTTCTCCACCGACACCGCCGCCGTGCTCCGCGCTGCGGAGATCAACGCGGACGTGATTTTGCTGGCCAAGAACATTGACGGCGTTTACTCCGCCGACCCCAACAAGGACCCCAAGGCGGTCAAGTACGACTCCATTACCTATGATGACGTGCTGGCTCAGCACTTGCAGGTGATGGACTCCACCGCCACCAGTCTCTCCATGGACAACAAGATTCCCGTGATTCTCTTTGCCCTCAAGGACCCCCAGAACATTCTCCGGGTGTTGAAGGGCGAGAAGATCGGTACCATTGTGAAGGAGGAACCGTGAGATGAACGACATCCATAAATCCTATGACGAGAAGATGAACAAGACCATTGAGGTGGTCAAGGGCGACTTCGCCAGCGTCCGGGCCGGCCGGGCCAACGCCGCCGTGCTGGATAAGATTTCGGTGGACTACTACGGCAGCCCCACCCCCATCAACCAGGTGGCCGCTATCTCCTCCCCCGACCCCCGCACCCTGACCATCCAGCCCTGGGACGCCACCCTCCTTAAGGCCATTGAGAAGGCCATCCAGACTTCGGATCTGGGCATCAATCCCCAGAATGACGGCCGCCTCATCCGCCTCTCCTTTCCCCAGCTCACCGAGGAGCGCCGCCGGGACCTGTCCAAGCAGGTGAAGAAGTACGCCGAGGCCGGAAAGGTGGCCATCCGCAACATCCGCCGGGACGCGGTGGACACCTACAAGGCGATGAAGAAGAAGGGCGAGATCACCGAGGACGACCTGAAGGAGTACGAGAAGGAGATGCAGGACCTCACCGAGAAGCGCTGCAAGCAGATTGACGAACTGACGGCCAAGAAAGAGGCCGAACTCATGGCGGTTTAATGGGGACCATGCTCCCTGAATTCCTGGTGCGGGGCGCGAGGCGCCCCGCACAAATTCTGATTTGGTAGGATGTTAGCTATGCCCATCTTCAAACCCAAGGAAAAAGTCCAGGTGGACCTGGAGCACCTGCCCCGCCATGTGGCCATTATCATGGACGGAAATGGCCGCTGGGCCAAGCGGCGCGGGCTGCCCCGGACGGCGGGACACGCCGCGGGGGCGGAGACCTTCCGCACCATTGCCACCTACTGCAAGGACATCGGCCTGGAGTATCTCACCGTCTATGCTTTTTCCACGGAGAACTGGAAGCGCCCGGCGGAGGAGGTCTCCGCCATCATGGGCCTTTTGAAAAAATACCTGCTGGAGGCCATCGGCAAGATGGAGAAGGACCGGGTCAAGATGAAGTTTCTGGGGGACCTCACCCCGCTGAATGACGAGCTGAAAGCGCTGTGCCGCCGTACGGAAGAGATTTCCACCCACTATGAGGGGTGTCAGGTGAATATCTGCCTCAACTACGGCGGCCGGGACGAGATTGTCCGGGCGGCCCAGGCGCTGGCGGCGGAGTGCGCCGCGGGCAAACGGCGGGCGGAGGAGATTACCGAGGCGGATTTGTCCGCCCACCTCTATACCGCGGGGCTGCCCGACCCGGATTTGGTCATCCGGCCCAGCGGGGAGCTGCGCCTGTCCAATTTCCTGCCCTGGCAGTCGGCCTATGCCGAGTTCTATTTTACCCCCGTGCTCTGGCCGGATTTTACCCGGGAGGAGCTGAATCAGGCGCTGGCGGCCTATCAGTCCCGGTCCCGCCGGTTCGGAGGTGTATGATGGGAAAGCGTATTCTGGTTGCGGTCATCTTTGTACCGCTGATTTTTGTCATTCTGTACGGTGTCTCCCCCCAGCATCCGGTGGTCATTCCGGTGGTCATCGCCGGGCTCTCCATGATTGCGGTGCATGAGGCGCTGTGGTCCACCGGCTTTGTCAAGCACGCCCGGGTATCCGGCTATTCCATCGCCCTGGCGGGATTGATTCCCTTCTGGGTGTACTTCAACGGCAACGAGGAGGGGGCGCTGGCGGGGCTATTCCTCTATGTGGTCCTCCTCTTTGTGGAGGCAATCGCCAGCCATCAGACCCTTACCCTGGCGAAAATGGGGGGCGCCTTCTTCCTGGCGGTGATGATTCCCTTTTTCCTCTCCTCCTTTGTGCGCATCCGGGATATGCAGCACTGGGAATACCTCATTGTGCTGCCCTTTGTGGCCGCCTTTGTCAGCGACGCCATGGCGCTTTTTGCCGGAATGCTCTTCGGCAAGCACAAGCTGGCCCCCCATCTCTCCCCGAAAAAGACGGTGGAGGGGGCGGTGGGCGGCTTCTTGGGGGCCATTGTGGGGCTGCTGCTCTATGGCGTGGTGCTCCAGTTTGGCTTCCAGCATGTGGTGAGCTACCCCAAGCTGGCCCTCTATGGTGCGCTGGGGAGTGTGGTGTCCCAGCTGGGGGACTTGTCCTTCTCCTATATCAAGCGGGAGTATGGCATCAAGGACTACGGCAATATCTTTCCGGGCCACGGCGGTGTGCTGGACCGCTTTGACAGCGTGATCTTCTGCGCTCCCGCTATGGAGCTGCTGGTGCGCCACCTGCCCGCCATCCTGTCCTGAGGGAGGGAATTTCGTGAGACAAACCATTTCCATTCTGGGCTCCACCGGCTCCATTGGCCGGCAGACCCTGGATGTCATCCGCACCTGTGGCGGAACGGTGCTGGCCCTGACCGCCAACCGGGATGTCAAACGGATGGAGGAACAGTGCCGGGAGTTCCACCCCGTGCTGGCGGTGATGATGGACCCTAAAGCCGCCGGGGATTTGGCGGTGCGCCTGGCCGATACCGAAATTCGGGTGGCCCAGGGGATGGAGGGGCTCATTGAGGCCGCCACCCTCACCAAGGCCGACACGGTGGTCACCGCCGTGGTGGGCATTGTGGGCCTCAAACCCACTATCGCCGCCATTCGGGCGGGCAAGCGCATTGCGCTGGCCAACAAGGAGACGCTGGTGTGCGCCGGGGAGCTGGTCATGAACGAGGCCCAGCGCTGGGGCGCCCAGATTGTGCCGGTGGACTCGGAGCACTCGGCCATCTTCCAGTGCCTCCAGGGCTGCCGGGACCGGGGCGAGGTGAAGCGCATCTTGCTCACCGCCTCCGGCGGGCCCTTCTGGGGCAAGAGCCGGGCGGAGCTGGAGAAGGTCACTCTGGCCGACGCCCTCAAGCACCCCAACTGGTCCATGGGGGCCAAGATTACCGTGGACTCCGCCACCATGATGAACAAGGGGCTGGAGCTCATTGAGGCCATGCGCCTTTACCAGCTGCCGGCGGAGAAAATTTGCATTGTGGTCCACCGGGAGAGTATCATTCACTCGGCGGTGGAATACTGTGATAACGCAGTCATCGCCCAGCTGGGGACCCCTGACATGCGCCTGCCCATCCAGTACGCTCTCACCTGGCCGGACCGGATTGCAGGACCGGCAAAGCCCCTGGATTTGTTCGCCTGCGGCAAGCTGACCTTTGTGCCCCCCGACGAGGAGACCTTCCAGTGCCTCGCTCTGGCGCGGCGGGCGGCCGACATTGGCGGCACCGCCACTGCCATTCTCAACGGGGCCAACGAAGTGGCGGTGGGCCGCTTCCTGGCCGGGGAAATCGGCTTTTTGGACATTCCGCGCCTGGTGGAGCGGGCTATGGCCCATGTCCCGGCCGGTGCGGCGTCCACCCTGGAGGACGTGTTCGAGGCGGACCGGGCCGCCCGGGCCTGGGCCGCCCGGTGACCCATCCCGCCTGGGGCGGCGCACCACGCGCCGTCCCATTCTAGTTTCTTTGGGAGGTTTTATGCTCTACATTAT
Source organism: Candidatus Flavonifractor merdigallinarum (assembly GCA_019115265.1). GTDB lineage: Bacteria > Bacillota > Clostridia > Oscillospirales > Oscillospiraceae > Pseudoflavonifractor_A > Pseudoflavonifractor_A merdigallinarum. The sequence goes on along the minus strand of DXDX01000004.1, from coordinate 13,002 downwards.
CGTTGCCATTCTGATGTTTGGGCTCCTCATTGCGGTACATGAATTCGGCCACTTCATCACCGCCAAGCTGTTGGGGGTGCGGGTCAATGAGTTTGCCATCGGCATGGGCCCCTCCCTCTTCAAGCGGCAGAAGGGGGAGACCCTCTACGCCCTGCGGGTGCTGCCCATCGGGGGCTACTGCGCCCTGGAGGGGGAGGACGAGGCTACAGACGACCCCCGCTCGTTTCAGAATAAACCCGCCTGGCGGAAGGTGATCATTCTGGTGGCCGGTTCCGCCATGAACTTTCTCACCGGACTGGTGATTCTGCTCCTCCTCTCCATCCCGGCCACCGGCTATCAGCTGCCCGCGGTGGGGGGCTTTCTGGAGGGGTACGGCATCGAGAACTGCGGCTTGCAGTACGGGGACCGCTTCCTGGAGATTGACGGCCACGGGGTGTGGACCTTCTCCGACGCCAAGCTCCTCCTGGACCGGGCGGGGGACACGGTGGATTTTGTGGTGGAGCGAAATGGGGAGAAGATTTCCCTGCCCGATGTGTCCATCCCCTTCCAGACGAAGGAGACGGAACAGGGCACCACCCGCCTGCGGGGCCTTCAGATGGGGGCCATTACCATTCCCGCCACCGTGGGCAACCGCATTACCATGAGCGCCCTAGAGGCGGCAGATATGGTGCGGATTGTGTGGTTCAGCCTGGGCGATTTGGTGCGCGGCGCGGTGGGTCTGCGGGATTTGTCCGGCCCCATCGGCATTATTGACGCGGTGGAAGAGGTGGGCACCAGCACCGCCAACGACTACGGCGTGATTGCCGCCTTGCAGCAGGTCATCTACCTCATGGCCTTCATCGCCATCAACCTGGCGGTGATGAATTTGCTGCCCATCCCGGCCCTGGATGGCGGACGGATTTTCTTCTTAATTCTGGGGGGGCTGTACCACGCAGTGACCCGCCGCAGCCTCAACCCCAAGTATGAAAACGCGGTGAATATGGTGTGCTTTTTCTGCCTGCTGGGCCTGATGGCCGTGGTGGCAGTGAGCGATGTCTTTAAGCTCTTTTGACAGGAGGGGAGAGGGATGACCAGACAGATTTTGGTGGGTAAGGTCCCGGTGGGCGGCGGCGCCCCGGTGACCATTCAGTCCATGACCAACACCCGCACCGACGATGTAAAGGCCACGGTGGAGCAGATTCTCCGCCTGGAGGCGGCGGGGTGTGAGATCATCCGCTGTGCGGTGCCCGATTTGGCTGCCGCCAAGGCGGTGGGGGCCATCAAGGAGCGCATCCACATCCCGCTGGTGGTGGACATTCACTTTGACTACAAGCTGGCGCTGGAGTCCGCCGCCGCCGGGGCGGACGCGGTGCGCATCAATCCGGGCAACATCGGCGGAGAGGATCGGGTGAAAGCGGTGGCCCAGGCCTGCCAGCAGCGGAACATTCCCATCCGCATTGGGGTGAACGGCGGCTCTCTGGAAAAGGAGCTGCTGGCCAAGTACGGCGGCCCCACCCCGGAGGCGCTGGTGGAGTCCGCCTTCGGCCACATCCGGCTCTTGAACCGCTGGGACTTTGACGACATCTGTGTGTCCCTCAAAACCTCCAGCGTCCCCGGCACCATCGCCGCCTACCGCCAGATGGCGGAAGCGAGTGACTACCCCCTCCATGTGGGGCTCACCGAGGCGGGCACTCCCCGCATGGGGGTGTTGAAATCCGCCGTGGGCATCGGTGCTTTGCTAGCCCTTGGCATCGGGGATACCATCCGGGTATCCCTCTCTGCCGACCCGGTGGAGGAGGTGTACGCCGCCCGGGATATTTTGCGGGTGGTGGGGCTGCGCAAGGACGGCCCGGAGCTGATTTCCTGCCCCACCTGCGGGCGGACCAACATTGACCTCATCGGCCTGGCCGGAGAGGTGGAGGAGCGCCTGCGGCAGGTCCACAAACCCATCACCGTGGCAGTCATGGGCTGTGTGGTCAACGGCCCCGGCGAGGCCCGGGAGGCCGATGTGGGCATCGCCGGGGGCAACGGAGAGGGCCTTCTCTTCCGTAAGGGGGAGATTGTGAAGAAGGTGCCCCAGGAGCAGCTGGTGGAGGAGCTGTTCCGCCTCATCGACGAGATTTAGTCAGTAGGAGCGTTTACATATGCCTGAAATCCCATTTTTATCCCTCTTTTCCGCCCTATCCACCGATGTGGCGGAGCGGTATGGAGTGTCCAGCCTCCGGGTGAGCGGCGCGGTGATCCGCCGGGAGCTGCGCGCCTTGGAGGTGGAGCTGGCCCCGCCGGGCGTGGAGGAGGAGCTGCGCCTCATTTTGGAGGACTTGCTGGCCCAAACCTATGATTTGAGCCGGGTATCCATCGCGCCCGCGGCCCCAAAGGAGGACAAGCCCGCACCCCGCCCGGACAATGCCAGCCCGGCAGCAGAGGTGCCTTCCCCCGCCCTGGACAGTGCGGCGGCGGAGGCCTTTGCCCGCACCGAGGCCATCCGGCAGGCGGCTCTCAAGCAAATCAAGGCCCCGGTGGCCTCCGGTACCGGCAAGGAGAAAAAGGGAAAGCTGATTTTCGGCAAGCGGGAGGTCAAGGGGGAGAGCGTCCCCATGCGCACCCTGGAGCTGGATATGGGTACGGTTACGGTGGAGGGCGATGTGTTCGCCATCGACCACCGGGAGCTCAAAAAGCGCAAGGCGTGGGTGGTGTCCTTTGACATGACCGACTATACCGGATCGGTGCGGGTGAGCAAGTTCTTCAACGGCGATGAGGGCAAGCCCATTGTGGACGGGGTGAAAAAGGGCCAGCATCTGAAGGTCCAGGGGCGACTGAGCATCGACCGCTTCTCCGGGGATTTGGTGCTGGAGCCCTACGCCATCCAGGAGGGGAAGCGCACCCTGCGCACCGACGACGCGCCGGAAAAGCGGGTGGAGCTCCACCTGCACACCACCATGTCCACCATGGACGCCCTCACTCAGGTGGGCCCCAAGCTGGGTCCCGACAAGAACGTGGTCAAGCGGGCGGAGTCCTGGGGCCACCGGGCCATTGCCATCACCGACCACGGAGTGGCCCAGTCCTTCCCCGACGCCTGGCACTCGGCCAAAAATATCAAAATCCTCTACGGCGTGGAGGCCTACTACATCAACGATGTGGACGACCGGGTGGTGGTCCACGGGGAGGCGGAGCAGGACTTTCACGGCGAGGTGGTGTGCTTTGACATTGAGACCACCGGCCTGGACAAGCGCCGGGACCTCATCACCGAAATTGGCGCGGTGGTGCTGCGGGATGGGCAGGTGGCGGAGACGTTCAACACCTTTGCAGACCCCGGCCGCCCCTTGGACCGCACCATTGTGGAGCTCACCGGCATCACCGACGATATGCTGAAAGGGGCGCCCAGCCAGGCGGAGGCCATTTCCGCCTTTTTGGACTTTGCCGCCGGGCGTCCGCTGGCGGCCCACAACGCCGAGTTTGACATGGGCTTTATCGCGGAGGGGTGCCGCCGGATGGGGCGGCCCTTCTCCAACACCTCGCTGGACAGCCTCATTCTGGCCCAGAACCTGCTGCCCCAGCTCTCCAAGCACAAGCTGGATATTGTGGCGGAGCATTTGAATCTGCCGGCCTTCAACCACCACCGGGCCAGTGACGATGCGGCCACGGTGGCCTATATGCTCATTCCCTTCTTCAAAATGCTGGAGGACCAGGGGGTGCACACTCTCCAGGGCATCAACCCGGCCATGACCCGTCTGCGGGGGGCGGGCAAGGCCAAGCGCCAGCCCAAGCACCTCATTGTGCTGGCCAAGAACCAGCTGGGGCTGCGGAATTTGTACCAGCTCATCTCCAAGGCCCATCTGGAACACTTCAAGCGCTACCCCATCATGCCCAAGAGCGTCATCAACCAGCACCGGGAGGGGCTCATTTTGGGCTCGGCCTGCGAGGCGGGGGAGCTCTATGAGGCGGTGATGCGGCACAAGGATTTTGAGGAGCTCAAGCGCATTGCCTCCTGGTATGATTTTCTGGAAATCCAGCCGGTGTGCAACAACGCCTTTATGCTGCGGCGGAATCTGGTCCGCAGTGAGGAGGAGATCCGCGACTTCAACCGCACCATTGTGGAGCTGGGGAAGGCGCTGGACAAGCCGGTGTGCGCCACAGGGGATGTCCACTTTCTGGACCCGGAGGACGAGGTGTACCGCCATATTCTGCTGGACACCAAGGGCTTTGAGGATGCGGACTCCAGCCTCCCCATCTACTTTAAAACCACCGGGGAGATGCTGAAGGAGTTCTCCTACCTGGGAAAGGAGGAGGCCTACAATGTGGTGGTGCGCAACACCAATCTGGTGGCCGACTGGTGCGAGGACGTGGTGCCTCTGCCCCAGGGCCTCTTCCCGCCGTCTCTGGAGGACTCGGAGGGGGAGCTCAAGCGTCTGGTGTGGGGGAAGGCCCACCAGCTCTACGGCGAGGAGCCGCCGGAGATTGTCACTGAGCGTATCAACGTGGAGCTGGACGCCATTCTGGGCCGGCACTACGATGTGATTTACATGTCCGCCCAGAAGCTGGTGCAGGACTCCCTGGACCACGGCTATCTGGTGGGCTCTCGGGGCAGCGTGGGGTCCTCGCTGGTGGCCTTTATGTCGGGGATTACGGAGGTGAACTCCCTGCCCCCCCACTACCGCTGTCCCCAGTGCAAACACTCCGACTTTGAGATTGCCAAGGAGCTGGGGGCGGGCTGCGGGGCGGACATGCCCGACGCGCTGTGCCCGGTGTGCGGCACCCCCTACGCCAAGGACGGCTTCAACATCCCCTTCGAGACCTTCCTGGGCTTCGGGGGCGACAAGGTCCCCGATATTGACTTGAACTTTTCGGGGGAGTACCAGGCCAAGGCCCACCGGCACACCTTTGAGCTCTTTGGAGAGAGCCATGTGTTCCGGGCGGGCACCATCGGCACCGTGGCGGAAAAGACCGCCTTCGGTTATGTGAAAAAATACCTGGAAAAGCGGGCCCTCCACGTCACCCGAGCGGAGGAAAACCGTCTGGCGGTGGGGTGTACCGGAGTGAAGCGTACCACCGGACAGCACCCCGGCGGCATGGTGGTTATTCCACAGGACCGGGAGATTTACGACTTCTGCCCGGTGCAGCACCCAGCGGACGACCCCAATACCGACATTGTGACCACCCATTTTGAATATCACTCCATGGAGTCCAACATCCTCAAGCTGGACATGCTGGGACACGATGACCCGTCCATGATCCGTATGATGGAGGACCTCACCGGGGTGAACGCTCAGGAAATTCCCCTGGACGACCGGGAGACCATGTCCCTCTTCACCACCTCCAAGGCGCTGGGCTTTGAAGGGGACAAGGTGCTGGGTCCCACCGGCGCGGTGGCTATCCCCGAGTTTGGCACCTCCTTTGTCCGGGGCATGCTGGTGGACACCCAGCCCCAGGCCTTTGACATTCTGGTGCGGCTGTCCGGCTTCTCCCACGGCACCGACGTGTGGCTGGGCAACGCTAAGGACCTCATTGTCAACCAGGGCATTCCGGTCAGCCAGGCCATTGGCTGTCGGGACGACATTATGATTTTCCTCATCTCCTGCGGGATGCCGGAAAAGCGATCCTTTAAAATCATGGAGTCGGTGCGAAAGGGGAGAGGGCTCCCCGATGGAGCGGAGGAGGAGATGAAGGCAGCCAACGTGCCCGAGTGGTACATTGAGTCCTGCAAAAAGATCAAATACCTCTTCCCCAAGGCCCACGCGGTGGCCTATGTGATGATGGCGTTCCGTATCGCCTGGTTCAAGGTCCACCGGCCTCTTGCCTTCTATGCGGCCTACTTCTCCATCCGGGCCAAGGCCTTTGACGAGACGTATATGTGCCGGGGCCTGGAGACGGCGCAGGCCAAAATGCGGGAGATTATCGCCAAGGATAAGGACGCCACTGCCGTGGAGCAGGATATGCTCACCACGTTAGAGGTGGTGTATGAGTTCTACATCCGGGGCTTTACCTTCCAGCCGGTCAATCTCTACCGATCCCACGCCACCCTCTTCCAGATGGACGAGGAGACGAAGAGCCTGCTGCCCCCCTTTACCTCTATTCCCGGTCTGGGAGAGACGGCGGCCTGGTCCATTACCGAACAGCGTCAGGGCAAGCAGTTTATCTCCATTGAGGAGTTCTCCGCCGCCTGTCCCAAGGTGTCCAAGACCCACATTGAGCAGCTTAAGGCCGCCGGGGCGCTGGATGGAATGCCGGATACCAGCCAAATGACCTTGTTTGACGGGTTTTAATTCTGTCCCTGTTGTATGAGACTGCCCAGCCAAGCCGGGAGATTTTTGTGCTCGCCGCGCGGGCTGCTTACCCAGCGGGGGCACCGCTTTCTTTGCGAAAGAAAGCGGTGGGAAAGAAAGCGCAGAGGGGGCGCTGCCCCCTCTGCACTCCCCCCAATGCGCAACCGGGCTAAAATTCTGCTGCGGTGGGATTGCGCCAGTTTGGTGCCATTTGAAATAAGCTTTTTGCCTATGAGGGTAGCGTTGTACTGCCATGCAAGACAGGTAACCGCAAAGACAAAAGGTCACCGCCCCTTATTGGGGCGGCCCCCTAAAAAGGCCGCCCTTTTGGAGGGGAGTGGAGAGGGGAACGAGAAGTTCCCCTCTCCGCCTTTTCTTTCCCCGGTTTCTTTTCTGCGAAAAGAAATCGGGCCCCCGCTGGGTAAGCGGCCCGCGCGGCGAGCGCAACCCCTCCCGGCCGGACCGGGCAGACCTCCCCAAGGCTTCATACGCAGTCTGCAACGGCCCCTTCTATTTCAGGGGAAAATCTGTTATACTACTTTTGATGCGGCGGCGGTCCCGCCGTCCAACTGCGATTTCGGAGGAACCATGTATGGAGATCTATACCACTCTGGCGGAGGGGCTGCGCAAACGCTGCCCGGAACTGGAGCTGCGGGAGTATGAGCCGATGAGCCGGCACACCTCCTTTCATATTGGCGGTCCCGCCCGGCTGATGGCCCTGCCCAACAGCCAAAAGGAGGCGGCGGCGGCGGTGAGAGCCGCCGCGGAGCTGGGGATAACCCCTTTCTATCTGGGCAACGGCAGTAATCTGCTGGTGTCTGACCGGGGATATGAGGGGTTTGTGGTGAAAACCGGGGGGCTGGACCAGGTGCGGGAGGTCAACCACCGCCTGCGGGCGGAGAGCGGCATCCCCCTCTCCCGCCTGGCCAACGCGGCCCTGGGCCGGGGGCTCTCCGGGCTGGAGTTTGCCCACGGCATCCCCGGCAGCCTGGGGGGCGCGGTGACTATGAACGCCGGGGCCTACGGCGGGGAGATGGTGCAGGTCCTCACCGCCGTCACCTTTTTGAATAGCACCGGCCAGGTGGAGACTCTGCCGGTGGAGGACTGCCACCTCACCTACCGGCACAGCGACTTTACCGACCACCCGGAGCGGCTCATTCTGGAGGCGGAGTTTGCCCTCATTCCGGGGGACGCCGAGGAAATCCGGGGGAAGATGGAGGAGTTGGCCCGCCGCCGGAAGGAGAAGCAGCCCCTGGAGTGGCCCAGCGCCGGCAGCACCTTCAAGCGCCCCCAGGGCCATTTTGCAGCCGCCCTCATTGAGGGATGCGGCCTGAAGGGGCGCCGGGTAGGGGATGCCCAAGTGTCGGAGAAACACGCGGGCTTTGTCATCAACCGGGGAAACGCCACCTGTGCCGATGTGCTGGCGCTGGTGGAGGTGGTCCGGGAGACGGTGCTCCGGGAGACTGGCGTCACCCTGGAGATGGAAGTGCGCACCCTGGGTCTGTGACCGGGGGAGAAAGGAGCGAAACACTGTGGATTTTATCATCATCTCCGGCCTCTCCGGGGCGGGGAAGAGCAAAGTGGCCTCTTTTTTGGAGGACATGGGCTTTTATGTGGTGGATAACATGCCCGCGGCCCTGATGCCCCGCTTTGCGGAGCTGTGCCTGGCCGGAAAGGGGAAATATGACCGGGTGGCCCTGGTCAACGACATCCGGGGCGGCCAGACCTTTGACGGCCTCTTTGACGCCCTGGGGGAGCTGGAGCGGATGGGCTGCGCCTATAAAATCCTCTTTGTAGAGGCCTCCACCGATACCATCATCAAGCGCTATAAAGAAACCCGGCGGATACACCCCCTGGCCCGCCATGGCCGCTCCCTGGCCGAGGCGGTGCAGCAGGAAAAAGCCACCCTGGCCCCCGTGCGCCAGCGGGCGGCGTACATCATCGACACCACCGCACTCTCCACCGCCAAGCTGCGGGGGGAGCTGCTGCGCCTGTTTGGAGATGGAAAAGAGGAGCGGGCGATGGCCGTAAACGTCATCTCCTTCGGCTTCAAGTACGGCATCCCCATTGAGGCCGACTTGGTCTTTGATGTGCGCTTTCTGCCCAATCCCTTCTATCTGGCGGAGCTGCGGCCCCAGACCGGGCTGGATGAGCCGGTGCGCTCCTTCCTCTTCCGCTATCAGCAGACGCTGGACTTTATGAGCCATCTGGAGTCGCTGCTCAGCTTCCTGCTGCCCCTCTATCTGGCGGAGGGCAAGACGGTGCTGGTCATTGCCATCGGTTGTACCGGCGGCCAGCACCGCAGCGTGGCGCTCACCCGGGCTGTGGCGGAATTTGTGCGGCAGAAGGGGTATCCGGCCAGCGAAAACCACCGGGATATGACCCGGTCGTGAGGGAGGAGGAAGTGGGATGAAACAGCAAGCCAGACAGACCCCCTGCGGCGGGCCCAAAATTGTGGCCATTGGCGGCGGGACCGGCCTGTCCACCATGCTGCGGGGGTTGAAGCTCCACACCCGGAACCTCATCGCCATTGTCACGGTGGCGGACGACGGCGGCGGCTCGGGAGTGCTGCGGGAGGATTTGGGGATGCCCCCTCCGGGGGACATCCGCCACTGTATGGAGGCGCTGGCCAACGCCGAGCCGGTGATGGAGCAGCTTCTGAGCTACCGCTTCCCGGAGGGGTCGGGGCGGCTCACCGGGCAGTCCTTCGGCAACCTGATTTTAGCGGCCCTCAACGGTATTTCCCCCTCCTTTGACGAGGCGGTCGCCCGCATGAGCGAGGTGCTGGCTATCACCGGGCGGGTGCTGCCCGTGACCAATGAGAACGTGCAGCTGGAGGCCACCTTTGAAAACGGCACCTCCGTGCTGGGGGAATCCAAGATTTTCCGCTTTAAAAAGGAGCAGGACTGCCGCATTCACAGTGTGCGCCTGCTGCCGGAGCGGCCCCCCGCCCTGCCCGCCGCCCTGGAGGCCATTGCGGACGCGGAGCTCATTCTTCTGGGCCCCGGGAGCCTCTACACCAGCGTCATTCCCAATCTGCTGGTGGAGGGGATTGCCGACGCGGTGTGCCGCTCCAAGGCGGTGAAGCTCTACATCTGCAACATCATGACCCAGGATGGGGAGACGGAGGGGATGACCGCCTCGGAGCATGTGGCCGCCCTGCTGAAGCACTCCGGCCCCGGTCTGGTGGATGCGTGCCTATGCAACTCCGCGCCGGTGCGCCCCGGTCTGGTGGAGCGCTACCGGGAGGAGGACGCCGCCCCCATTGTAGTGGACCAGGCGGCCATTGAGGCCCTGGGGGTGGAACTTATTACCCGCCCGGTAGCTTCCGAGACGTCGGACTACGCCCGGCACTCGGTCACACGTCTGGCGGAGGCAGTGATGGACATCTACCGTCAGCGGGCCAACACCCGAATTTTTTAAGAGAAAGAGGGAAGAATATGTCCTTTGCGTCGGACGCCAAGGGGGAGCTGTGCCAGATAGCCCCAACTCAGCGCTGCCGTGCCCAGGCGGAGGCCTATGGGGTGCTCCTTTTCTGCAACCAGTGTTCCGGGGCGGGGGCGCGGATTGTCACCGAGTCGCCCGACTTTGCCCGCCGCCTGCCGGTGCTCTTTGACGCCGCATTTGGGGTGGCATTTGACCGCACTCCCACCGGGGCGGAGAGCAAGCAGGTCTTTCTCCTCCAGCAGCCGGAAAAGCTCTCCGCCGTGTGGGAGAGTTTCGGCTATGACCCGGGGGAGACGCTGGCGCACCACATCAACTTCGCCGTGCTGGAGGAGGAGGGGTGCCGGGCGGCCTTCTTCCGGGGGGCTTTTTTGGCGGGGGGGACGGTAACGGACCCGGCCAAGCGCTACCATTTGGAGCTGGCCACCTCCCACTACAATGTGAGCCGGGAGCTCGCCGCCCTTTTGGGGGAGGAGGGATTCTCCCCCAAGGAGACCACCCGCAAGTCTAACTACCTCACCTACTTCAAACAGAGCCAGGCCATTGGCCGCTTTCTGGAGTGGATTGGCGCGCCGGAGGCCGCCCGGCAGGTCCGTTCGGTGCGGGCGGAGAAAGCGGTACTGGTGGGGGTGTACCGGCGCATCAACTGCGACGCGGCCAATTTGGACAAGGTGGTGGAGGCCGCCCAGGAGCAGATTGCCGCCATCCGCCGCTTGGAGGAGCGGGGGATGCTGGAGGATTTGCCGGACAAGCTCCGCGCCACGGCAGAGCTGCGGGTGGAGCACCCGGAACTCACCCTCTCCCAGCTGGCGGAGGCCAGCGACCCCCCGGTGACGAAATCGTGCCTCAACCACCGCCTGCGCAAGCTGGTGGAATTGGCCAGAGCCTGAATGTGGGGACTGCCCCAGTAACAGGGGGGCGCTCGCCGCGCGGGCGTCCTGCGCGGACAGCGCCCGATTTCTTTTCGCGGAAAAGAAACCGGGGAAAGAAAAGGCGGAGAGGGGAACTTCTCGTTCCCCTCTCCACTCCCCTCCAAAAGGGCGGCCTTTTCAAGGGGGCCGCCCCATTTGTGGGTGCTAACTTACAACTTCTTCTATGGCAACAGACTTTCCCAAATGGGGGCTACCTGTCTTGCAAGGCAGTACAACACTTTCCTCATAGGCAGAATGCTCCCGTTCAAATGGCACCGAGTCTGGGAAATCCCACCGCAGCAGAACTTTAGCCCGGTTGCGCATTGGGGGAGTGCAGAGGGGGCAGCCCCCTCTGCGCTTTCTTTCCCACCGCTTTCTTTGGCAAAGAAAGCGGTGCTCCCGCCGAGTAGGCGGCCCGTGCGGCGAGCACAGAATTAGAGAAAAAGGAGGGGACCGCCATGTCCTTTGTCCACTTACATGTCCATACGGAATACAGCCTTCTGGACGGCGCGTGCCGCATTCCCAAGCTGGTACAGCGGGTAAAGGATTTGGGTCAGAGCGCGGTGGCCATCACCGACCACGGCGTGATGTACGGGGTGGTGGACTTCTATAAGGCCTGTAAAGCGGCGGGTATCAAGCCCATCATCGGCTGCGAGGTCTATGTGGCCCCCCGTACCCGCTTTGACAAGGTCCACGAGTACGACTCTGCCGCCCGGCATCTGGTCCTCCTGTGTGAGAACGAGGTGGGCTACCGGAATCTGAGCTATCTGGTGTCCCAGGCCTTTTTGGAGGGCTTTTATATCAAGCCGCGGGTGGATATGGACTTGCTGCGGGAGCACCATGAGGGGCTCATCGCCCTCTCCGCGTGTCTGGCCGGCGCGGTGCCCCGGCTGATTCTGGGGAGCAATTACGAGGGAGCCAAGGCCCACGCCCTGGAGATGGAGGGCATTTTTGGAAAGGGGAATTACTACCTGGAGATTCAGGACCACGGCATCCCCGCCCAGCAGACGGCGGCCCAGGGAATCCTCCGCCTCCACCAGGAGACGGGAATCCCCCTGGTGGTCACCAACGACGCACACTATCTCACCCGGGCGGACGCCGCCATGCAGGATACCCTCATGGCCATTCAGATGGGCAAGACGGTGGACGACCCCTCCCGGATGCGGTTTGAAACCCAGGAATTTTATATCAAGTCAGAGGAGGAGATGGCCGCCCTCTTTCCCGACTGGCCGGAGGCGGTGGAGAATACCCAACGCATTGCCGACCGCTGCCAGGTGGAATTTGAGTTTGGCAAGTACCACCTGCCCGAATTCAAACTCCCCGAGGGCTGGACAGACGGGGACGCCTATTTTCAAAAGCTGTGTGACGATGGCTTTGCCCGGCGCTACCCGGATGCGCCGGAGGGCTACCGGCAGCGCCTGGAGTATGAGATGGGGGTCATCCGGCAGATGGGGTTTGTGGAGTACTTCCTCATTGTCTCCGACTTCATCAGCTACGCCAAGGGGCAGGGTATCCCGGTGGGGCCGGGCCGCGGCTCGGGGGCGGGGAGCATGGTGGCCTACTGCCTGCGCATCACCGAAATTGACCCCATGCAGTATGACCTCTACTTTGAGCGCTTTTTGAACCCGGAGCGGGTGACCATGCCGGATATTGACGTGGATTTCTGTATCCGCCGCCGGCAGGAGGTCATCGAGTACGTCCAGCGGAAATACGGCGTGGACCATGTGGCCCAGATTGTCACCTTCGGCACCATGGCCGCCCGGGGGGCCATCCGGGATGTGGGCCGGGCGCTGAATGTGCCCTATGCCCAGGTGGACACAGTGGCCAAGCAGGTCCCCGGCGGGCCGGGCAACCTGCATATTACCCTGGACGACGCCCTCAAGCTCTCCAAGCCTCTGCGGGAGGCCTACGAGGGGGACGCCACCGTCCATACCCTCATTGACACCGCCAAGGCCATTGAGGGGATGCCCCGCCACGCCTCCACCCACGCCGCGGGGGTGGTCATCACCCGCCGCCCCGTCCACGAGTATGTCCCGCTGGCGAAAAATGACGAGTCGGTGGTGACCCAGTACACCATGACCACCCTGGAGGAACTGGGGCTTCTGAAGATGGACTTTCTGGGCCTTCGGAACCTGACGGTGCTGGACGACGCGGTGCAGCTGGTGCGCAAAAAAGACCCCGGTTTCTCTCTGGAGCAGATTCCCGACCACGACCCGGAGGTCTTTCAGATGCTCTCCGAGGGCAAGACCTCCGGCGTCTTTCAGATGGAGTCCACCGGCATGACGGGCGTGTGCGTGGGGCTCAAGCCCCAGAATATTGAGGACATCACCGCCATCATCGCCCTCTACCGCCCCGGCCCCATGGAGTCCATCCCCCGCTTCATCGCCTGTAAGCACAACCCGGAG
>DXDX01000041.1 GCA_019115265.1 Candidatus Flavonifractor merdigallinarum | reverse complement strand
GCGCAGGGCCTCCCCCGGCTCCACCCCCGCCCGGAGAAATTCCTCCAAGAGGCGCACCGCCTCACTGCTCTCCCGGTGGGCGGCAGGGCCGGAACCCATGCCGTCACACAGGAGCACAAAGAGACTGCCGTCCTCCCGCTTGAACCAAGTGCCCGTATCCCCGGAGACCGTCTCCCCCTCCTTCTTGCGGGCGGCCACCCCGGCCAGAGCCTGATAGGGCTCCTGCTGCACCAGCACCAGGCGGTCCCGCCGCGGGGGAGTCTCCTCCCACAGGCGCAGCGGCACCCCCAAAAGGTGGGAGAGCTTGTCCACCCCCTCTTTCTGGCGCAGGGGCTGGAGGCCGGGCCCCTGAATCTCCAGGCGCAGATGCCCCGCCTGGTCGTAAAACACCGCTGGCTCTGCCTCCACCCCCAGAGCGGTGAAGTGCTGGCGCAGCCGCCGCTCCCGCACCGGGTCGGGGGAGAGCTCGGCGGACAGCTCCGCCGCCGCCGCGCCCAGCACTGTGGCCAGCTCGCCGTACTGGCGGCACACCGCCGCGCGGCTCTCCATCAGGCGGCTCTTGTACTGCCGGCGGCAGTAGAGGGCGGAGAGCTCCTCGTTGACCGCGGAGAGAAATTGAGGGAATTTGAGACAGCGGTTGGAGAAGTGGACGGGAAAGTCCTCCCCCTCTCCGTGTCCCCGCTCCAGCATGGGCCCCAGCGCGTCGTTAAGGGCATTGTAGGTGGTCACATAGTCCCGCTGCCAGCAGGCCAGCTGGAGGGAGCAGTTTTTGCACACCCGGTTGGCCGCCCGGTCAAAAATGGCCGCCGTGTCATTGTCATTGACGGGGGCGGCGGAAAACTGGGTGCGCAGGGTGTCGTGGAGGGTGCGGAAGGCCTGGGCGGTGCGCTCCAGGCGGAGGCGCACATAGTCCCGGGCCTTGCTTTGGGTATCCTGCCGGGTCTGCCGCACCAGCAGGGCCTGCACCTGCCGCAGCGCCCGCTGGGGGGTGAGGAGGAAGAGCACCGAGGCGATGAACACCTCATAGAGCAGGGAAATCTGGGCCGCGCTGTTCCACGTCCACAGCACCGCCACCGCGTTGGCCAGTACATAGGAGAGCGCGGTGACAAACCGCCCCTGCCGGTGGAAAATCCCCGCCATCACGCCCGCCAGGGCGTAGGCCATGGAGTAGAAGGGCAGCCCCCCTGACGCCAAATCCATGCCAATACCCAGACTGACCCCCACCGTTGCCCCCGGCCCGATGCCCCCCGCCCCGGCGCACAGCATCACCGCCAGCGCCGCCGCCGTCCGCCCCAGAGATAAATCCCCCAGCACCGTAATGCGGGAGAGGGTGAGCAGCACCGTCCCCGCCAGAATGAGCAGGGAGACGGTCTGGCGCAGGGTGAGGGGCTCGTCCTCCCGGTTATCTGTCCAGGGGGAGAAGGCCATGCGGTAAAAATAGGCGGACGCCCCGGCAAAAAGTACCTCTGTGGCGAAAAAAATAAAGCCCTGGGCGGTCCAACCCCCGTCGGAGAGGTAGACAAAGCCGGTGATGGCGTCCATCAGCGCGGAGGCGGCGGGCATGAACCACACCTTGCGGTAGGGCCGGATGTCATAAAAGGCAAAGGCCACTGAAAAAATGAGGATAGCCGCCGCGGCGTAGCGCAGGCCGTCGGCAAACCCCTGGAAGGTAAGGTAGCCAAAGCAGGCCCCCACCAGGGCGGCAAAGCCGTCCAGCCCGGAGCCGGAGGCCCCCACCATCCCTAAAGCAAAGGGGGCGTAACCACCAAACACCTCCGCGCCGGAGAGCACCGCTCCCAATAAAAAGCGCATGGTGCATTCTGCCCCACGCACCAGCGCCGGCGCCCGCAGGACCAGGCGCCCCGTCTCCTCCATCTCTTCCCGCATTCGCGCCGCTCGGGCACGCAGGGTATCTTTTGCAGCCATAAAGTGGTTCCTCCCTTCCTTCGTAGGGAGCATTATAACCGAATTCCCGGAAAAAGCAGGTCGGAACAGGCAGGTCAAGACTGCCGTTTCCCGCCGCTTTTTGAAACCGGCGGCGCGAGTGCTGTGTTTTGATGGGTGAAAGGGGCTTTCACCCCCAAAAAGGAGGGAATTGTTTGGAAGAAACGACCATGCTTCGCCACCTGCGCCAGGGAGACGGGGCGGCTCTGGAGGCGCTGATGGAGCAGTATCTCCCCTATGTGTCCGCGGTGGTGTGGGGGGTGCTGGGCCACGCCCTGCCCCATACCGACGGAGAGGAGGTGGCCGCCGATGTGTTTGTGGCAGCCTGGGACCACGCCGGTGATTTGCGCCCCGGCAAGGTGAAGGCCTGGCTGGGGACGGTGGCCCGAAACAAGGCCCGCAACCGCCTGCGGGGCGCGGGACTCCTCCGCCCGCTGGAGGAGGATGTTCTGGAGCTCCCCTCTCTGGATGACCCGGCGGGCGAGGTGGAGCGTGCGGAGGTCCGCGCCCTGCTACGGCAGGCGGTGGAGGCTTTGGGCCCGCCGGACCGGGACATTTTCGTGCGCTATTACTACTACCAGCAGCCGGTGCGCACCATCGCCCAGGCGGTGGGGATGCCGGAGAACACCGTCAAAACCCGGCTCCGCCGGGGCCGGCAAAAGCTGAAAGACGCACTCATGCAAGGAGGTTTTGTCTATGACGGAGCGATTTTCTGATCTGTGGGAGGGTGTGGACGCCCCGGAGCTGAGCGGGGAGGACTCCACCCCGCTGGACGGGGAGCGGGTGCGCAATCTGGTGCGCGCCCGCATCGCCCCGAAGGCGCCGCGCCGCCGTCCGGTGCGCAAGTTGCTGCTGGCGGTGGGGGCGGCCGCCGCGCTGGCCCTGGGGGCGGGGGCCGCGGCTGGGTACTTCACCCCCAGTCAGGTCTTTGCCCCCTACTTTGACGAGAAGGACGACACCCCTCTCACCGACGGGCAGCGGGAGATTCTGGACACAATTGGCCAGACCTTTCCCGAGGGGGTCACCAGCAACGGGGCCACCCTAACTCCGCTGGCCGCCCTAGCCGACGAAAACTGCTATTACCTGCACCTGCGCTTGGAGGCCCCGGCGGGCACGGTGCTCCCCGATTTGGACGGGGACACCGAGGGCTATTACCAGCTCTTCGGCATGGGGAAGGGAGAGGAGATTGACCTGGACCTGAGCGCCTATGCGGACTACGGCTGGGACCTCTCCCAAGAGTGGCTCCCTGACAACGCCCCCACCGACAACGTGAAGGAAGTGGTGCTCCGCTATGTCAAGCAGCCGGGCACGGCTCTGGACTTCCACGACGGCATTTCCAAGCCCCTCACCATCCACGGCCTCTGGGTGCAGTCGCCGGACAAGGAGTACACCCCCGTCTTTACCGGGGAATTCACCTTTGACATCGGCCTCTATTTCGAGAGCCAGGTAGTGGAGGTAGACACCCAGAATGCCCTGCAAACGAATGAGACCTACGGCTTCACCACCCGTTTGGAAACCCTGACCCTCTCCCCTCTCAGTCTGTCCTGTTGCTACTCCACCACGCTGGAGGAAGATGGTCCCGTCTCCGCCGGACTGGGCAAGCTCCAAATTGTTCTAAAAGACGGTACTGTGTTCTGGCCCCGAGAGGCCATTTCCCGCAACCCGGGCAAGCGGGACCCCCGCTTTGACGAGCATTCGGTCAAAGAAACCTTCGTCCACACCTACGACACCTGCGATGTATTCGACACCCCGCTGGATTTGAGCCAAGTGGACTACATCCAGTACGGCGACACCAAGCTTACCCTGCCTCCGTCCTGAATGTTCCCGTCGGAGGGCCGTTTTCCGGTCCTCCGACGGTTTTTTCGGCTTGTCCCTAAGAGTTGGGTATGCTATCATAGAGGGTACGAAATCAGAGATAAGCGAGGAATCATTTTGAACATCGGCAGCGTCACCATTCCCAGCCGCGTCGCACTGGCCCCCATGGCGGGGGTCACCGATTTGGGCTTCCGCACCGTATGCCGGGAGCTGAGCGGCTGCTACACCATCACCGAGATGGTCAGCGCCAAAGCGCTCTGCTATCAGGATAAAAAGTCCATCCCCCTGTTAAAATTAGGAGAGGGGGAACACCCCGCCGCCGCCCAGATTTTCGGCAGCGACACGGCCTGTATGGAGCAGGCCGCCGGCATCGCCGCGGAGGTCTCCGGCGCGGAAGTCATCGACATCAACATGGGCTGCCCCGTGCCCAAGGTGGCCCAGAGCGGGGACGGCTCCGGCCTCATGCGTACCCCGGAGCTGGCCGCCAAGGTGCTGGAGGCGGTGGTCCGGGGGGCGGGCGGACGGCCCGTCACCGTGAAATTCCGTCTCGGCTGGGACAAGGGCTCCATCAACTGTGTGGAGTTTGCCCAGATGATGGAGCAGGCCGGGGCGTCCGCCGTGGCGGTGCATGGCCGCACCCGCAAGCAGATGTACGCCGGGGAGGCCAACTGGGACTACATCCGCGCCGTCAAAGAGGCGGTGTCCATCCCGGTTATTGCCAACGGCGATGTCTTTACGCCGGAGGCGGCAGTGCGTATCCTCCGCTACACCGGCGCGGATATGGCGATGGTGGGCCGGGGGGCCTTTGGCAACCCCTGGCTCTTGCAGCAGTGCGCCGCCGCTCTGAACGGGGAGGAGATTCCCCCGTTGCCCCCGCTGGCCCAGCGGTGCGACACGGCGGTGCGGCAGTTTACGCTCAACGCCGCCCACAAGGGGGAAAAAATCGCCTGTCTGGAGGCCCGGCGGCACTACGCCTGGTATTTAAAAGGGGTCCCCTACGCAGGCTATTATAAGCAGCTCATTTCCAACCTCTCCACCATGGAGGACATCTACCGCATTACCGAGGGCATCAAACGGGATTTGAAGTAGCGGGCGCATGTTTGCGCCACAATCAGCTGAGAAAAGGCAGGTGAGCACGGTATGGCAACAGAAGCAGAGCTGGTCCAGCGGGCCCGACAGGGGGACGAGACCGCCTTTGCGGCCCTGGTGGAGCAAAATCAAAGCCGCATTTACAACCTGGCCCTGCGCATGACGAACAACCCGGACGACGCCGCGGAGCTCTCCCAGGAGGCCTTTCTCAACGCCTGGCGGGGGCTGAGCAAGTTCCAGGGCGGAAGCTCCTTCGCCACCTGGCTCTACCGCCTGACCTCCAACGCCTGCATCGACTTTCTCCGCCGGGAGAAGCGGCGGAGTGGGCTGTCCATGACCGTCTCCCTGGACGACGAGGACGAGGAGCGGCAGGTGGAGCTGCCCGATTTGCGCTACGCCCCCGAGGTGGAGGTACAGCGGCGGGAGCTGCGGGAGGCGGTCCACAAGGGGCTGGACACCCTCTCGGAGGAGCACCGGAAGGTGCTGGTCCTGCGGGAGCTGGACGGCCTCTCCTACGCGGAGATTGCCGCCCTGCTGGGGCTGGAGGAGGGGACGGTGAAATCCCGCATCGCCCGGGCCCGGCTGGCCCTGCGAAAATATCTCATCTCCACGGGGAACTTTTCTCCGCCCAACACGTCTACAAGCTAGGGTAAGAAACAAGACCCGATTCCAAGAAAGGAGGGCCGCAGCCATGATTTCCTGCGACCAGGCGCTGGAGCTCATCAGCGCCCGTCTGGACGCCCCTCTCTCCCCGGAGGAGGAGCGCGAACTCCAGGCACATCTGGCCCAATGCGCCGATTGCCGGGCCCTCCTGGCTGATTTCAACGAGATGGAGACGGTATTCCCCACCCTGAACGCCCCGGTCCCGGAGGGGCTGTGCCAGTCGGTGCTGGAGCAAATCCACGCCGAAAAGGTGGTCCCCCTTCCCGCCCGCCCCGCCAGCCGGCGCTGGAAACAGTGGGCGGCCTCTGCCGCCGTGTTTGCGGTGGTGCTGCTGGGTGTGGGCAGCTTTGGGCTGGACCAGCTGGCGGACCACGCCGGCAGCGGCATGACCACCGGCGCCGCCGTTCAAGACAATCAATCCGCCCAGGGCGGAGCCAGCGAACCGAAATCGGGCATCACCCCGGCCCCCAATACCGGCACCGCCAAGGAGGCCGCACCGGCTCAGGGAAGCGGCAGCACTGGCAGTACTGACGGAAACGACGCCCAGAACGCAACTACTTCCTCTCAGGAGGAAACGGCCTCCAGCCCCACGGAGGACGGGGAAAAGAGCGGCTCTGCTTCGGTGCAGAATTCCCTTCCCCCGGATACCTCCACCGCCCATACCGAGACACCGGCTGTCACTCAGACCCCTCAGACCCCTCAGACCACTCCGCCGCCCCAGAACAGTGCCAACACCTTTGGCGTTGCGCCCGCCGGTCTGCCCTATGCATCCAACCGGCAGGGGGAGCTGACCTTGGAGCAGGCCTATGAGGCGGTCTTTGAGGCGCTGGGCGGGTACGAGTGTTACCCCGACGCGGTGCTGGAAAAGGGCATTTTGTCTGGTTCCGGCACAGAGAATGCCTTGACCCTGCGGGATACCGGCCTCTCCGGCAATGGGAAGTATTACACCTTCCGCCTGGAGCAAAATGGCGAGACGCTCAACGACTACGCTGTGTCCCTCCAGGACGGGACGGTGATCATGTGCCGGGACGAGAATCTGCTGGAGGGCCTGACCTCTCAGGACGCGGCGTGGGGCGACGCCCAGCGGGCCTATGAGGAGGGCCAGCAGCGCTACTACGACACCATCAACAACCCATAATCCGCCAGGAGAAGAAGCCCTGTGGACCTGTTGTCCATGGGGCTTTTTTATGGGCTAACAGCCCAACGGGGGGTGCCCTCGCCGGGCGGGCGTCCTACGCGGACAGCGCCCGATTTCTTTTCGCAGAAAAGAAACCGGGGAAAGAAAAGGCGGAGAGGGGAACTTCTCGTTCCCCTCTCCACTCCCCTCCAAAAGGGCGGCCTTTTTAAGGGGCCGCCCCATTTTGTGGATGCAAAGTTGTAGCTTTTTCTGTGGCACTAAGTCGGATATAGGTGTCACCTGTCTTGCATGGCAGTACAACACTGTCCTCATAGGCACCAGGGTTGGCTTTTTGTTGCGCCAGACTTGCGCAATCCCTCCGCAGAAGAACTTAAGCCCGGTTGCGCCTTGGGGGAGTGCAGAGGGGGGTATCCCCCCTCTGCGCTTTCTTTCCCACAGCTTTCTTTTGCAAAGAAAGCTGTGCTCCCGCCGAGCAGGCGGCCCGTCCGGCGAGGACACAAAAACCCCCTCCGGCTTGGTCGGAAAGCCAGTCCGCGCAAGGCCCCCCGCCGGTTGTTGGACTCTTTTTCTAAAATATCAGTTGCCACGGCGTCCGCTTTGAGCTATAATGACTAATGTCAGTCGTGCTTACCACCCGGGCGCATTGCTGGCCCGATCTCATAAACGTAAGGAGAGGAAACACATGAGCTATTCCGCGCAAAACATCCGCAACATCTGCCTGCTGGGACACGGCGGCAACGGAAAGACCTCCCTGGCAGAGAGTATGCTGTATCTGACCGGCGGCACCATCCGGCTGGGCTCCCCTGTGGATGGCAACACCGTTTGCGATTACGATCCTGAGGAGATTCGGCGCAAGATTTCCATCTCCACCGCCATTGCCCCTGTGGAGTACCGGGGTTGTAAGATTAACGTGCTGGACGCCCCCGGCTATTTTGACTTTGTGGGCGAGGTGCGGGAGGCGGTCAGCGTCTCCGGCGCGGGCGTCATCGTCTGTTCGGCCAAGGCCGGCATGAGCGTGGGCGCGGAGAAGGCCTGGGAGTACTGCGAGAGCCGCAATCTCCCCCGCATCCTGTACATCTCCAAGACCGACGAGGAAAATTCCGACTATAACGCCGCGTTCGCCACTCTGCGTGAGCGCTTCGGCAAGAATATCGCCCCGGTGGTGGCCCCCATCTGGGACGCCGACAAGAAGGTCATCGGCATCATTGACGTGCTCCACAAGCGCGCCTATGAGATGCAGAATGGCAAGCGCGTGGAAATTGAGGTCCCCGAGGACAAGCTCCCCGTGCTGGAAGAGCTGTACGACGCCCTCAAGGAGTCGGTGGCGGAGACCAGCGAGGAGTTTATGGACAAGTACTTCTCCGGCGAGGACTTCACCTATGCCGAGATGGTTCAGGGCCTGCGCCAGGGCGTGCGGGAGCTGTCCCTCTTCCCGGTGGTGTGCGGCTCGGCGGTGGAGGGTCTGGGTACCCTGATGCTGCTGGACACCATCGTGGACCTCATCCCCAACCCCCTGGAGAGCGCCCCTCCCATCGTGGAGAACGCCGACGGCGAGCCGGAGGAGTATGTCCTCTCCGAGCGCGCCTACCCCTGCGCTTTCGTCTTTAAGACCACTTCCGACCAGTACGGCAAGTACTCCTATGTGAAGGTGCTCTCCGGCACCCTCACCCCCGATATGCCTCTGGTGAACGCCCGCACCGGCGAGAGCCTGAAGCTGGGCCGCCTCTACATCATGAAGGGCAAGAAGGCCGAGGAAGTCAAGGAGCTGGGCTGCGGCGACATCGGCGCGGTGTCCAAGATGGACGCCCTCAAGACCGGCGACACCATCTGCGACAGCCGCAAGGTCGTGAAGATGCCCCCCATCCCCTTCCCCGAGCCCTGCTACTCGGTGGCCATCGCCCCCAAGACCAAGGGCCAGGAGGACAAGGTGGCCGCCGGCCTCACCCGCCTGAATGAAGAGGATCTGACCTTTAACTGGGTGAACAACGCCGAAACCCACCAGATGGTGGTCTCCGGCACCGGCGACATGCAGATGGATGTGCTGGTGTCCAAGCTCAAGAGCCGCTTTGGCGTGGAGGTGGAGCTGTCGGTGCCCCGCGTGGCCTACCGGGAGAAGATCCGCAAGAAGGTGGAGGTCCAGGGCCGCCACAAGAAGCAGTCCGGCGGCCACGGCCAGTTCGGCGACGTCAAGATTCGCTTTGAGCCCGGCGAGAGCGAGGAGCTGGAGTTCTGTGAGGAAGTGTTCGGCGGCGCGGTGCCCAAGAACTACTTCCCCGCCGTGGAAAAGGGCCTGCGGGAGGCGGTGCAGCACGGCGTGCTGGCCGGCTATCCGGTGGTCAACCTGAAAGCCACCCTGTTTGACGGCTCCTATCACCCGGTGGACTCCTCCGAAATGGCCTTCAAGACTGCCGCTCAGCTGGCCTACAAGGCCGGTCTGCCCGACGCCAGCCCCGTTCTGCTCGAGCCCATTGGGGAGCTGAAGGTCACCATCCCCGACAGCTACATGGGCGATATCATCGGCGACCTCAACAAGCGCCGGGGTCGCGTCATGGGCATGAACCCCGACGGCAAGGGCAACCAGATTGTGGAGGCCGAGGTGCCTATGGCGGAGATGATGACATACGCCATTGACCTGCGCTCCATGACCCAGAGCCGCGGTACGTTCACCTTCCACTTCGTCCGCTACGAGGAGGCGCCTCCCGCGGTCCAGCAGAAGGCCATTGAGGCCGCCAAGGCTCTGGCCGAAGAGTAAACTTTCCACAAAACGCAGCACGGCTGTGGACAACAAAAGTTGTCCACAGCCGTTTTAACATCATTTGATTCGCTGTGTCCCCAACTGTAGCTGATCAATTTTGAGTTCTGCGGCATCCTTATTTTGGAAAGCTTCCAGTTCAGACTCATAAATGCTCAAAATCACTTCGTCATTCACCTGCAAATCCGCAAAGGATATGTCTCTCACGTCATCGAATGCATCATAGTTGCAGTAAATCATGGGAATTTCCGAACAGTCAATCCGGCATGCTTCACCCAAAGGACCACCTTTGTCGCTATCTCGTACCAGGATGGTTTGATCGGAGGCATCGACCTCTGTGATAACCGCATTCACCCCCAAATGCAGAACATCTTTTGAGGAACTACAAGATACTAAAACAAAGAAACAAGACAGCAAATACAAGGTTAAAATGATTTTCTTCATGGTAACGCCTTCCTTCTTCTGTTCTTGATTTTATTTTACCATAGGAAGGGGCATAAATCCATGCTGGCTCTGGTTCTCTGATTATAAAAAGGGCCGTTGCAGCATCCGTCTGCAACGACCCTTTCCCCGTTTCTTCCTCAGCCCGGCAGAGACACCACCGGCTCCAGCACCCCCAGGCGCATCACCGAAATCTCATAGGCGGTGCGCTGGGTGCTCTCCCCCTGCTCTACCTTGGTGTAGCTCCGGCTCTGGAAGCGCCCCTCCAGGCGCACTGCGTCCCCCACATCCAGCTCGGCACACTGCCGGGCCAGGGCTCCCCAGGCGATACAGGGCAGATAGTCCGCCCGTCCGTACCGCCGGTTCACCGCCAACAGCAAATCGCAGATCTCCCGCCCCATGGGGGTGCGGCGGTACACCGGCCGCTTGCACAGCGCCCCGGCCAGCACCAGCTCATTGCTGTGGGCCCCCTCCGCCGGGCATATGGTGCGGGCATAGAGGGTGATGACCAGGCGGCTGCCCCGGCCGCTCTTGTTGTTGAAGGAGCGCACCTCCCCCTCGATCTCCACCTCCCGCCCCGGCTCCAAATCCAGCTTCTGAGCCATGGTGTGGGCCACAATGACATTCACCCGGTCCTCCGCGCCGGAGAGCCGCTTCACCGTCAGGGGAAAAGCGTCATACCAGATTCCGTGGTTCTCATGGGAGGGCGCGGGCTGTGCCGACACGGTCCCCCGCAACGTCGCCTTATTTTCGTTCCAACCAGTTTGCATATCCGCCACGCTCCTATGTAAGAAGTTCTGAAGCAGATATATGTGCCAGCGCCCCCCGCTATGACCAACAAAGTCACAGCGGGGGGCGCCGGGTTCAGGATGTGGAGCGGGGGAGCGGCATGTGGGGCGCGCCGCCCACGGTACCGGCCGGGGCCCCATTGGCGGCATGGACCAGCCGGCTCATGTTGTCGCTGACATCCAGAGAATAGGGGCTGATATTTGCCCTGCGGCAGGCCAGCCGGAAGAGGGTCTCCTCTGGATTGAGCAGCATCCCGTCGGAATTGACTTCACTCATCAAATCCACCTCCCACCACAGGTTGCCCCGGTGGGGCGGAGGTTATACCAACTTATAATCCCCCAGTTCAATGAGCCCCTTCTTGCGCATCAGCTCAGAGATGAGCCACGACAGCACCGCCGGCAGCACAAAGCAGATGAGGACCAGCCCCAGCCAGTCCACCGCGGTGGGGGTCCGGGCGGCCAGTCCTGCCGCCGCAGCCACCTCTCCGGGGGAGAACCAGCCGGTGACCACCCCAATGGGCCCCACCAGTCCGCAGGTCCCCATGCCGGAGGAGATGGGTGCACCATTCATTTGGAGGTGAAAGAGACAGGTGGCAATGGGTCCGGTGATGGCGGCAGCCAGGGTGGGCGGCACCCACAGCACCGGCTTTTTGAGCAGATTGGGCACCAGCAGCATGGAGGTGCCCAGCCCAATGGAGGAGAGGCCGTTGAGGCGGTTCTCCCGGTAGGAGCACACCGCAAAGCCCACCATCTGGGCGCAGCACCCCGCCACAGCAGCGCCCCCCGCCAGACCCACCAGATTGAGGGCGGCGCAGATGGCGGCGGAGCTGATGGGCAGGGTGAGGATAACGCCCACCACCACCGAGATGATGACCCCCATCAGGAAGGGCTGCTGGTCGGTGGCCCACATAATGACCGTCCCCAGGGCGGAAGCGCCCCGGCCAATGGGAGGCGCCAGCACAGCGGAGCTGAGCACCCCGATGAGAATGGTCACCGCCGGGGTGACAATCAAGTCAATGGGGGTGCGCTTGGACACCAGTTTTCCACAGAAAATGGCGATGAGGGCCACAAAGTACACCGCCAGCGGCCCGCCAGCGCCTCCCAGCATATTGGAAGAATAGCCCACCGTGGCCAGCGAATAGACAATATAGGGCGCGGCCCCCACCGAATACCCGATGGCCATGGCCATGGCCGCCCCCTGGATGGCCTTGGTGTAATCCGATATCGTTTGGAGAAAGGCCCCTGCCGCCCCCGGCAGGAACATGCCCAGTGTTCCGATGATGGTACCAATGAGCAGCGAGGCAAAGAGGCCGTGGGCCATCCCACCCAGGGCCTGGATGCCGATGCGGTTCCAGGAGATCTCAATATTCTGCTCCTGAAAATACCGCCGGATGCCGGACTGCGCCGGCGTGTTGATCTGTTCCGACATTGCGAAAACCTCCCCTGCGCCTTTCAGGCGCACATGTGGATACAGGAGGAGCTCCGCCCCCAGAGCCCCTCCCTCCCCCATCAAGTTCGGTTAGTTATACCATCTTTTTTCACAAAATGCAAGCATAGCCGCGCGGGCGGACATCGGATCGGAAAATATTGGATTTCGCTTCCCGGTTATGCAATTTTTTATTCATACTCATGCAAAATTTTCGCTTTTTACAGGAAAGCTATTGACAGATCAGGGGGGCATTGCTTTATAATATGCCATAGATTCTGCCAAAATCTGCTCCAAGCTGACCGGATTTTCCCGCTCCGCTCCGTCGGGCACTGGAAACCGGCTTGTCTGCAAGAACTATTTCACCGGCTTGCAGACACTATTTTGGCAGAATTGGACTGGACGGTCTTTTATACACCCGTCCGGTCGAATCGAAATAGGGAGGTTTTGATTCATGGATTACGTCGATCAAGTACTGGCAGCGGTGAAAGAAAAAAATGCCCACGAGCCCGAATTCCTCCAGACGGTGACGGAGGTGCTGGACTCCCTTCGCCCGGTGGTAAACAGCCATCCCGAGTTCCAGAAGGCCAAGCTGCTGGAGCGCCTGGTGGAGCCGGAGCGCATTGTCTCCTTCCGGGTGCCCTGGGTGGATGACAAGGGGGAGTACCACATCAACCGCGGCTACCGCGTCCAGTTCAACAGCGCCATCGGCCCCTACAAGGGCGGCCTGCGGTTCCATCCCAGCGTAAATCAGGGCATTTTGAAGTTCCTGGGCTTTGAGCAGATTTTTAAAAACTCGCTCACCGGCCTGCCTATCGGCGGCGGCAAGGGCGGCTGCGACTTTGACCCCAAGGGTAAGAGCGACGACGAGGTCATGCGCTTCTGCCAGAGCTTTATGACGGAGCTCTACCGCCACATCGGCCCCGACTGCGACGTGCCCGCCGGTGACATCGGCGTGGGCGGCCGGGAGATTGGCTACCTGTATGGCCAGTATAAGCGCATCACCGGCCAGTACGCCGGGGTGCTCACCGGCAAGGGCCTCACCTACGGCGGCTCCCTGGCCCGGACGGAGGCCACCGGCTACGGCCTGTGCTACTACACCAACGAGATGCTCCACGACAACGGCAAGTCCTTCGAGGGCAAGACGGTGGTCATCTCGGGCAGCGGCAATGTGGCCATCTACGCCAACCAGAAGGCCACCCAGCTGGGCGGCAAGGTGGTGGCCATGAGCGACTCCAACGGCTACATCTACGATCCCAACGGCATTGACTACAAGGTCATCCAGGAGATCAAGGAAGTCAAGCGGGCGCGCATCAAGACCTATCTGGACTATGTCCCCTCCGCCCAGTATGTGGAAGGCTGCCGGAACATCTGGAATGTGCCCTGTGACATCGCCCTCCCCTGCGCCACTCAGAATGAGCTGGATCTGGAGGGGGCCAAGGCCCTGGTGGAGCACGGCTGCTTCGCCGTGGCTGAGGGTGCCAACATGCCCTCCACCCCCGAGGCGGTGGAGTACTTCCAGTCCAAGGGCGTCCTCTTTGGGCCCGCCAAGGCCGCCAACGCCGGCGGTGTGGCCACCTCCGCCCTGGAGATGAGCCAGAACTCTATGCGCCTCTCCTGGAGCTTTGACGAGGTGGACGAGAAGCTCCACAACATCATGGTCAACATCTACCACAACAGCGCGGAAGCTGCCGCCAAGTATGGTATGGCCGGCAACCTGGTGGCCGGCGCCAACATCGCCGGTTTCCTGAAGGTTGCCAACGCCATGATGGCTCAGGGCTTGGTGTAACCAAGACAAGAAAAAGGACCGTTGCAGAAAGTCTACATCTGCAACGGTCCTTTTTCATCTCACAGAAAGCGTTCCCAACGCCGGGGGGTTTTGTGCTCGCCGCACGGGCACCCTGCGCGGGTGGCGCCCGATTTCTTTTCGCAGAAAAGAAATCGGGGAAAGAAAAGGCGGAGAGGGGAACTTCTCGTTCCCCTCTCCACTCCCCTCCAAAAGGGCGGCCTTTTAAAGGGGGCCGCCCCATTTTGTGGGTGCGGACCTCCAGTCTTTGCGGTCACCTGTCTTGCATGGCAGTACAACGCTCCCCTCATAGGTGGGAAGCCCCCGCCCAAATGGCACCGCACCGGCGCAATTCCTCCGCAGTAGAACTTTAGCCCGGTTGCGCATTGGGGGGAGTGCAGAGGGGGCAGCGCCCCCTCTGCGCTTTCTTTCCCACCGCTTTCTTTGGCAAAGAAAGCAGTGCCCCCGCTGGGTAAGCGGCCCGCCCGGCGAGGGCAAAACTTCCCTATCCCCTGACTCGGCTGCCCAGTCCCTGCGCCAGCAGCGCCAGCAGCAGAATCACCGCCGCGATGAGCACGGCATAGGGGTAGATGCGTACCGCCTTGAGGGCGGGCACGGTGAGAAAGGCCAGCACCGCCCCAGCCGCAATTACAGACTCCAGTGCCAGCAGGCAGCGGAATCCCCCCCTCCGGCGAATGGCGCGCACCAGCAGCACCAGCAGCACGACCACCAGCACCGCCGCGACAATCTGGAGGGCCAGCAGCTTCCCGCCGCTGAAAATGAGGGTATTATACTGTCGTTTCCGGTAGGCCACATGGTGGTTGACCCCCGCTCTCTGATAGGCCAGACGGGCCAGCACCCATCCCCCGGCCACAAGCGCGGCCTGGAGGAGGGTGACAACGGCCCATACGCCGTAAAAGACACGCCGCCGCATGGCTTACTTGGCAGTGGGGTCGCCGGTCTCGGTGGGACGGCCCGCATTGGACCAGCCAATCCAGCCGTCGCTGTACAGGGAGGTATTCTCATACCCCATCACCCGGGCGTACCACAGAATCTCAGCGGCCCGCCAGCCGGAACCGCACATAAAGGACAGGTGGTGCGTCTCCGGGTCAATGCCGCAGCTCTCCCACATGGCCAGAATCTCATCGGCGTTGCGCATGGTCTTGTCAATGTTGCGGTAGTAGCACACCGAGCTGGAGCTGACCTTGCCGGCGTAGCCGAACACCGCGCCGGGGATGCGCCCGGCCTTGTCGTGGTAGGAGTAGCCGGTGGACTCGCCGATAAACTCCTCCCAGGTGCGGTTATCCACCAGGGTGAAGTTATCCTGGGTCAGCATCTCCGCCACCTCATCCTGAGTGTCAATCCAGTCGGGGTTAGCGGGGGTGTCCACGCCGAAGCTGTCCACCGCCACGGGCTCCACATTGTCGGTGGCCAGCTCATAGCCCAGGTCGGACCACTCCACCAGGCCGCCGGTCATCACCCGCACATCGTCCACGCCCATATACTTCAAAATGACCGCAAAGCGGCAGGCCGCCATGGGCTCGGGGCCGGTGACCACAATGTGGTCCTGCGCGGTGATGCCCAGCTTGAGCATCAGGGCCAGGAGGGTGTCGTCGTCGGCCAGCATCCAGTTGATCTCCTCGGGCTCAAACCAGTCGGTGTTCACATGCACCGCGCCGGGCACATGGCCGTCCAGATAGCCGGACTGGTCCACCTCGCCCCAGGCCACATCAAAGAACTTGTACTCCACACCCTCCTCAAAGGTCTCGGGGGTCTGGCCGTCAATGAGGGCCTTCACATTCTCCGCAGGGACCAGGAGGGAGTAGTTGGCATAGGACTCCATCTCCAGGCTCTCGTCGGAAGCCCACTCATTCACGTCGTACAGGGACACATCGGTGACACCCTGGCTGGTGAAATAGTCGGCCACAGCCTGGGCGTCGGTGCCGTTGGCGTCATAGACAATCACTTTCTTGGAGCTGTCAATGCCCTTGTTCTCCAGATACTGCTCCAGCACCTGGGCGCGGGTCTCCCCCTCCAGGTTGTCCGTGTCGCTGTATGTGCTGGTGAGCCACCGGGCGGAGAAGTCGGTGGCGCCGGGGATATGGCCGCCCCGCTCCACCCCCTCCAGGGTCCAGCCGATATAGGCGCTGTTGATGCGGGCGTCCACCACCACGCTGCTGCTGTCCTCCAGCGCGGCCTGCACGTCGGTGGTGGTGACGGTGGGATAGCTCCCCTCCTGTCCGGCGCTGGGCTGGGCGGAGGGAGAGGCGGCGGGCGCGGCGCTGGACTGCGTCTGCCCGCCGCAGCCGGCCAGCAGGCCGACCAGCAAAGTGCCGGCCACAAGGACACGGGTATTTCGTTTCATTGTATCAGTTCCTCCTCGGTGAAAAAATCGGTGGGCACAGCGGATGCCGGCCCAATTACCCTATTATAAAATCACAGTAGAAGTTCTGTCAATTTCTCTATCTCCATTCTTCTTTGAATTTTTCAATATAATTTATGGAAATCGGGTCTTTTATCAATATAGCGGCGGCGGGCATAGAATAGCGGGAGGTGATGGCTGTGGAGAACCCGGTGCTGTGCCGGCTGGAGCGGCTGGGCGGGTGTGTCCAGCCCCTGTGGCTCTATACCCTGCTGACGGTGGGGGACCTGGAGCGCTACCCCCTCTGGGCGTGGAACGAGGCCCTCTCCCAGGCGGTGGGACATCGGGTTTCTTGTCCCTCCTACCGGGCGCTGGTGCGGCGTCTGGAGGAGGCGGTGCGTGTGGAGAATTGACAAGCCTCTCCAAAGGAAGTACAATGCTCTTGTAGAAAATAGACAAGGAGGTGCGCCATGAAGCTGACCTTTTTTGGCGCGGCAAAGGCCGTTACCGGAAGCTGTCACTGTGTGGAGTGCGGCGGGAAAAAGATTCTGGTGGACTGCGGACTCCAGCAGGGGCGGGATGAGCGGGACAACCGCGAGCTGGACTTCAACGCCGGTTATATTGACGATGTAATTGTCACCCACGCCCACATTGACCACTCCGGCCGCATTCCCCTGCTGGTGAAGCAGGGGTTTCAGGGCAACATCTACTGCACCCGGCTCACCGGCCAGCTTCTGTCCATCATGCTGCGGGACTCGGCCCACATCCAGGAGAGCGACGCCCAGTGGCAGAACCAGAAGGGCAAGCGGGCCGGACGGGCGCCGGTGGAACCCCTCTACACTGTGGCAGACGCGGAAGAGGCCATCAAACACCTGGTGACCTGCGAATACGGCGACATTCTGGAGATTGAGCCGGGGGTGAAGGTGCGCTTTACTGACGCGGGGCATCTGCTGGGCTCCGCCAGCGCCGAGGTGTGGCTCACCGAGGGGGACGAGACGCGGAAAATTGTCTTTTCCGGCGACATCGGCAACCGGGACCAGCCCATCATCCGGGACCCCCAGTACATCACCGAGGCCGACTATGTGCTCACAGAGTCCACCTACGGCGACCGCAACCACGATATGGACGAGGACCCGGACTACACCGCCGACCTGGCCGCCCTCATTGACGAGACGTTAGGGCAGGGCGGCAATGTCATCATTCCCTCCTTCGCCGTGGGGCGCACCCAGGAGCTTCTGTACTTCATGCGGGAGATGAAGGAGGAGCACATGGTCCGCTCAGTCCCCGACTTCCAGGTGTATGTGGACTCCCCCCTGGCAGGAGAGGCCACCCGCATTTTCTCCGGGGACCTCCACGGCTATCTGGACGAGGAGGCCATCGAGGCGCTGAAGGGGGGCGCGCTGTTCCGCTTCCCCGGCCTCAACATCACCGAGAGCAGCGAGGAGTCCAAAAACCTGAACCTGGACACCACCCCCAAGGTCATCATCTCCGCCTCCGGCATGTGTGACGCCGGACGCATCCGCCACCACCTCAAGCACAACCTGTGGCGGAAGGAGTGTACGGTGGTCTTTGTGGGCTACCAGGCGGAGGGGACGCTGGGCCGGCGGCTGCTGAACGGGGTGAAGTCGGTCAAGCTCTTTGGGGAGGAAATTGCCGTTCAGGCCCGCATTGTCAACTTCCACGGCCTCTCCTCCCACGCCGACCGGGATGGACTTCTGCGTTGGATTCACGCCTTCACTCCCAAGCCCAAGGAGGTCTTTGTGGTCCACGGGGAGGCGGAGGTCACCGAGCACTATGCCCAGACCTTGCGGGAGGAGGGCTTCTCCGCCCACTCGGCCAACTATGAGGAGGTCTACGATCTGATCGCCGGGCGCATGATCGCCCCCGGCATTGTGCTGGAGGCCAAACCCGTCCGGGTGGCCGACTCGGCCTCTCCGGCCTACAAACGCCTGGAGGAGACGGGGCGGCGGCTGCTGGAAGTCATCGCCCACAACCGGGGCGGCGCCAACAAGGATTTGGCCAAATTTGCCGACCAGCTCAAGGCCCTGATCGACAAGTGGGACCGCTGAGCCGGAAAGCCCAATTCCATCCGACCCAATTTGGGGCCCTCTTCTGGAGCGGGCCCCAAATTTTTTCACCGTCTGTGGAAAAGTTTTCATTTTGATAAAACCAGACCGCCCCCTTTGGGGACCAGATGAATAGACCCCCAAACATGAAAGGAGTTTTTCACATGAAAGAGAAGAAAACATGGAGCAAACAGCTCCTCAGCCGCACCATCTCCCTCGCCACCGCCTGCTGCCTCCTGACCGGGGCCGCCGGGGCCGTCACCTTCACCGACGTACCCGGCAATCACTGGGCCAAATCCTACATTGAGGCCGCCGCCGACAAGGGCTATGTCTCCGGGGTGGGCAGCGGCAAATTCAACCCGGAAGCCAGTGTCAGCGGGGTGGAGTTCGTCTCCATGATCATGCGGGCTTTTTATCCAGAGGACCTGGAGGGACGTGAGGTTAAGAAGGTATGGTATGATCCCTACCTGTATGCCGCCCTCGACGCCGATATCCTCTCCTACACAAGCATTGGCTTTACCCCCTATGAGTGGAGCACCGTGGGTACTCAGCCGTTGAATCGCTATGAAGTGGCGATGCTGGCCTTCAATGGCCTGCGCAACCGGGGTGTGCTGAGTGGTTTGGATAAGGACACCTGTGTCAGCAAGGCCCAGGCCCACTTCACAGACTGGGACAGCGTCCCCGACTATCTGTATGAGGGCCTCACCGATTACTACCGCTATGGCATTGCCTTCTGCTACGCTACCGGGGTGTTGAGCGACACGGGAAACGGCGCCTTTGAGGGGGCCAAGACGGTGTCCCGCGCCCAGGCCTGTTCCATCCTGATCCGCATGGACGAGGCCATCAACGGCTGAGTACATCCATAAATCCCACTGTGCACTCCCCGCCCAGGCACTCCAGGGCGGGAGGATGTGCAGCAAGCAAACCGCCGGGAGGAAGCACCATGACCTTTTATCAATGGGTCCACGCCTGTTTCAGAGAGGACGCTGCCCGGCTGCACCTGGGCACACAGCTGGTGCGCACCATATTCGAGACATGGAGGAGAGGACATGGAGCGGGAAGCACAAATCAAGCTCATCCAGGCCTGCCGGAAGGGCGACCCCGAGGCGCTGGAGACACTCATTCGGGAGATGCAGAATCCCATCTACTATCAGTGCAGAAAGATGCTGGGCGATGAACAGGATGCCCTGGACGCCACACAGGAGGTTATGCTCACCGTCCTGAATAAGCTGGAGAATCTGCGGGAGCCGGCGGCCTTTTGGAAGTGGGTCCACCGCATCACCGCCTGTTACTGCCAGAACCAGCTCACCCGTGGGAAAAAGGACCTGCAATTCTGGGAGGACGAGGAGGGAAACAGCGTCCTGGACCAGTTTGAGGAGCTGGACGAGCAGCTGGTCCCCGACAAGGCGGTGGACAACGAGGAAACCCGGCAGATGGTGGTGGCACTGGTGGACGCCCTGCCCCCCGCTCAGCGCCTGTGTGTGCTGATGTACTACTACGACGAGATGCCGGTAAAGGAGATTGCACAGGCGCTGGAGGTGCCGGAAAACACCGTCAAAAGCCGCCTCAACTACGCCCGCAAGGCCATCAAAGAGGGGGTGCTGGGCTACGAGCGCCAGGGGGTCAAGCTCTACGGTCTCTCCCCCCTGCCCTTTCTGCTCTACTTCCTGCGGCAGGACGCGGCGCTGTGCGGCCTGAGCCAGAGCGCCAGTCAGGCCCTCACCCAGGGGGTGCTGTCCGCCGCCGGAGTGGCGACGGGCGCCGCCGTCGGGAGCGGTGCAGCAGCCGGAAGCGCCGCCTCTGCGGGGGCGGCCACTGCCGGGAGCGCCTCCGCCAGCGCGGCGGGTGGCCTCCTCTCCGCCGGAGTCAACGGCAAAGCGGCGGCGCTGGTGCTGGCCGGTCTGGTGGCGGTGGGGGGCGGCGGCTACCTCCTCACCCGCCCGCCGGAAGAGCCGGAGCCCGCCCCGGTGGTGGCAGTGGTCACCCCCAGCCCCTCGCCGGAGCTTTTACCCACCCCCACCCTCAGCGCCATGCCTACTCCAACCCCGACACCGACACCCACAGTCACCCCCAGCTCCTCGCCCACAGTATCCCCAACGGTATCCCCTGCGGTGTCTCCCACCCT
>DXDX01000040.1 GCA_019115265.1 Candidatus Flavonifractor merdigallinarum | reverse complement strand
TTTTTGCTGCGCCAAGCTAGGGAAATCCCTCCGCAGCAGAACTCAAGCCCGGTTGCGCCTTGGGGGAGTGCAGAGGGGGGTATCTCCCCTCTGCGCTTTCTTTCCCACCGCTTTCTTTGCAAAGAAAGCGGTGCTCCCGCTGAGTAAGCGGCCCGTCCGGCAAGGACAAAAACCCCCGGCTTGGCTGGGCACTAGCCCTAAATTTCCTGCCGGCCCTCCAGCGCCCGCATCAGGGTGGCGTCGTCGGTGTACTCCAGATTGCTCCCTACCGGGATGCCGTAGGCCAGGCGGGTGACTTTCACCTGAAAGGGTTTCAGCAGACGGGCGAGGTACATGGCGGTGGCCTCCCCCTCGGTGTCCGGGTTGGTGGCCATAATGACCTCCTTCACCTCGCCGGTGGACACCCGGGCCAGCAGCTCCTTGATATGCAAATCGTCCGGCCCCACATGGTTCATGGGGGAGATGACCCCGTGGAGGACGTGATAGAGCCCCTCATACTCCCGGGCCCGCTCAATGGCCACCACATCCTTGGGGCTGGCCACTACGCAGAGGACGGAGCGGTCCCGCTTGGTGCTGGAGCAGATGGAACAAGGCCCCTCCCCCTCGGTGAGGTTCTGGCACACAGGGCACAGGGAAATGAGCTGTTTGGCGTCCAGCAGAGCCTGGGAAAAGGCCTGGACTTCCTCCGTGCTCTGGGAGAGGATGAAAAAGGCCAGACGCTGGGCGCTCTTGTGTCCGATACCCGGCAGACGGGCAAACTGCTCGGTGAGCCGCTCCAAGGCAGGGGGGAAATACTCCATGGGAAGAACCTCCAGAATGGTAAGATAAAGGGGAAGAGGGGAGAATTTTAAGGATTCTTTAAACCGCTCTTTATTTTGAGGAAAGGGACAGGGTGTATGCTGTGGGACAGGCGCTCTGAGGGTGGAGAGAGGGCGCACCGGGGGAGCGGAGCGGGCATAGGATGGGGCACGCGGCAGGGCTGCCCCAATCGGGGCGGCTGTGCGCGGCGGGACTGCCGGCGGCTCTCCCCGGCCCACCCGGGCCCGGTTCCGGCCCGGTCCCGGCGCACGCCGCTTGGCATAGCCGGCCGCCGGGAGTTTCCGGCGGCCGGCATGGGGTTGTGCGTTAGAGGACGGTGTTGACCACTTTGGCGTTATACCCGGCGGCCTTGAAAGCGCTCAGAATAGCCCGCTTGTGGGTGTGGCCGAAGGCCTCGGTGGTGACCCGCAGCTCCACCCCGGCCTGGCGGTTGATGTTCACGAACTGATTGTGCTCCAGCTTGATGATGTTGCCGTTCTCCTGAGCCACCAGCTGGGCCACACGGGCCAGCTCGCCGGGGCGGTCGGGGAGCTGCACCGAGAAGGTGAACACCCGGCCCCGGTTGATGAGCCCGTGCTGCACCAGGGAGGAGACGGTGATCACGTCCATGTTGCCGCCCGAGAGGACAGGCACCACGTTCTTGTCCCGGAACTTCAGGTGGTGGAGGGCGGCGATGGGGAGGAGGCCCGCGTTCTCCACAATCATCTTGTGCCGCTCCATCATGTCCAGGAAGGCGTCCACCAGCTCGTCGTCGTCAATGGTGATGATGTCGTCCACATTCTTCTGGATGTAGGGGAAAATCTGGTCGCCGGGGGTCTTGACCGCCACACCGTCCGCGATGGTGTTGACGCTGGGCAGGGTGACAATGTGACCCGCGTCCAGGCTGGCCTTCATGCTGGCCGCGCCGGTGGGCTCCACGCCGATGACGGTGACATTGGGGTTGAGGAGCTTGGCCAGAGTGGCCACACCGGTGGCCAGTCCGCCGCCCCCGATGGGCACCAGAATCACATCCACGTCGGGCAGATCCTGGAAGATTTCATAGGAGATGGTGCCCTGTCCGGTGGCGATGGCGGGGTCGTTGAAGGGGTGGACGTAGGTAAGACCCCGCTCCTCGGAGAGCTGGGCGGCCAGGGCGGCGGCGTCGTCAAAGGTCTCGCCGTGGAGGATGACCTCCGCGCCGTAGTCCTTGGTGTTGTTCACCTTCACCAGGGGGGTGGTGGTGGGCATGACAATGGTGGCGCTCACACCGGCGGCCTGGGCGGCATAGGCCACACCCTGGGCGTGGTTGCCCGCCGAGGCGGTGATGAGGCCCCGGCTCTTCTCCTCCTCGGTCAAGGTGCTGATTTTATAGTAGGCGCCCCGGATTTTGTAGGCGCCGGTGACCTGCATGTTCTCCGGCTTGATGTAGATGTGGTTGCCCGTGGCCTTGGAGAGGGCGGGGCTGTAAATGAGATTGGTGTCCAGGATGACGCCGGAGAGCACCGCCCGGGCGGCTTTGAATTCGTTGAGCGTGAGCATGAGCAGACTTCCTCTCTGATCTTCGAATGGTATTCTTATATCATAATGAGTTTTTTCAGTAAAGTCAACGTGTTCTTGACACTGCGGACCGGGGCCGTTACAATAAAGTCGGGTTGTCCCAAGCCCGATTTGAACGAAGGATAACTGGCTGTGCGCAAGGGTTCCGCTTTCGGGCTCGCCGCGCCTTGCCGTACAACAGAAAGGTATGATTATGCAAAAAAAGACAACTATAAATGGTAAAACGCGGGATGTGACGCAGCTGTTTCTTGCGCTGCTCGCATACAGTGTCCTGTTTACCGGGCTACTCTATGTGGTGCTGCCCAAGCTGGCCATTTCAGGCGGCATCCATACAGTAATCGCGGCCATTCTCGCCTTCCTTCCTATTGTCCTCTATCTGGTGAAAACCGGCCAGACGGGACGGCTGATGGAAAAAAAGGTGTCCATGGGGATTGGCAGCTTTTTCTATCTGCTTTCCCTGTATATTGCCATCAATCTGTTGGTGAGCCTGTCCGTGCCGCTGATGGAGAACGTGTTCCAGACCGTCGGTCTCAGCGCAAGGAGTACAGATTCCGCTGAGAGTACCTTTTCCATCGCTTCGCTGGTGTATACCTGCCTGCTGGGGCCGGTGATGGAAGAGGTGATTTACCGGGGAGCCGTGCTGAATGTGCTGAAAAAGCGCGGTACCAAATCGGCCATTCTGCTGTCCGCGCTCCTGTTCGGGGTGATGCACCACGACTTTTATCAGGGACTGTCTGCGTTTGGCGGCGGGGTGATTTTGGGCTATGCGGCAAGCCGCTATTCTCTGGGGGCGGCCATTCTGCTCCATATCGCAAATAATTCCTTCGCAGAGGCGCTCCCCTACCTGAAAGAGGCCGGGTCCATGGGCGCGGCGGCGATTTTCCTGCTGATTGTCGGGGCGTTTTTGATTGCAGTGATTGGAAGCATCGGTAAGACCGTCCGCGTTGCCCGCAGCCGGGGAAAAATGGCGGCCCATAGGGAGGGAGAGGACGGCGGTCAAGAAACCGTCTCCCCCATCTGGGGCAATCCGGTCTTTTGGATTGCGCTGCTGTTTGACAGCGTGTGTCTGATTGCCTTTAGTTTTCATAGTGTATAGAGTTCCAAGCCCATGAGGTTGACCCCTATCGTGCAGTGGAAAGGTGTGGTTATCCAAACAAATGGCAAAGATCAAGAAAAAATCCGTAGCGCCCATCTACGCGGTGGGCGTGGTGTGGCTGGTCTGGGCCTGTTTTCTGCCGCTGTACCAGATTTGGCACTATGTGGCCGCGGCCGTGGTGTCCCTGCTGGTGTATGTGCTGGGGCGGAAGGTGATCTGGCGGGACCGGGTGATGGTCACCGCCGACCCCGAGCCGCAGCCTTCGCCTCAGGAGCCGCAGCCAAAGTCCCAGCAGCCCCCCAAAACCCAGCCGGAGCCGCCCAAGGACCCGGAGCTGGCCGCCCTGCTGGACCAGCGGGACAAGGCCATGGGGGAGATGCGCCGCCTCAACGACAACATCGCCGACCCGGTCATTTCCGCGCAGATTGACCATCTGGAGGATGTCACCGGGAAGATCATCGACCATGTGGCTCAGAACCCCCAGAAGCGGCCCCAAATCCGGCGTTTTCTGGACTACTATCTGCCCACCACCTTGAAAATCCTCAACGCCTACGACCGGATGGGCAGTACCGGAATCTCCGGGACCAACATTGACGGCACCAAGGACCAGATTGAGTCCATCATGACCACCCTGGTGGCCGCCTTTGACAAACAGCTGGATGCCCTCTTCGGGGAAGAGGCGCTGGATATTTCCACAGATATTACGGTCATGGAGCAGATGCTGGCCCGGGAGGGTCTGGGCGGAACACAGCTTCACAGCGAGTCGTGACCAACCAAAATGACAGAAAGGACGATCCACATGTCGGACAAAGATTTGATGCCGGAACTCACGCTGACGCCGGACGCCGATGCCGCGGCTGCCGCCGCTCCCGCGCCCGCCGCGCCGGAGGCCCCCACCCTCACCCTGGACGGGGTTGCCGCCCAGACAGCCCAGACCGCTCAGACCGACGAGGCCGCTCTCCAGGCCCAGCGGGAGGCCAACGCCATCAAGCTGGATGAGAGCCGCCTCACCGAGGCCGAGCGGAAGATGGTGGACGACTTCGCCCAGAAAATCGACATCACCGACGCCAACATGGTGCTCCAGTACGGCGCCGCCGCCCAGAAGAACATCGCCGGTTTTTCCGAAAACGCCCTCAACTCGGTGCGCACCAAGGATTTGGGCGAGGTGGGACAGGCCCTGTCCTCTCTGGTGGTGGAGCTCAAGCATGTGGGCACCCCAGAGGAGAAAAAGAGCGGCCTCTTTGGCTTCTTCCAGAAGAAGAAGGACGAGCTGGAGGAGCTGAAAATCGCCTACTCCAAGGCGGAGACCAATGTGGACAAGATTGTCTCCATTCTGGAGAAGCACCAGGTTACCCTGATGAAGGACGTGGCCATGCTGGACCAGATGTACGACCTCAATATGAAATATTATAAGGAGCTGACTATGTATATCCTGGCGGGCAAGAAGCGCCTCCGGCAGGTGCGGGCCACCGATGTGGAGCAGCTCAAGCAGAAGGCCACCCAGACCGGTGCTCAGGAGGACGCCCAGGCGTACAACGACCTGGTGAACATGTGCAACCGCTTTGAGAAAAAGCTCCACGATTTGGAGCTGACCCGCATGATCTCCATTCAGATGGGGCCCCAGACCCGCCTCATCCAGAACAATGACGCCCTCATGCTGGAGAAAATCCAGTCCTCTCTGGTGAACACCATCCCCCTGTGGAAGAGCCAGCTGGTCCTCTCCCTGGGTCTGGAGCACTCCCGCCAGGCCACCGCCGCCCAGAGCGCGGTGACCAATATGACCAATGAACTCTTGCAGAAGAACGCCGACATGCTCAAGATGGGCACGCTGGAGACCGCCCGGGAGGCCGAGCGCAGTGTGGTGGACATCCAGACCCTCCAGCACACTAACCAGCAGCTCATCTCCACCCTGGATGAGGTGATGAAAATCCAGCAGGACGGCGCCCAGAAGCGCCGCGAGGCCGAGGCCGAGCTGGGCCGCATTGAGGGTGAGCTGAAGCAGAAGCTGCTGGAGCTGCGCAACTGAGCGCAGAAGGAGGTGCCATGAGCGGATTGAAACGAACCTGGGCAGCGGTGCTCGTTGCGGTGGTGCTGATCGCCGCCGCTGTGGGAATTGGCCAGCTGCGCAAGCCATCCTATCTGGTCAACGAGGGGGTCAGCGCCTCCCAAGAGCTGGACACCTCTCTCAGCACCGCCTCCGTGGAAAAATTTCTGGATGACCGGGCGGGTCTGCTGTCCGCCTCTGCCCGGAAGAGCGTGCTGCTCTACAACGCCAACTGGGACCAGCGCTACAACAGTGTGGTGGCCCTGGTGACGGTGGAAGAGGTCCAGGGCGATTTGGAAGAGGCCGCTTTGAATGAGGCTATCGACATCGGCCTGGGGGAGGGGGACGCCATCCTCCTCATTGACCGCGCCACGGACAGCTACTACCTCTATCCCGGCAACGACTTCTCCACCATCCTCACGAATTCGGTGATGGGCGACCTGGACAGCCGGGTCCTTTCGGGGAACAGCTGGGAGGACGGTGTCCTCAGCTTTTATGAGGGGATGAATCAGGTCTACCTCCGGGAGTTCGGCACCAGCAATGCCGGACTTGCCCATCACAGCAGCAGCTCCTATGGTTTCTTTGGGGTCAGCTGGCTGACGGTTCTGGTGGTGATGGTGGTGCTCCTCTGGACAGTGGCCACGGTGGTGGACCAGTACCGCTATGACGACTACCGCCGGCGCTATTATGGCGTACCCAATCCGCCGGTGGTGTTCCGGCCCATCCTCTTCTGGCATGGGCCCCGCTTCGGCTGGTACCGGCGGCGCTGGGCTCCGCCCCCGACCCGTCCGCCTTACCCGCCCCACCACGGTGGTCCCGGTCATGGACCTGGCGATTTCGGCGGGAATCCGGGCGGCTTTGGCGGCGTGGGCAACCGCGGACCTAGAGGGGGCGGTACCTTCGGCGGACGGCCTTCCGGCGGTCCCCGGGGTGGTTTCGGCGGCAGCCGGAGCGGTGGCTTTGGCGGGTCTCGCGGCGGCGGCTTCGGCGGCAGCCGGGGCGGCGGTTTCGGTGGGTCCCGCGGAGGCGGCGGCAGCCGGGGCGGTGGCTTTGGCGGCGGCCGTCGCTGACAGGAGGGGGAGTCTATGAAAACCTTTGACCGGAAAAAGGCCAAACGGGAGGCCCGGCTGGCCCTCTCCCAAGCCCATCCCCATGTGATGCTGGTGACGCTGGTGTATCAGCTGCTGGCCACGGTAGTGCCGGTGGTGGTGCTGCTGGTGGTACTGCTTCAGATGGGCATGGTGGAGACCTGGAGCTGGATGGAACTGCTGATGTTCTGCATCCTGCTGCTGGTGGTATCCTTTTATTCTGTGGTGGCCCAGACGGGCTATCTCAGCTATGTCATGCGCCTCGCCCGGGGGGAGGAGGCCGGCTTCTGGTGCCTGCTGGAGGGCTTTGCCCAGACCGGGCGGGTGCTGAAGGTGGCGTTCATGCAGTTTTTGCGCATGCTGCCGTGGACGCTGCTGGCATCGTGCTTTCTCACTCTGATGAGTGTGGTGCAGGGGCTGGTAGGTGGCGTAGTGGGCGATGTGTTCTTTGTGCTGAGCGTGGGCGTCTATACCGCCTTCCTGCTGTGGCTGACGCTCCGGTATACTCTGGTCTATTTCCTGATGCTGGACCACCCGGAGCAGGGGGCCAACTGGGTGATTTCCCAGAGCATCCAGATGATGCGCGGGGAAAAATGGCGCTGTCTGGTGCTGTTGCTCTCCTTTTTGGGGTGGGAGCTCCTCTCCGGCTGTACGATGGGCATTCTGGGCCTGTGGGTAGTGCCATACCAGAGCGTGACGCTGGTGCATTTTTATGAGACGGCAGCGGACCTGGAGTACACAGACCATATGCCTCTGACCTTTTAATTCCATGAGAAAACGCACCTCCGGCAAACTAGCCGGAGGTGCGTTTTTGTCTAAATGCAGTTTCTCAGTACGCCATACCCCACCAGCAGCACCACCAGGCTCCAGCCCAGGATGGAGCGCCAAAAGGTGGTGCGGCAGACGCCGGTGCGGATGTAATCCACCGTCTGCCAGAGCAGCAGCCAAAGCAGAAGGGGAGAGAGGAGCAGCAGGCCGGGATTGGCCGCCCAGGCCCCGGAGAAGTCCAGGCGGAGCAGAGCCAGACACATCCGGGTCACCCCACAGCCGGGGCAATCCAGTCCCGTCAGGGTGTGGATGGGGCAGGGAATCCAGAGGCCGGTGACGCTGCCCCACAGGGCGTAGGCCAGACCCAGAGCCAGGACCGCGCCCCAGCCCGCCAGCGTTTGGAGCAGACGTCGGCGCATTAAGCCGCGAAGTCGTACTTGTTCAGATCGCTCTGAATGAGGGCGGCGGTGATGATGGACAGGCCGAAGAGATTGAGAATCAGATAGATAATCGGCAGATTGCCCATGGGCTCGCCGCTCTTCATCCGCAGTTCATCCATACACTCGCCCATCTTGTAGGCCCAGAAAAAGCCATAGAGGCCGCAGGTGATGAGGGTCAGGACCAGTGCCATGCCGCCGGATGTGTTGTACTTGGTGGAGATGCGGGTGGTATCATCGGTGATGCAGACAAACCAGTAGAGGAAATAAATCCCGCAGGTAATCAAGCTCAGAATGATACACACGGGGATACTGCGCTGTTTCATAGAAAGACCTCCCTTTGCAAAACTTCCGTCCTGGGACGGGAGCACCTTCACAACCTGAAATGCTCAGGGAGAGTATACCGCATCTGGTGTCGAAAGGCAATATCAATTTCGGACTTGGAAGGGGTTATTCCAGCACCGCGCCCCGGTCGGCGGAGGACACCAGCTTGGCGTACCGGGCCAGATAGCCAGTTTTGATCTTGGGCTCGGGGCACACCCACTGGGCCTTCCGCTGCTCCAGCACCTCGTCGGAGACCTCCAGAGTGATGGTGTGGTTGGGGATGTCGATGGAGATGGTGTCCCCCTCCTCCACCAGACCGATGGGGCCGCCGCTGGCCGCCTCGGGG
This sequence comes from Candidatus Flavonifractor merdigallinarum, assembly GCA_019115265.1. Classification (GTDB taxonomy): domain Bacteria; phylum Bacillota; class Clostridia; order Oscillospirales; family Oscillospiraceae; genus Pseudoflavonifractor_A; species Pseudoflavonifractor_A merdigallinarum. Next base: position 8,066 of record DXDX01000040.1, on the reverse strand, counting down.
GAGACGTGGCCGATGGAGGCGCCACGTGTGGCGCCGGAGAAGCGGCCGTCGGTGATGAGGGCCACATCCTTGTCCAGCCCCATCCCGGCAATGGCGCTGGTGGGGTTGAGCATCTCCCGCATACCAGGGCCGCCCTTGGGGCCCTCGTAGCGGATGACCACCACATCACCGGCCACAATCTTTCCGGCATAGATGGCCTGGATGGCGTCCTCCTCGCTGTTGAATACGCGGGCCGGGCCGCTGTAGACCATCATCTCAGGGGCCACGGCGGACTGTTTCACCACGCAGCCGTCGGGGGCCAGATTGCCCTTGAGTACCGCGATGCCACCGGTGGGGGAGTAGGGGTTCTCAATGGGCCGGATGAGCTCCGGGTCCAGATTATGTACGCCCTCCAGGTTCTCCGCCACCGTCTTGCCGGTACAGGTCATCAGGCTGGTGTCCAGAAGGCCCTTTTTACTCAGTTCCGCCATCACGGCGTACACGCCGCCGGCCCGCTCCAAGTCCTCCATGTAGGTGTCTCCAGCGGGGGCCAGGTGGCACAGGTTGGGGGTCTTTTCGCTGATTTCGTTGGCCATATCGAAGGAGAGCTCAATGCCGCACTCGTGGGCGATGGCGGGCAGGTGGAGCATGGTGTTGGTGGAGCAGCCCAGGGCCATGTCGATAGTCTCGGCGTTGTGGAAGGCCGCCTCGGTCATAATGTCGCGGGGGCGGATGTTCCGCTTGACCAGCTCCATAATCTGCATACCCGCGTGCTTGGCCAGGCGGAGCCGGGCGGACCACACGGCGGGGATGGTGCCGTTGCCCCGCAGGGCCATGCCGATGGCCTCGGTGAGGCAGTTCATGGAGTTGGCGGTGTACATGCCAGAGCAGGAGCCGCAGGTGGGACAGGCACAGTTCTCGTACTCCTCCACCCCTTCCTCGTCCAGCTTGCCGGCGTAGTAGGCGCCCACCGCCTCAAACATGTGGGAGAGGCAGGTGCGGCGGCCATTCTGGAGCCGCCCGGCCAGCATGGGCCCGCCGGAGCAGAAGATGGTGGGGATGTTCACACGGGCAGCGGCCATCAGGAGGCCGGGCACGTTTTTGTCGCAGTTGGGGATCATCACCAGACCGTCAAACTGGTGGGCCATAGCCATGGCCTCGGTGGAGTCGGCAATGAGGTCCCGGGTGACCAGGGAGTACTTCATGCCCACATGGCCCATGGCGATACCGTCACACACGGCGATGGCGGGGAACTCCACGGGCGTACCGCCGGCGGCCCGGACACCGGCCTTCACCGCCTCGGAAATCTTGTCCAGGTTCATATGGCCGGGGACAATCTCGTTGTAGGAGCAGACCACACCGATGAGGGGGCGCTCCAGCTCCTCCTTGGTGTAGCCCAGGGCGTAGAGCAGGGAGCGGTTCGGGGCTGCGGGGATACCTTTTTTCACAACATCACTGCGCATAGGGGATTCCTCCTTCAATTCAAACTCCTGAGAGTTGTATGATTACCGTTGCATTGTATGACTACATAGTATATCATAGAGGGGAGGATGTCAAGAGGAGGGACGGGGGATGGAACGGGAAAATCTGGCCCAGCAGACCGCCCGGCGGCTGTATGAGGAGATTGTGCTGGAGGGGCGGGTGCCGCCGGGGGAGAAGCTGCCCAATGAGCTGGAGCTGTCGGAGCGTCTGGGGGTGAGCCGCACCACCCTGCGGGACGCCATCCGCACCCTCAGCGCGCAGGGGGTGCTGGAGGTCCGCCGGGGAAAGGGCACCTTTGTCTCCGCCCAGGTGGGGGAACTGGACGACTTTGGATTTGGGGATTTGGGCCGGGTGAAGGGCCAGCTGCGGGACCTCTTTGAGCTGCGCAGCATTTTTGAGCCCTCCGCCGCCCGTCTGGCCTGCCGCCGGGCCACCGAGGGGGAGCTGGCGGAAATTCTCACCCAGGGGGCGGAAGTGGAGCGGTGTATCCGCGCCGGAGAGGACCGCACTCAGGCGGACCGGGCCTTTCACGCCGCCATTGTCCGGGCGGCCCACAACGAATTTCTGGTGCGCCTGCTGCCCCTCATCCACCGGGCCGTGGCCACCGCCACCGCCAAGGGGGCCCACGGGGAACAGCTGGCAGAGGACACCCTGCGGGACCACGCTCTGCTGCTGGACTTTTTCCGCAAACGGGACGGGGAGGGGGCGGCCTGCGCTATGACCATCCACATGCGCCACAGCATGGATGTGATGGGGCTGGAGGAGTGAGGCCGTTTCGTCTGATACGCTCCAGCTTTCCTCTATGAAGAATGAGCGCCTCTCTGGTTCTGTTTGGAACCGGAGAGGCGCTCATTTGTCTTATTTATACCATCCGTAATTGGGCCGGACGGTGAGGTCGATGATCTGAGTGGCGTCATAGAACTGCTTGTACCAGTCCCGGGCCCGCACCGAGCGGAGGGTGGTGCCGTCGGGGTGGAGGCGGTCGCAGATGACAGCGCAGATGTCATTCTTGATATAGGAGAAGGAGTTGATGCCCACACTGGCAAAGACCCGGAAGCCCTGGCTCTGGAGGTACTGGAACTTGGGGCCGGTGCTCTTCCAGTCGTCGCCGTCGGGCCGGGCGCCGTGGGGGTAGAAGAGAATGTTGGTGGGACCCACCAGAGAGCCCACTTCCTCCGCCCAGCGGACGGTGTCCCGCTGAATCCAGGCCAAATCCACCTTGGCGGAGTCCAGATTGATGTGCCCCCAGGTGTGGGAGCCGAAGGTCCAGCCAGTCTCCTTCAGGCGGGCAATCACCGGCTTGACGGCTTCAATCTCGGCGGCCCGGTTGGCGTCAAAGGCGGGGCGGGCGGGGTCGTCGGCGGCAATGTCGATGTCATTCTGGGTGCGGTAGCCCAAAATCCCCTCATACCCGGTGAGGGAGTAGATGGCTTTCGCCCCGTTGAGGGAGAAATCGGGGTGCTCCAACACAAAGTCGTCCAGAATGGTGGTGGCGTCCAAATCGCGGGTGAGGGAGACCTCCTTGGTGTAGGGGTCGCGGGTCTCCGCCCAAATCTGGCCGTCGTCGCCCAGCACCAGCTTGGAGGTGAAGCCCTCCTCCAGCATATACTCATAATAGTTGACGTCGTCGAAGGAGATGACCAGGGGCTTTTTCCCCTCCGGCAGCATGAGGGTATTGCGCTGCATCCGCTGCTGGCCGTCGGCGGTAGTGTACTCACTCCACACGTCCTCCATGGGCACCAGAATGTAGCCCTGGTCGTAGACGCTCTGGAGGATGGCTTTGAACTCACCGGCCGTCACCATCCAGTCGTCCAGACCCTTTTGCCGTTTCTCCGGTACCGCGGAGGAGAAGGTGTACTCCGGGTAGGCGATGACCGGGTGGAAGAAGAGGTGCTCCACCACCTGATTGGGGCCCCAGGACTGGGTGAGCTGGTCCTCGCTCCAGTAGGTCCGCACCGCCTCATAGGGGTCGGGGGTGGGCTCCGGCGTGGGGGCGGGGGTGGCGCTGGCCTGAGAATCGGGGTTGGTGCCACCCTCGGCGGGCTTGTTCTGACAGCCCGGCAGAGCGGCAAAGAGAAGCAGCGCCAGAGACAGCGCCGCACAGCGTCGGTAGAGAGACATGGTTCGCACTCCTTTAATTCGGCTTTTTTCGGCTCGTATCTGAGTGGCTCCATCATACAATACCCAAATAGAAAAGAAATCTCAAAGGAGTTACAAAATATTAAGATTTTCTTTCAGAAATAAAGGAATGCGGCACCTGCCGGAGAAGCAAAATGGACACCGCCCCCGTCACCCCGCCGGTGACGATGGAGCACAGCAGCAGCGGCGGCAGATAGAGAAGCGGTGCCTGGTTGCCCAGCACCGCCATGGCGGCCAGAATCTGCCCGGTGTTGTGGGCGGCGGCCCCACCCACAGAGACCCCCAGCAGAGAGAGGGCGGGAATCCGGCGCAAAAGGGCCATGGTCCCCAGCGCCAGCAGTCCGCCGGTGAGGGAGAAGGCCAGTGCAGTGAGATTGCCCCCCACCAGAGCCCCCAGCAAACACCGGGCCAAGAGAATGAGCAGTGCCTCCCGGCCGGAGAGGGCGTACAGGGCGTACACCGTCACCAGATTGGCCAGCCCCAGCCGCAGACCGGGCAGGGGAAAGAGGATGGTAAGGGGAAAGAGGCCCTCGGCCACCGAGAGGGCCAGGGCCAGCGCGGTGAGCACCGCGCAGCGGGTGAGACGGCGGACCGGCAAGGCGGAATCCCTCCTTATAAAAAAGAATGAAAAAGTGGGGAACTTTTACCCGGCCACAACGTCAATATCAGAAGCGGGTGCATTGGAAGCGCCTTCCAGGGACACAATGAGCTTGTTGGGCAGACAGATGATCTGCTCTCCGGCGGTATGAATGGCCCCGGTGCGCAGGCAGTCCTCTCCGGGACAGCGGCTCTCCACGATTTGCGCGCCCTCCGGGGAGAGCTCCACCACAGCGGGATAGGGCAGCTCGTCCAGGGAGACACGGATGGGCTCGTCCAGCGCGGTGAGGTCGTACTGGGCCACCGTCTCCCCGTTTACGGAAATGCGGGCGGTGAGGGCTCCGCTGTTTCCGGCGGGGCGGAGAGCGAAGAGCAGCGTCACCGCGGCGGCGGCCACCAGAGCGGCGAGAATCAAATCCCCCAGGGTGGGGCGCAGCCCCTCAGCGCCGGAGGATTTCGCAGGTGTAGCCATAGGCGTCCCCCTCAAAGGCAAAGTTCTTCTCCAATCCCTCGGTGACCAGCACCCGGCCATCGGCGCAGCAGAGGATGTACTCGAAGTCGTCCCGGCTCTCCCACAGGGCGTGGGCGCCGTCCTCCCCCAAAATAAAGAGGGCGGTGGACCAGGCGTCCGCCAGCGCGGCGTTTTCCCCCACCACCGTCACTGACAGCAGCCCCGTCTCGGCGGGATAGCCGGTCTTGGGGTCCAGAATGTGGTGATACGTCACCCCGTCCTGGGTGAAATTGCGCTCATACCCGCCGGAGGTGGAGAGGCTTTCATCCTGGAGGGAGAGCACCCCCAGGCGCTGCTGGGCGTCGTTCGGGTCCCGCAGGCCCACCCGCCAGGGCCCTCCGCCGGGGCGCTCCCCCACAGCGGCAATGGTGCTGCTGCCCAAATCAAAAAGGGCGCTCTCCACGCCGTAGTCCGCCATCAGGGCGGTGAGGCGGTCGGCGGCGTATCCCTTGGCAATGCCCCCCAGATCTGCCTCCATCCCCGTTTGGGTGAGCTGGGCGGTGTGGGCGCTCTCGTCCAACTGGAGCTGGGTGCTGTCCACCAGGGGCAGCAGGGCGGCAAGCTCCTCCGTGCCAGGTACCCGGTAGTCTCCGCTTCCCCCAAAGCCCCAGGCGTCCATCACCGGGGCGATGGTGCAGTCAAAGGCCCCGCCGGATTGGGCGGCGCAGTCCAGCGCCTGCCGGAGCACTTCGATGGTCTCCCCGTCCAGGGAGACCGGCTGCCCGCTGCCCGCTGCGGCATTGAGGTGGGAGAGGTCGCTCTCCGGCTCGTTGCGGTCCAGCAGGGCGTCCAGGCGCTGCAATTCGGACACGGCGGCCTCCAGAGCCTCCTGTGCCCGGTCGCCGGAAATCTGGAGGGACATGGGGGCATCCATGGCGAAGAGGGTGCGCTGCGCACTCTGCTCCGCCGGGGCAGCGGGGGTACAGCCGGAGAGCAGCGCCAGAGACAAGAGAACGGAAAGGGATGTGGTACGCTTCAGCATAGTGAAAAACTCCAATCGCAAAACCGGTGGGGTGGGAAAGTCCTGGAACCAAGGGTCAGTTTGTGTCGTAGACCTTATTGTAACACACCATATAAGAGGGGGTAAAGACTTCTCTTGAAATTGGGTGTTTTTCCTGTTGCAAAACCTGCCGAGTTCTGCTAAAATATACAAATGCGAGACCAATGATTCAGGCACAGGAGATGAACACATGGATAAGAGAGAACGAGCGGAACGGGCCAAGCAGGAGGATGCGATTCTCAATCGAGTCCTCATTTGGATTGCCGGGTCGGTGATTCTTGAGGCTTTGCTCCTCCTTCTCAATCGCTACTATGTCAATGCAAGAGTGAGTGAACTGGCCATCCAACAGGGCCTGTATCAGATGTTTGGTGTTCTGGCCATTGTCCTGCCCATCGCCTTTGTGGCGTGTGCGGTCTGGTGGTTCCTCACTTGGAAAAAGGGCGAGCACGCCCTGCTGCCCCAGGTTTTGACCACCATTCTGGCTATTTTGGCGGTGTGCGCGGTGGTGGCCCGGCTGTACCCCAACAAGACCGGCATCAGCGCGCTGTATGTGGGTGTGCCCTGTCTGGCGGTGCTGGCCCTGGTGTACTACCTCTATCAGCATGAGTTTTTCCTGGTGACCCTGCTGGGGGTGCTCAGCGGTCTGGGCCTGTGGATGCTGGATCGCCGGGCGGGCAATGAGGTGCTGGTGTACGTCTATCTGGCGGTGGAAGTTGTGGTGCTGATCGCGGTGGCGGTCCTCACCTGGAAGCTTCAGACCAGCGGCGGCCTGCTGTCCGTGCAGGGCAAGCTGGTGCGGGTCTTTACCAAAAACACCAATTACGCCATGCTTTATGTGTCCTGCGCCGTGGCCCTGCTGGTGCAGGTGGCCGCGCTGGTACTGGGTTCCATGATGGTGCTCTACGGTGTGGTGATTGTGTGGCTGCTGGCCATGGCGGTCTACTACACGGTCCGGCTCATGTAAGGAACCGGAATTTGGGAATGCGGCGCCCGGCCTCTTTTGTGGAGGCCGGGCGCTTTTTTAGTCAACAGGCGCCGATGGGCGCGGGGAGGTTTGTCATGAAGGAAAAGGAAATTGCGGAGCTGCGCCGCCGCTTCCGCCAGGACAAGAGCGCCATCACCCATGTGCGGGGATGCTACATCAACGAGAACCGGGAAATTGTGGGGGAGTTTCAGCAGTCTTTGGCCCTTATGTCCGAGGAGGAGGGAGAGAAGGTGCTGGCCTTGCTGCGCCGCACCCTGACCGGTGGACTGGGGCGGAATTTGCTGGACATCGAATTTACCACCGCCCAGGTGGCTGACAGCGAGGAGCACCGCCTGCTTATGGCGCTGCGGGACGACGCCGGGCTGGAAGATCAAGAGGTGGTGGAGCGCTTTTATCAGAAGGCCATCGCCTCTTTGGAGCTGGAGGGGAGTTATCTCATCCTGCTGGCCCGGGACCGGTATGATGTGCCCTACCGCGCCAAGGACGGCGAGCGGCAGGACGACGGGAGCGACGAGGTTTTTACCTATCTGGTGTGCGCCGTCTGTCCGGTGAAGCTGCGTAAGTCCGCCCTGGGGTATGACCTCTCGGAAAACGCCCTCCACAGTTGGGCAGCGGAGTGGCTGGTGGCCGCCCCGGAGGTGGGGTTCCTCTTCCCGGCCTTTGACCAGCGCAGCACCAACCTCTATGGGGCCCTCTACTACACCAAGGACTGCAACAAGAGCCAGGAGAGCTTTGTGGACGCGGTGTTTCGAGCGCCGCTGCCCATGCCCGCCGACCAGCAGCGGGAGACCTTCCAGACCATTCTGGCCGACGTGCTGGAGGAGGAGGACGACAGCTTCCAGGTAGTGCAGGCGGTCCAGGAGGAGCTGCGGGAGCGTATTGAGGCCTACAAGGAGAGCCGCGAGGAGGAGCCGCTGTCGGTGTCCCGGCAGCAGGTGAATCAGATTTTGGCCTCCTGCGGGGTGAGCCAGACCCAAGTGGCCGCCTTTGACCAGCAGTATGAGATGGCTTTTGGGGAGGAGACCCGGATTACCCCGCAGAATCTGATGGAGACCAAGCGTCTGGAGATCAGCGCCCCCGGCATCGTCATCCAGGTTGCCCCGGAGGAGAGCGATCGGGTGCAGACCCGCATTATTGACGGAGTGAAGTACATTCTCATCCGGGCCGACGGCGATATTCAGGTCAACGGCGTGGAAATCCGCATCGGGTAACGGAATTTTCTGACCGGCCAAGCTGGCGAGGTTTGCGCTCGCCGCGCGGGCCGCTTATCCAGCGGGGACCCGATTTCTTTTCGCGGAAAAGAAACCGGGGAAAGAAAAGGCGGAGAGGGGAACTTCTCGTTCCCCTCTCCACTCCCCTCCAAAAGGGCGGCC